>DAJP01000015.1 GCA_002496355.1 Euryarchaeota archaeon UBA346 | reverse complement strand
CTTGTTCTATCGAACCAGTGACTTTCACAGTGTTATGATGTTCTAATAAAAAATCCCCAATTGATTTATTAACTGAAAAAGTTGGTAACCACCATCTGTCACTGTACGCATCTGAGAACCAATTCCAACCTTTTACAGTATGAGTCATAAAATGAGTATTCGTATAATCAGATAAAATATAACCTAGACAACCTCTCGTAATCCCCCATATTTCATGAACTCGATACCAAAATTTATGCGATAATTGTAATCGATAGAAATCGTAATAATATCCATTAAGAGATCCTAAATAATTCTCCACAACTCTAAGTTCACGCGATCGTGGATCTGAGGGAGCGGTTCTTTGTATAACAAAAACCCAGATTAGACCCTCAGGTATACAAGTAACATCACTTAAATTAGTGAAGACTAATCTATTTGAATCATAGAGATTATCAACGAAAAACTCAGAACCATTTTCCATCTTTAATAGTATCTCTGAAAGATTATCATCAGTCTCATCCACGCGCAATATCGAAAATTGTTTTTCATCGGCTTGTTCATAACTGTAAAAAGAATTACCTTTAATCAATATACATGCCGAGGCATCTGTAATATTATCTAGCTTATCCTCGCAGTCCTCTGTTTCATTCATGATGAACACCAGACCATCTTGGTCTTCTGGAACAGGGTCATCCTGCGAGAGATATACAGGAGAACCACCAAAGAGAGTATCACTATTCAAGAACTGTACGGATACATTTAGACGATTAGGAAAAAAAGATTCACCTAAAAAATCATTTGCAAAGAGATTTTTTTCTAATATATCTACATTATAAAATCCATAGGTATGGTTTAAAATATTATCTTCGCTCCAACCGATACCTATGGGGAACATTTCACTATTCGGGATAATTTTTTCGGGATTTTCAATAGTTAAATCAAAATCTTTTATGACAATCTTGTTTGAATAAAGTCTATCCTTATATGGTTCTTTATCGATTGGTCCTATGAGTAATTTCTGATACTCATCGAATGCTGGATTCGTAAAATTCCTCCATTCATTAATTAATATATTATCGATAGTATAATTTTCTCCTGCCGTTGCCCACGATCGTCCTTTCGGTATGTTATTCTCCTCCGACCAATCAGCATCAAACGTTACATTTCCAAATCGTTTTACCAGCTCCCAGACATAGGTGGTGTTGAGACCAATTTCGTTTTCTCCACTAGTGTTTTGATAACCATCTGCTCGTACATCTGAGTTTTTTGGTATGAGTACTATTCCGCTCGTTCCTACCAATATGCATAACAAAAATGATGCAATTTTCTTTCCTCTCATTTTTTTTCAACTCCCCTATTAATGAGAAATAAGTAACATATATGAATTTAAATAGTTTTTTTTTTTTTTTCCAGTATTTTAATTAGAATTATCACTAATGTAAAGATATTATTATGTTAACATTGTGTTTTATTGGATAGAAATCTATAAATAGAATATGAATTATATGTTTAGAATCAAGGAAAGAATTTATGAAAAAAATTAATCGGAGATGTCTCTTAGGAATTTGTGTCTTATTGATTCTTGTTATTCCAACGACTGATTCAATCTTATCAACTTCTTTGAGAAAAACGATACATTCGATACAATATGAAAATGATTGTTATCTGTATGAAGAATCGTGGAATATCTACGACGATAAATTACAAGCAATACCTACAGTTTCTTTTCAGATTGAAGAATTATCTTCTGGATTTGTTGGGAGTAATAGTCATCAAGAGTCTAATGATGGTTTGATGAATTCCTCATGGCCGATGAGCTGCCATGATACATATCACACCAGTCAGAGTCCAATCAGCACCGCGAATAATCCCGGTACAGAGAAATGGCGATTTAAAACTTCAATAGATGCAGGTACAGTTGAATCAGGTGCTGTTATCGACAACAATGGAATTGTTTATTTTGGAAGTATGGGTGGTGATCATTATCTTTATGCGCTCTATCCGAATGGGACCCTTCAATGGAAGTACCATGTTCCAGGAGTTATTTGGTCAACACCTGCGATTGCTAATGATGGTACTATCTATGTTGGTGACTGGGATGGGTATCTTTCTGCTCTTAATCAGAATGGTTCATTGAAATGGCAGATACGTCGTAGCGGGGAGTTTCATTCTTCTCCAGCTATTGGCGATGATGGGACGATTTATCTTGGTCATTCAAGTGGCAATCTTTATGCGATAAATCCTGATGGATCGGAAAAATGGTGGTATGATGCAGGAGATAAAGCAACATCGGATCCCGCTATCGGTGAGGATAGTACCATTTACATTGGTTCCGGTGATAATTATTTGTATGCTATTAATCCGAATGGTACTCTTCGTTGGCGATATCTTACTGGCGGGGTTATCAAGGGACATCCCTCCATCGCACCAGATGGAACGGTCTATATCCCTTCATTCGATGGGTTTCTTTATGCTCTAAATCCTGATGGAACATTGATTTGGAAAGTAAATACTGGAGAAGAGGTTGCCGCTGCATCCGCGGCGATCGCAACTGATGGGACGCTCTATGTAGGAACAGAGGTATTACGGGCGTTCTACCCAAATGGTACTCTGAAATGGAGTCTTGATGTCGGTGGAGATGTCTATGGTACATCACCTTCACTCTCTGCGGATGGCACAATTTATGTGAGCGCAGGAATTTGTATTGTTGCGGTGAATCCTGATGGGACGATAAAATGGAAGAAACTTATTTCTAACGTTGCTGTGCTTTCATCACCCGGTATAGATGAGAATAGCTCGATTTATGTCGGTTCATCTTGGCGGAATCATGATGGTACTCTTACCTGGGGGTATCTCCATGCGTTCGGTGACGCCCCGCTCTCTGTCGATGCAGGGGGGCCTTACAGTGGCTACGCTTTAGAACCAATTTCATTTATGTGCACGACGTTTGGTGGGGCGCTTCCCTATACTTTTCACTGGGATTTCGGTGATGGAAATATCTCAAATGTAGAACATCCGACATATATCTATTCAAGACCTGGAGAATACATCACCATATTAACCTTGATTGATGGTGAGGGAAATAGTAGTAGCGATACCGCGAATGTGACGGTTGGAACATCTGCCCCGACAGTACAAATCACCTCTCCGGAGAAGGGGTTGTATGTATCGGATCATAAACTTTTTTCAATGAAAAAACGTATCGTAGTTATAGGAAAAATCACTATTAAGGCCGAGGCTTTCCAAGAAGACGTCGGAATTGACCATGTCTCATTTTATATTGATTCTTGGTATAAATATTCTGATTATGAAGCACCATATGAATGGGTCTGGAACGAGAGAGGTATTGGTTTTTACGATATCTCTGTCTGGGCAGAATCTAATGATGGCAGATCTAGCGTTGCACGAATAAGTTTGTTAAAGTTTTTCTAAAAACACAATTGATTATTTCCAGGTAAAGCAGAACAATATATTCTGAAAGAACTGTCTGTTGAATAGCCAATGAAACAATGACACGAAAACAGCTTCATATTGGATATTATTTCACAGGTTTTTTTCGGGGTATATCCCAGTAGGGGCTCTTACATTTCGGACATACTTTTGGATATTCTTTTTTCTCACGCGGTATCCATTCATGCCCGCATCGCTCACATCTGAATCCATTCACTGTGATTTTGATTTTCCCCATTCGTATGGAATATATTATTTTATAGTATATAAATTTATGGTATATTACGAGAAAATATTTATATACTTTTAAAGTATATACTTTATTAGTAATATATTTAATAAGTAATTGCCAAGGGAAGTTTCGACGCTCACCCCTGGCAGGAAACACCTGAATGCCAACAAGCACACAGATCTCCAAACAAACCATAGATCATGAGATTTATAAAACCTTCGAGAAATTCAACGGAACCAAAACCATCACCATCGCAGACTACCTCAAAGCACTCGACCTCACCTCGTTACCACAACCAAAATACCGCAAGATCAAATTCACCTACGACTCCCTCCTTAAACTCACCGTCTACCAACACCTCAAACACATACGATTCTACACCAAACTCACCAAACACTTGAAAAGAAACCCCTCCGATAAATTCAAACTCGGGTTCACCCAGACACCCAACCGCGCTCACATCGGCTACTTCAACAACCACATCCTGGACCAAACAACCAAAGACACCATCATATACATGGCATCCAAGATTGAAGAAATCTCAGAGAAATTCGGCATCCTCCTGGAGATCACCACCCTAGCACCAGAGCTTCCTCAGAAAGAGACCAAAGAACGCAACCACTACCACCTCAAGAAAGACAAAACTCAGGACCTCTGCCGACTCTTCAAAAAACGCGTCGCACCCTTCATCGACCTCCACCTCCACCACAATGCCATCTACACGAAAAACCATTACATCGACCTCCTCATCCACCTCGGACTCACCCAGGATTTTGCGGAGAACGGGAGCAAAACCTTCAAAGAACTTAAGGGACCACATAACCCAGATGCAGACACCCTCCTCTACCATCTGAAACACTACCAACAGTACCAGGACCTCCATCGGATGTTCACCACTCTCTTTGAAGTCATTTGGGAGATGACGAAAACTGCGAACCTCTTCGATACACGCAAAAAGTATGATGTCGCGATTGACTTCACTGAATGGTACTACTACGGCGACCGAAGCACCCTCATGGTTGTTGGGAAGAAGCCGGAACGCGGCACCACAAAATGCTACAAGTTCGCCACCATCACCATCGTTGAGACAACAAAACGCTTCACCCTGCTCGCTGTCCCCATCGGACCATTTGATAACAAAAAAAAGATCCTGGAGACACTCCTCACCTACGCCCAGGAACGAATCAAAATCAACAGACTCTACGTGGACCGAGGGTTCTTCGACTCAGACTCCATCAAACTCTTCCAACACCACCACCTCACATACCTCATGCCCTGCACCCAGATCTCCACCGTGAAAAACATCCTGAACATCACACCCGCCCCCGCCGTCATCACCGACTTCCCCCTGGCAGACACCACATTCACAATGGTGATTGTTCAAGAAACAAAAGAAAACGGGGAGACCCTCAAATATACGTTCGCCACCAACGAACACTACGATGAACACGACGTCGCCCTCACCGAACGACTCTTCCACCTCTACGGAAAACGCTGGGGAATCGAGACTAGTTACCGCGTCAAGAAACACTCCTACCTGCCCAAAACCACCTCCAAGAACTACCTCATCAGACTCTTCTACTTCATGTTCTCCGTCCTCCTCTACAACCTCTGGATCCTCGCCGACATCCTCCTCTGCCTCGCCCTTTTCGGATTCATAAAAGACGATCACCAGGTGACATCCAAATACTTCGGCACCATCCTCTATACAGTCGACCCGGGAGGATGATCCCATGCCCTTCTCGATATTTTTCAATCAAAGGATTAGATTACAACAGTAATTTCCATCATATTTTTCCATAACAAACCACGTTTTCATCTCACTATCAACATCTTTTAGCCCGTCAGGCAAATCGTAGTAAATCATTCAGTGTATATTTTTGTCAGAATTCCCATGCCCCCCTCCTTACTTTCGGAACTACTGG
>DAJP01000018.1:6510-7171 GCA_002496355.1 Euryarchaeota archaeon UBA346 | reverse complement strand
GCGTAATCAACATCAGTGTTGTTCGCGCTGTCCTTGACCGTTAAGGTAACGTTATAGTCACCGTCTGTTTCAAAAGCATGGTTAACGATGTTTGCGTAGGAAATGGTGCCATCATCGAAATCCCAGGTGACATTAGTGATACTGTTACCGGTTTTCGCTTTGGAGGTATTCCAGAATGTTATGATGGTTTCTGGTGCTGNNGACGCTGGAAAGGTTCCGATCGGTCGGAACGATCTCAGCAAGGATCGTCGCCTCTGAATCTGGAGGAAGCACCCCTGGACTTTGCACATACGGGATCTCTTGTGGCTCCGGATTGGAAGAGATATGCAGGATAGCGTAATCAACATCAGTGTTGTTCGCGCTGTCCTTGACTGTTAATGTGACGTTATAATCACCATCTGTTTCAAAGGTATGGTTAACGATGTTTGCGTAGGAAATGGTGCCATCGTCGAAATCCCACGTGACATTGGTGATACTGTTACCGTTTTTCGCTTTGGAGGTATTCCAGAATGTTATGATGGTTTCTGGTGCTGCACCCTGGTAATAGTTCATGTTGAAGTTGGAGTCAAGGTCGGAGACACGCACTTCGGCATAGGTTCTTCCAATCAGTTGTGTAGTTTCATCGGTGACGTTGAAGGTGACATTGTACATCCCTGAATCG
>DAJP01000018.1:5259-6190 GCA_002496355.1 Euryarchaeota archaeon UBA346 | reverse complement strand
TTTTCACCTCCAGATAATTCCCCATAGAACTGAAATGGGAGTCCTTCTACAACATGGATGAATCCTTCTTGATGGGTTTGTTGTTCTATGATATCACACCAGGGGGTGACTTCGACAGTTAAATATGGTGAAGGCTCACTTTCATAGGGATGTAATAACGTAGAATATTCATCATATGCTTTTACTCTGATTTGATATGTTCCTAGAGTCCAATATCTATGCATTATAAAGAGCGAAAGACTTTCAGGATCATAAAGTCCAGTATCGTATTGTGGTGTATACGGCCATGTATCATAATACATATACCATTTTTGGCCGACAAGGTCATTATTTGGATCATAAGTAAGAGCAGACCAACTGCCCAGTTCTCCACGTTTAAGTGAGGTTGGACCCAGTGGTTGAGTCGGTGTAGTTGGTGCTTGATTTCCCCGCGGGTATAGGAATAGAAAATCTGAGTTTGTCGTATCATTTGGACCATTCGGTGATATTGAAAGAATTTGATTGATCCTCCCTGTTGAATTATACAGATACAACCATAATTTGTAAAGTCCAAGTAGTCGGCCTGGCGGAAGAGTGACATTAATTGTAAAGTTCGATGTACTATTACCAATGACGTAATCTCTTGTTTCCGAAGCAACTTGGAAGCCCAAGAGATTTTTTAATACTGCTTTTACCCGTATTTTATCTTGAGGTAATATTGATTTTATCGGAATTGTTGCTTCTATTGTGTCTACATCTTCGTCTTCATCATTTGGAGAATCTGTTCGTATAAATAATGCTGTTCCATCAATTTCACAATCAGGATTTACTACGTAATATTTTGTCACATTCCATATAAGTTCAAATGTCACATTGACATCATTACGATCAGTATGGTTCAGACTATCACCCTCATAATAATCCTCACCTGACCGATGGTAACCATCCCATC
>DAJP01000018.1:1568-4865 GCA_002496355.1 Euryarchaeota archaeon UBA346 | reverse complement strand
ACAGCTTTTGTCGTATTGTCTAATATGTTTACTGTAAGATTAATGGCATCATCAGAAGTTGTGAAGTAAAATCCAAGTTGATCTAATCCGATCCATCGAGTGATATTGTCATAAGGGATGGTAGCATTATGAGGGTGGCTATCGTTGTAATGTTGTGCACCTCGCATCCCATACTCTTCCCCCGTGGTGAAAAGAAATCGTAGATTACACCTCGGAATAATATTATAGTCACTAAAATACTTGGCAATACCAAGGAGAATTGCTCCACCAACACCACTGTCGCCCTCCGTAGTACCCCACCAGCCATCTATCCTGTTAGACAAAATTGTTACAGGAGCAGTTTCATCCTGGGTAATATTTCGATATCCGATAAAATTATGGCTTATCACACCAGGATCGGTTGTTGTTTGGCATCTATATACTTGTTCTATGGAACCAGTTACTTTCACAGTGTTTTTATGTTCTAATAAAAAATCCCCAGTTGATTTATTAACTGAAAAAGTTGGTAACCACCAACGATCTTGAAATCCAGAAAAAAATTCTTTATTTCCCCAACCTTTTACAGTATGAGTCATAAAATGAGTATTAGTATAATCAGATAAAATAAAACCTTTACAACCAATATTCTTACTTATATTATGGTAAAAAAAGTACCAAACAGCCTGACTTATCTGAAGTCTTATGAAATCATAATAATATCCATTGACATTTCCAAATTGTTCCATTAAAAATTCTCTTTCTTTTGATTCGGGATCTGAAGGAGCTCTTCTTGGAATAACAAAAGCCCAATTTAAATTTGGAATACAAGAGATATTGCTCAAATTGGTAAATACTAATGTGTTTTCCTCATATAAATTATCAACGAAAAATATCGAGCCATTTTTCGTCTCGGATATTATTTCTGAAAGATTATCGTCATTATGATTCACACGTAATACTGAGAAATGTTTTTCATCAGCATATTCATAATTAAAAAAAGAATCCCCTTTAATTAAAATACATGCCGAAGCATCTGTGATATTATTTAATTTATCCTCGCAGTCTTCGGTTTCATTCATAATGAACACAAAATCTTTTTGATTTTCTGGGACATTATCATACGTATCAAGAAATAATACACGACCCCCAAAGAGTGAATCGTTATTCAAAAATTCAATTGATACATTTAAGCAATCAGAAAAAAATGATGCACCTAAAAACTCAGGTGACATTAATTTTCCTTCTTTTACATCTACATTATCAAATCTATATGTGTCATTTAAGTCATTATTATAGGTATTTACACCGATGCCAATGGGAAACATCTCAGTGATAGGTATAGTTTTTGAAGGATTCGCAATAGTAAGATCAAAGTCTTTTATAACAATCTTATTGGAATATAATCTTGTTTTACCGATGATAGGCCCTATGAGTAATTTCTGATACTCATCGAATGCTGGATTCGTAAAATTCCTCCACTCGTGAATTAATATATTATCGATAGTATAATTTTCTCCTGCCGTTGCCCATGATCGTCCTTTCGGTATGTTATTCTCCTCTGACCAATCAGCGTCAAACGTTACATTTCCAAATCGTTTTACCAGCTCCCAGACATAGGTGGTATTGAGACCAATTTCGTTTTCCCCACTAGGGTTTTGATAACCATCTGCTCGTACATCTGAGTTTTTTGGTATTAGTAATATCCCACTCGTTCCTACCAATATACTTAACAAAAATGTTACAATTTTCTTTCCTCTCATATTTTTTCAACTCCCCTATTAATGAGAAATAAGTAACATAAATGAATTTAAATAGTTTTTTTTTTTTTTTCCAGTATTTTAATTAGAATTATCACTAATGTAAAGAGATTATTATGTTAACATTATGTTTTATTGGATGGAAATCTATAAATAGAATATGAATTATATGTATAGAATCAGGGAAAGAATCTATGGAAAAAATTAATCGGAGATACCTCTTAGGAATTTGTGTCTTATTGATACTTGTTATTCCAACGACTGATGCAATCTTATCAACTTCTTTGAGAAAAACGATACAACCGATACAATATGAAAATGATTATTATCTCTATGAAGAATCATGGAATATCAACGACGATAAATTACAAGCAATACATATTGTATCTTTTCAGATTGAAGAATTATCTTCTGGATTTGTTGGGAGTAATGGTCGTGAACAGTCTAATGGCGGTTTGATGAATTCCTCATGGCCGATGAGCTGCCATGATACATTTCACACCAGTCAGAGTCCAATCAGCACCGCGAATAATCCTGGTACAGAGAAATGGCGATTTAAAACTTTAATAGATGCTGGTACAGTTGAATCAGGCGCTGTTATCGACAACAATGGAATTATCTATTTTGGAAGTATGGGTGGTGATCATTATCTTTATGCGCTCTATCCGAATGGGACCCTTCAATGGAATTACAATGTTCCAGGAGTTATTTGGTCAACACCTGCGATTGCTAATGATGGTACTATCTATGTTGGTGACTGGGATGGGTATCTTTCTGCCATCAATCAGAATGGTTCATTGAAATGGCAGATACGTCGTAGCGGGGAGTTTCATTCTTCTCCAGCTATTGGCGATGATGGGACGATTTATCTTGGTCATTCAAGTGGCAATCTTTATGCGATAAATCCTGATGGATCGGAAAAATGGTGTTATGATGCAGGAGATAAAGCAACATCGGATCCCGCTATCGGTGAGGATGGTACCATTTACATTGGTTCAGGTGACTATTATATGTATGCCATATATCCTAACGGTACTCTTCGCTGGCGGTATCCTACTGGCGGATACATCAAAGGACATCCTTCTATTTCACAGGATGGGACGATTTATGTTTCCTCGTTCGATGGATATCTGTATGCATTACATCCTGATGGAACATTGATTTGGAAGGTGAGTACTGGTACTGAGGTTGCGGCTGCATCTGCAGCGATTTCAACTGATGGGACGCTCTATGTGGGAACAGAGGTATTACGGGCGTTCTACCCGAATGGTACGCTGAAATGGAGTCTTGATGTCGGTGGAGATATCTATGGGACATCACCTGCACTCTCTGCGGATGGCACAATTTATGTGAGCGCAGGAGTTTGTATTGTTGCGGTGAATCCTGATGGGACGATAAAATGGAAGAAACTTATTTCTAACGTTGCTGTGCTTTCATCACCCTGCATCGATGAGAACAGCTCGATTTATGTAGGCTCATCTTGGCGGAATCATGATGGTACTCTTACCTGGGGGTATCTCCATGCGTTCGGTGACGCCCCACTCTCTGTCGATGCAGGGGG
>DAJP01000018.1:0-1179 GCA_002496355.1 Euryarchaeota archaeon UBA346 | reverse complement strand
ATATCTATTCAAGGCCAGGAGAATACATCACCACATTAACCTTGATTGATGGTGAGGGAAATAGTAGTAGCGATATCGCGAATGTGACGGTTGGAACATCTTCACCGACTATTCGGATTCAATCACCTGAGAATGCGTTGTACTTTTTCAACTATAAATTGTTTCCTCTGAAACGTCCGGTGATCATTGGAAAGATTACCATCAAAGCTGAGGCGAAACAAGAGGATGTAGGTATTAGAGAAGTGATATTTTTTATCAATACCTTTCCTCAATTTACTGATACCGAAGAACCTTACGAATGGACATGGACTAACAAAGGATTTGGAATATATGATCTAGCTGTTGGAGCATATTCAAATGATAATAGATGGGTATGGGTTGGACTCGATGTATGTAAATTTTTTTAACTACTAATCGAAAATAATCTGTCACTTATTATCATCCTATAGAACTGCGATTCATTTTTTTCTTTAGTATAATCAGAAGGGAACATACTTAGATGGGGAGTCATCCTTTTTACTAGAGAAAAAGAAAAGGATCTCGTGAGAAAATATCGTTGAGATACTAATCGATTTTCTCGATAAAAAATTTTGAGATTAAAATTAGATTTAAACCGTTAAATCGCACCCCATTTTTCGCACACCATGTTAAATCCCACCTTTCTGAAATATATTGAAAAATGCTTCATTTTTCAGTATAAGGAAATACTGTAGGAATCGTTTGAAATGATTCTCCCATTGATTTGGTCCTTTGAAAACATGCAGGAAGATCACACAATATCCATTTTCAATAAAAACACGCTTTCTATATTCATAATTGAAATCCTTTGAACCACACACTTCGAGATAGATACCAAACTGTGTGAGATAGAAATCAGGTGTCCAGACACGAGGTCGCCCATCATCGTCCCAGACAAACACGGGTCGTTCGTACACCCATTCGATATTCATTTTCCATAGATACTCCGCAACTTTCCTCTCAGGGTAGGTCATCCTTGACGATGAATCTTTCATGATCAAACCTCCAAAAAGTGAAAAAAAGAAAGAAAAATTAAGAAAGCTTTTAGTGAGAAATAGGTTTGATCGCCCAGCACCAAGATGGGGTAAAAATGGCTTTTTCTTGGTCCGATTCCCTCCTGTTGACCTTGGTGGGTTCGGCCTGGCCCACTACCATCCTTCA
>DAJP01000113.1:4103-11941 GCA_002496355.1 Euryarchaeota archaeon UBA346 | reverse complement strand
AGAGGGATATTCCCAACATCAGAGTTTCCTGTTATAACAAAGACCCAAATCAGACATATGTATTTCCTTGGTTTGATTCTGTCAAAGGTTGTCAGTAAGTCAAGGATTCATTCATTGATTGGGATGTATCAATTCAGTAATCAGGAGATACAACAAAAAATATCTGCTGTCATTGAAAAGGATACTACAATCAATTTAGAAATAACTCAGTTACAGGATTCTGACTGTGATTGTGAAAACGGGAATGAGATAAATTGGAGTTTTCCAGTTCTTTGTACAATACTATTTTTTATATTTTTACCATTATTGTTAATTGCAACTTCAATAGCTTTAACTGGATTAGTAATAATGTTTAATCATTTTTATCATTATACTGATTTTGACACTTTTTTGTTTTTACTTGGATGGGTCTTATTAGGAGTTGCAGGATTCGTAGCTGCAGGTCCGTATTTAATAGGGTCTAAATTTAACTGTTGGTGGGCTCCATAATATCCTTAAACTTTGGAAGAAAAATCAAATGAAAAGGAAATGTTTGGCGGTTGGAATCATTCTACTGTTCGTTGGTGTTTCCATTACACCAAGTATTAATGTAGTGGTAGCAAAAGAAGGAGCACGTAATAAGATTGTTGATGTTGTTGGTTCGAATAGAGTTTCTATGAATTATCTTATTACAATGGTTCATGCGTATAAGAAAGATGGTCCATGGTTATGGCTATTCATTAGAATACTTGAAATTTTAAGTAATATTTTAAAAACTATTAATTATGCTATCAATTTAATCATGGAAGGTAAATTTATATCAGAATTGATGAGAGGATTTTGTATGATACTTCTACTACCTCTTCTGATATACGCACAATATCGATATATTATTTATTATGAATTGAAAGATTTTGTTCCTTGGACTTGGGAAGATACCCTCATATATCGTATTATTTTCTTTCTTGGTAATATTGTATTTCCCAATCAGATGGCGTATAGGAATTTTCATCTTATCATGAATAATAGAATATCTACGAGCGTATTAATGGAGGATTGATTAATGAAACATCAATTCATCGCAACAACAATTGTCATTCTTTTCCTCGGTGTCGCAGTCGCACAAGGCATCAGCTTCAACACTGTGAAAGCATCCATTGATGATGACTTCGTGGAAGTCACTACACAGGCTTGCGGCATCCAGGGATATGGGAATACAACAGTGAAACTCACCAGAGAACAATACCAGAACCTGGAACAGTATCTGGTAGAGTTCAGAGCCAGGTTGAATCAGACATCAACAAGGGAGGAAGCAGTCCGTATATTCAAGGAAGCTGTGGTGGAGTTGGATAAGTATGGATTATTACCAAAGGGGATGATTGCTGAGAATGAATTACGTTTTCTTAGATTGGTAAATCAGGCATATAACAATTTAGAAAAATTCAATACCTTCTCTAAGTTGTCTGTAGCAGGTTATGGTTTTTACAATATTTTTTGTTATGTAATAGTGCGAACTACGCCAGAAGACATAGTGGAATGGGGTCCGTTACATTACCTACTTGCGTCTCCTATCTACTTATGGATTGTAATAGCTCTTGTATTTCCAGAGATGACATTTCTTCTTTCAGTGCTTGATGGTTTAACAAATATATCCACTAAATTAATTGGGATTCTAAGAACTAGTCCGTTGAAATTTTGGACATCGCTATGGGGAGCTAATAATGAACTATGGAGTATTGGTTTGAAGGGATACAAACATTCAGAAATAATAAGCTATAATATGTATGGCTTTAAAGGTCTAAGAGTAATCCTTCCAACTGAAACGTATTATATTGGTCATACTCTAGCAATAGAAGGTTAGAAACTATCTGAAATTGTCTGAAATGATGTCTGAATCTATCTTCTGAATGCTGAGACACAATAACCAGATGTATGTATATTCTGTATGGAAGATGTTGTTTTTCTGTAAAGCTGAAAAAAGGAGCATTTTTCAGACCATCGGGGGGCTTATATCTCCTAGTGCATATCTTATACTTGTGATATGGGTATTAGTTATCACTTCCTTGCAGAACCACACAAATATTTTTATCATACCTTGTGATTACCGTGAAGCTTAGGGGTGACATTGCATGCCCGATGATGGTAAAAAAATTGATCAGATTTGTGATGGTTTAAATATGATTAGTGAGGATAACTCTATTCCAAGAAATATCCGAAGAGGGGCGGAAGAAGTCAAACAGATCCTGTTAAAACCAGGCGACCCCATCGACCTGCGTGTCGCATCAGCTACCACGATCCTTGATGAACTTGCAAACGATCCAAATATTCCACTCCATGGAAGAACCCTGATCTGGAATATCATGAGTCGTTTGGAGGAACTCGCATAATATATTTTTTTATAAACAAAACAGGATTCTTCATCTAGGGAATAAACAGAGGAGGAAGAGATATGATACGAATCGGGCAAGCCGGCATCCCATTATCCTGTAAAGGAAGAACAAACAAAGATGGGATTGTCTACACTCATAAAAGTCTTGATTTAAACGCTATTGAGATCCAGTTCGTCCGTGGATTGTATGTCTTATCTGATGAAGAAGCACTTTTTATAAAAGACTATGCTTCGAAAAACGACATAGAAATCCACGTACATGCACCCTACTACCTCAACTTAGCGGGAGATCATGAAGAAATCACTATGAGTTTTGAAAAAATCATGAAATCAGCGCAGATGGCAAACAACATCGGATCAAAAACCCTGATTATTCATCCAGGTTTTTACGGGGAGTACAACCCGAAGAAAACCGCAAAACTGATCATTAAGAACTCAAAGAAAATCGTCAGCTTGTTCAAGAAAGAAAAACTAAAGATTAAACTTGCGATGGAAACCATGGGCAAACAAAAGGTCTTCGGAAGCCTTGATGAAATCGTCGACGTCTGCACCCATGTCAAAGAAGTCATCCCCGTCCTTGACCTTGGTCATATCCATGCCCGAGGCAACGGATCCATCCAGGAACGGGAGGATTATGAAGCGATCTTTGAAAAGCTCAGACCATTACGGTTACGGCACTACCTCATGCATATCACAGGAGTCCTCTATGAGAATGGTAATGAACTGTACCATGTGCCCATCAAAAAAGGAGACATGCCGCTTGCCCCACTCATCGAAGTCATCTTGGATCGGAACCTCAATGTCACGCTGATCTCAGAATCACCATTACTAGAACATGATGCCGTCTACATCCGCCTCCAAGTGGAAAAAGCAATCATGAAACGAACCGGGAAAGAAACCGCGTATTACAAGGATCTCTCTGAGGTCATCAAGAAATGAACAACCAGGACACCTTCCGTGAATCCCTTGATTACATCCACCGGAAGACCCGGGACATCCTTCAATTGGTCAGCAAAAAGGAAATTGACCGGATCATTCATGCATTTTTCAAGGCAAACCGTATCTTTGTCTATGGGGCAGGCAGATCTGGTTTGGTCTCCAAAGCATTCGCCATACGACTGGTTCACCTTGGTTTTCAGACATTCGTCATCGGAGAGACCATTGGTGCTCCTGTCAAAAAAGGGGACCTGGTCTGCATCGTCTCTGGCTCTGGGGAGACCATCCCTGCAGTGATGACTGCGGAGATAGCAAAGACCCTTGGTGCGAAACTCATGGTGGTTACTGGGAAGAAAAACTCCAGGATCACCAAATTTGCTGATATCGCCATCATCCTGTCCGCCGATTGTACTGAAAAAGAACGAAAACAGTTCGCCCCCCTGGGGACTTTATTTGAGGCAAGTTCCTGGATCCTACTTGATGGGATTATCGCGGAACTCATGAAGAATAAGAAAGAAACAGAAGAATCCATGCGTTCTCGGCATGCGACCCTTGAATTGCCGTAAAAAACAATCTCACGGTTTCTTTAGGGATAAATTCAATTTATTTTTTATTCCAACCCATATGTTTTTAAAGCATGTTTTCCCTACCGCTCTGCAAAACCAGGTGATCCTTGATGTCTGCGTCTCATAAACATGTTCGTCAGCCGATCGTCAGTGTACTTGGTCATGTCGACCATGGAAAAACCTCACTCTTAGATTATATCAGAGGATCCACGGTCGCTGCCCGAGAAGCAGGAGCGATCACCCAGCACATTGGTGCGACAGAAGTCCCAATCGATGCGATCTATGCGATGTGTGGCACATTACTCGGAGAGAAGAAATTCTCTGTCCCAGGTCTTTTATTCATCGATACCCCTGGTCATCATGCGTTTACCACCCTACGAACCCGTGGGGGTTCCTTAGCAGACCTTGCTATCCTTGTCGTGGATATCAATGAAGGGTTTCGACCTCAGACCTATGAGTCTATTACGATTCTTCGTCAATATAAAACACCATTCATTTTAGCGGCAAACAAGATTGACGCGATCAACGGCTGGCAAAAAAACCAGGATGTTGCAAGGAATCGGCTCGATAACCAACGACCCATGACAAAAACCCTCTTTGACACGAAACTCTATGAGTTAATCGGAACGATCTATGATAAAGGATTCGATTCAGATTTATATTTCAACATAAAGGATTTCCGGAAAAGCATCCCAATAATCCCATTATCTGCTAAAACCGGTGAAGGGATCCCTGAGTTACTCATGGTCCTTGTCGGATTAGCGCAACGGTTCCTTGAGGATCAGCTGACCAGTGAGAGCGGTGCTGGGAAAGGGACTGTTTTGGAAGTAAAAGAAGATATAGGACTGGGAACCACGGTGGATGCCATAATATATAGTGGGGTGCTGAAAAAAGAAGATACGATTATCTTTGGCACTCGCAACGAGCCATTGGTCACCAAGATTAAAGCATTACTGAAGCCGAAACCAATGGATGAAATCCGGGACCCCCGGGAACGTTTTGATAGTGTGAAAGAAGTCCATGCTGCCTGTGGGATTAAAATTTCTGCTCCGAACCTCGACCTGGTCGTCCCTGGTGCACCATTACGTGTCGTCCATGGGGATGAGGCTGAATTAATAGAAGAGATAAAAAGTCAATCCCAGGTGAATATCGAGTTAGACAAAGATGGATTATACATCAAGGCTGATACTATCGGCTCCCTCGAAGCTTTAGTAAAAGAATCAAGAGAAAAAGGGATCAACATCAGGAAAGTAGAGATCGGTAATATTTCTCGGCGAGACATCATGGAAACAGCTGCGATAAACAATCCTTCGGAACGAGTGATTTTTGCGTTCAACGTGAAAATCCTACCAGAAGCAAAGGAGGAATTGATTAAATCAGAGGTGACGATCTTCAATGAGGACGTCATCTATACAATCATCGAGAACTATGACCTGTGGTTAGCGAAAAAGAAAGAAGAGCTTGAGAAGAAACGCCGGGAGGATTATACCCATCCCGGGATGATTAAGTTCCTCCCCGAGTATGTCTTCCGTATCAGTCATCCTGCGGTTTTTGGGGTACGAGTTCTTGGGGGACGTATTAAGGTCGATATGCGCTTGGTCGATCAAGAGGGAAAAAGCATTGGGATCATCAAAGGAATGCAGCTAGATAACAAACCTATCACGGAAGCATTACAAGGTGCGGAGGTGGCTATTTCTGTCGAAGGTGTCACGATTGGTAGACAAATCAAAGGAGGAGATATCTTTTTTACGGATATCCCTGAGAGTGACGCCCGTAAACTGACACTGATGAACGTTTTGAACGATGATGAGAAAGATGTGTTAAATAAGATTATGGATATTAAACGCAAGACAAATAAATTCTGGGGGATGTAGACCTTTCTCTGTTGCTCTTGAGTAGATTTTTTGCAAAAACGACATCTTAAAATAGAAAATACCGGTTTCCGGTTACTACCTTAAGAATGGAGGAGTGTGTTTATCTATGGAAAACCAATTCAAAATAGAACAGTATAAGAAAGACTTTGGAAATAAATCACGACAGCGGATCCTTCGGTTTTTTTCTTTTCTGATGATCATCGCGGGTCTTGTCATCCTGCTAGCCCCGTCAACGATGGCAGCTGAGGCAGGCGGAGAAGCGAATCTGATCGTCCCTGACCTAAGTACTGTTGAGTTTTTTGGTATTAATGCTCGATTGATCCTAGGAATCGGTCTTATCGTTTGTTTACTTGGGCTTGTGTTTGGATTATTTAATTATTTACGTGTGAAACAACTCCCTGTGCATAAATCCATGAAGGATATCTCAGAGTTGATCTATGAGACGTGTAAAACCTATCTGGTCACTCAAGGGAAGTTCTTGCTTATTCTCTGGGCGTTTATCGGTGCTGTTATCATCATCTATTTTGGGGTGCTCCTTCAGTTCGAGACGTTCCGAGTCGTTGTTATCCTTTTATTCAGTTTGATTGGTATCGCAGGCAGTTATGGGGTCGCTTGGTTCGGTATTCGAATTAATACCCTTGCAAATTCTCGGTCTGCTTTTGCTAGCTTACGAGGAAAACCACTCCCGGTAAATCAAATACCTCTCCGGGCTGGGATAAGTGTCGGGATGTTCCTTATCAGTGTCGAACTGTTCATGATGCTTGCGATTCTCTTATTCATCCCTGGTTCCTACGCAGGGCCTTGTTTTATCGGTTTTGCTATCGGAGAATCTCTTGGGGCAGCAGCATTGCGGATTGCCGGGGGTATCTTTACAAAAATAGCTGATATCGGCTCAGACCTCATGAAAATCGTCTTTAAAATCAAAGAAGATGACGCGAGAAACCCTGGTGTTATCGCAGATTGCACCGGGGATAACGCAGGTGACTCGGTCGGACCGACTGCTGATGGTTTTGAAACATATGGAGTGACAGGAGTTGCTCTTATATCGTTCATTGTGCTTGCAATCAATGATCCGTTGATTCAGGTCATCCTTCTTGTCTGGATTTTCGTCATGAGGATATTAATGATTGTTTCGAGCAGTCTTTCATATCTGATTAATGATCTCATCGCTCGTGTACGCTACGCAAAAGCCACAAAGATGAATTTTGAAGCACCGTTGACGTCTTTAGTTTGGATCACCTCATTTATCTCCATTGCTCTGACTTTCATCGCATCATATTTCCTTATTCCCACTCTGGGAGGAGATACGACTCTTTGGTGGAAACTCTCTATTATTATCACATGCGGTACATTGGCTGGAGCGGTTATTCCTGAGTTTGTGAAGGTGTTCACCTCAACAAAATCTGGTCATGTCAAAGAGGTTGTCACTTCCTCTCGTGAGGGAGGTCCTTCTCTTAATATCCTCTCTGGGTTTGTCGCCGGGAATTTTAGTGCATATTGGATAGGGTTATCTATTCTGTTACTCATGGGAATCGCCTATATCGTCAGCACCCTTGGTATTGGGAGTCTCATGATACCTCAGGCGATAATCGTTGGCCCAGCCGTGTTTGCCTTTGGGTTAGTCGCCTTCGGTTTCCTTGGGATGGGGCCGGTGACTATCGCGGTTGATTCGTATGGCCCGGTCGCTGATAACGCCCAGTCGGTCTATGAGCTTTCATTAATCGAACAAGTTCCAAACGTGAAAGAAGAAATTAACAAAGAGTTCGGTTTTGAACCTGATTTCGAGCATGCAAAACAACTGTTAGAGGAAGGTGATGGCGCGGGTAACACCTTTAAAGCCTCGGCAAAACCTGTCCTGATTGGAACCGCTGTTGCGGGGGCGACAACCATGATTTTCTCCATCATCATTCTTCTGACCAATAAACTGGATCCCGCATTGATTGGAAACCTTTCCTTACTGCATCCACCGTTTTTCCTAGGGTTGATCGCGGGAGGGGCGATGATCTACTGGTTCACTGGGGCTTCAACCCAAGCGGTCTCCACCGGGGCTTATCGCGCGGTTGAGTTCATCAGACGGAACATAAAACTGGACGG
>DAJP01000113.1:2746-3706 GCA_002496355.1 Euryarchaeota archaeon UBA346 | reverse complement strand
GGGTATCTGATCGCAATCGCCCTGTTCGGGTTATTCCAGGCGATCTTCATGGCCAATGCGGGGGGCGCGTGGGACAATGCCAAGAAAGTCGTTGAAGTAGACCTAAAGGAGAAAGGAACTGAGCTGCATGCGGCCACCGTCATTGGTGACACCGTCGGGGATCCATTCAAAGACACATCCTCCGTGGCGATGAACCCTATTATCAAGTTCACGACATTGTTTGGGTTGCTTGCGGTGGAGTTATCAGTCTCATTGACCAATCAATTTGGGAACGGTAGCTCAGCGAACCCTGCGACGCTTTCCCTGTTTGTCTTGTTCCTTGCCATCTCCATGTATTTCGTGTACCGATCCTTCTATGGAATGAGGATTAAGACAAACGAATCTGAGTAAAAGAATCAACCATCCATCCTCTCCTTCAGAGGATACCTCTTTTTTTTTATTTTTGATTCCAAAACAGAAAATAAAAAATCAAACTATACCCTATAACAGTCATGAGTAAGGATAACGTCCAAATCCAGAATAAAAGTTTTGCTTTTTTCTCTGGGTCTTTGAATGTTTCCCGAAAACTTCGTATCATAGTTCACGCTATCGTTGTTTTTATTCGTTTTAGTCGGAAGACATTTTCCCGTTCCATTTCCTCAAGGCGTGTACGGATGAAGCTTTCATTCTTTCGTAGCTCAGGGAGTATACGGAACTCTAAGGCATTCACGATACGTTTGTTTTTCTCTATTTCTTCAATGAGTCTTCGGAGTGTTGTCTCAAGCTCTGCAGCAACTATGATGTCTTCGACGAGTTGTTCATAAGCATCTGCTGCCTCATCGATTCGGACGCTCATCCCTATGATCCCATATCCTCGTTGGTCGATGCGTCGTTTCACGGTTGCGCTTTCAACGGTGGTAGGCACAAGTGTTCCCATGACGTTCTTGCTACCCATGATGACCTTGGGGTCTTCTCTGCGGG
>DAJP01000113.1:0-2441 GCA_002496355.1 Euryarchaeota archaeon UBA346 | reverse complement strand
AGTTTTTCCTCTGCTTTTTTGTAATCCGCGATGATTTTTGAACGGATGTCCCGTGCTTTTGAGAGGATGTTGAAGAACTCAAGGACCAGTCCGTCTCGTTTCATTTTCAGGAGTTTGTATCCACGGTCGTACAATGCGATTTTTCGTTTGATGGCGATAAGCTCTGTCCGTGTGGGTTTTATCTCTTGTTTTACCATAGAGGCTGATCCTTTATTTCTTCCGATAGTTCGGATGATATGTTTCCAGTGTTTTCCTATCAATCATGGTCAGTGCGCTCTCAGGAACCATGGCAATGAGTTCCCAGCCAAGCTCCAAGGTCTGCTCCAGGGAGCGTTCCTCGTCTCGTCCTTGTCTGATGAACCGGTTCTCAAAGGTATCAGCGAAATCCAAAAATTTCCTGTCGTTTTCTGAGAGTGCTTCTTTTCCGACGATCGCGATGAGGTCCCGGAGGTCTCTTCCTTTTGCGTACGCGGCATATAACCCTTGTTCTACGGATCGATGGTCTTCTCTGGTCATTCCAGGTCCGATCCCAAGGCGCATCAATCGTGAGAGGGATGGGAGTGGGTTGAGTGGAGGGTAGATTCCTTTTCGATGGAGTTCTCGGGAGACAGCAAGTTGTCCTTCGGTGATGTAGCCGGTAAGGTCTGCAACAGGGTGTGTCCAGTCATCCTCAGGGATGCTCAGGATCGGGATCTGGGTGATGCTTCCTTTCTTGTTTTTTATCCGACCCGCTCGTTCATAGATGGTTGCAAGATCCGTGTACATATACCCGGGGTACCCTTTTCGCCCAGGGACTTCCTTCCGAGCAGCACCAATCTCTCGAAGTGATTCTGCGTAGTTGGTCATATCGGTGAGGATGACTAACACATGCATGTCATGTGAATAGGCAAGGTACTCCGCTGCGGTGAGTGCAAGCTTGGGGGTGATGAGTCGTTCGACGGCAGGGTCATCTGCGAGGTTCATGAAGACGACTGCTCGTTTTAATGCACCAGTGCGTTCGAAATCCTTCAAGAAATATTGGGCTTCCTCATTGGTGATCCCCATGGCGGCGAACACGACTGCGAAATCCTCGTTCTTACCAATGACCTTTGCTTGACGGGTGATCTGTAACGCTATCTCGTTATGAGGTAATCCTGCACCTGAAAACAAGGGAAGCTTCTGACCACGTACTAAGGTAAGAAGGCCATCGATTGTTGAGATACCTGTTTGAATGAATTCTCGTGGACTATCCCTAGCCCAGGGGTTGATTGCAGAGCCGATGATCTCCATTTTTTCATCAGGGATGATCTTTGGTCCGCTGTCAATAGGCATACCTGAGCCATTCAGGATTCTCCCTAACATGTCCTGTGAGACGGATAGTTTGATGGTTTCCCCAAGGAAAGTGACGCCGGATGCTCGGTCGATTCCGACGGTTCCTTCGAAAACCTGGACGACGACGATATCCTTGCTTGTGTCAAGCACTTGTCCTCGTTTTTTTGTCCCGTCAGGGAGACTGACGTTGACGAGTTCGCCAAATCCGACTGGCTCGGTTTTTTCAACAAAGATTAATGGTCCTGCGATATCAGTGATTGTTCGATATTCCTTTACCATGAGACCGCCTCCACACCGAGTGTCTGGAATTCTTTTTTCATCTCGGTCTGAGCTTTTTTGAGGTATTTATCGAAATCTTTTTCGAATTTTGAGTTCGCCAGCATATCCCGTGATTTCATCTTCAGGATGGTGCTGACTTGTACTCCCGCATCGAGTGCCTTGTAGGCTGCGTTTCCGTATTCCATGATTGTCTTCAGCAGTTTGAATTGTTTGTCTATGGAACAATAGGAGTCGATTTCATGGCCTGCGTGTTGCTGCAGGAAAATCTCTCTGAGTGCTCGGGCGAACTCTAAGGTGATCTGTTCTTTTTCGGGTAACGCATCTGAGCCGATGAGTTGGACGATCTCCTGCAGTTCCGCTTCTTTTTGCAGGATCTCCATTGCTTTGACACGGAGGTCTTTCCAGTCCGCGGAGACTTTATCCTCGAACCATTTTTCTAAGGAGTTCAGGTAGAAACTATATGAGGTGAGCCAGTTGATAGCAGGAAAATGTCTGCGATGAGCTAGATTTGTGTCTAATGCCCAGAACACCTTGACCATCCGAAGTGTGTTTTGGGTGATTGGCTCTGAAAAGTCTGCTCCCGGGGGGCTGACTGCCCCTATGACTGTGATGCTTCCTTCTTGATTGTTCAGGGTGGTCACTCGACCGGATCGTTCGTAGAACGCAGCGAGTTTTGTTGCAAGATACGCAGGGTATCCTTCTTCCCCGGGCATTTCCTCTAGTCTGCTGGAGATTTCTCTCATGGCTTCCGCCCATCGACTGGTGCTATCCGCCATAAGGGAGATTCCGTAGCCCATATCCCGGTAATACTCAGCGATAGTAATCCCAGTGTACACACTCGCTTCTCGAGC
>DAJP01000033.1:1086-4054 GCA_002496355.1 Euryarchaeota archaeon UBA346 | reverse complement strand
GCCAACGCAGTAGCATCAGAAAGGTCCATCCAGGCTGCCTCCATCTCCGCCATCCAGAACTCCGACAGATGTCGAGATGTCTTCGATTTCTCCGCCCGGAACGTCGGCCCCATGTTATAGATTTTCTCAAGAGCGAAAATACCAGCTTCCGCGTACAACTGCCAGGATTGTGACAAGTAAGTCTTATCCTCATAATATTTGACTTCAAAGAGCGTGGAGCCTCCCTCGCACTGGTTCGGCTGCAATATCGGTGCATCGAACTCATAGAACCCCTGTTCCCTGAAAAACGAATGGATCGCTCCAACCACTGTGGAACGCACCTTCAAAACCGAGGTGAGTTTCCGTGACCGGATCCATAGATGCCGCTGATCAAGGAGGAACTCTGGGCTTTGGTCTTTTGTGATAGGGAACGGCTCTGCGAAATTCACGACCCTCAAGTTCGTCACCTGAAGCTCGTACCCACCTGGGGCTCGTTTATCCTCTTTGACAGATCCAGTGATCTGCACGGATGACTCGATTAACGCTTTGACCGCGTCCTCAAACTCCGAGTCCGGCAGATTACCTCGTTTCACAGTCGCCTGCAATACCCCTGTGACGTCCCGCAGGGTCATAAACACAATGTTCCCGCTGCTTCTGGTCCGATAGATCCAGCCGCGTACATTGATTATTTTCCCAATATGGTCTCCTGATAATATGTCTTCAATTGATGTCCAGTCTGTTTTCGGCATAGACGCCCAACTCACTAAGGGGGATAGTTTTACTGCATTTAGCAATTACGGTAAGCAACCCATTCCCTTCATCAAAGAAGAGGAAAAGCACTGATTCAGCCAAATATCCTCTGCAAAACAGTCACTACCCAGCCCTATAAGGGTTACCCTTAAATATAGCCTCTTTTATTATTGGCAAATACTTTCTTGTAGTATTCAAAGTACTATATAGAGAGAGCTTGTACATTAAAACGGGGTAATCATCTTGGCAGAAAATGAGAAATCACCAGAAGAGAAAAAACAACATCAACCAAAAGAACCTGCAGAGGCAAAACCATCGGGGGGAAAAGAAACCGCTGAACGAACCGATGCTGTGACACCAGAACAAGGAGCAGCAAAACCAGATCAACAGAAGAAAAAAGACAAAAAAGGAAAACAAGCTGCCAAAGAAGAAGAACCGACCAAGAAAAAAGAACATGATGAAAATTTTAACTATATCATCCGTATCGTCAACACCGATATCAACGGAGAGCACAATATCGTCCAGGGTCTCACCCAGATAAAAGGCATAGGACGACACATGGCCACCTTCATCGCGGACACCGCGGGAGTAGACCGGAAATTAAAATTCGGAAACCTCCCCGAAACAGAGATCGAGAAACTCAAAGAAGTACTCGAGAACATCGATGAATACGCGCCTGCATGGATGCTGAACTACCGAAAAGATGCGTACACCGGGGAAGACATCCATCTGATTAGCACGGATGTGACCTCACGTCTACGGGATGACATTAACATGATGAAGATGATACGCTCGTACCGAGGAGTCCGACACGAATTCGGTCTGAAGGTACGAGGACAGCGCACCAGTTCGAATGGACGCAAAGGGTTAGCGTTGGGCGTCTCAAAACGGAAAGAAGCACCAGCCGCAGCTGGGAAGAAAGAGGAGTCGGAGAAGAAATAGGAGTGATCTAGATGAGCAGTCAGAAGTTCCCACGGAAGAAATATGATACCCCGTTACACCCTTGGAAAGAGACCCGTATCAAATCAGAACGCGAGCTCATGAAAAAATACGGATTAAAAAATCACAAAGAAGTCTGGAAGGCAAAAACATACCTCGGGAAACACCGTGAACAAGCAAGAGAACTGCTTGCAAAACTAGGAACTGCAAGCCCGCAGGCGAAAAAAGAAAGCGACCAGTTGCTCCTGCATTTATCTCGGATGGGGATCGTCTCCATGGGAGCATCCCTTGATGATGTGCTTGCCTTGGACACCGAATCTGTTCTTTCAAGACGGTTACAGACCCTTGTGTATCTTAAAGGGTACTCAAGCACGCCGTATCAGGCACGTCAGTTGATCAGCCATGGTCATGTGGCGGTGAGCGGTAAAAAAGTCACTGTGCCAAGTTACATGGTCGCAAAAGATGAAGAAACCCAGATTCAGTATACGATTCGATCACCATTAAACGAGCTGTCACATCCTGCACGGCCAAAAGCTGAAGCATATAAGACCGAGCAAAGTGTGCCCATGAAAGCACCAGGTGCGGAAAAACCAATTCCAGTAGCCATACCAAAACCAGAGCCAACAGCGATTGTCGCACCAACAGCTCAGCCCGAAGCAGTAGTACCTGTTCCACCTCCACAACCAGCACCCTCCGCAGTAGAGAAACCCGCTGAGGAGAAAACAACTCTACCAGAAGCCAAACCAAAGGATCATCCGAAAAAAGAAAAAAAGACTGAGGAAGGGGCGTAAGACATGGCACGAAAAGGAATAGCGCATATTTATTCATCGTTTAACAACATCATTATCACGATAACAGATTCCACAGGGGCTGAGACGATCACGAAATGCTCTGGTGGGATGGTGACCAAATCAGCAAAGGATGAAGGATCTCCTTATGTTGCGATGAAAGTCGCTCAGGTGGTCGCAGAGGCTGCCATCGAGAAAGGATTTGATAGTGTCAATATCAAGATTAGCGGGAAAGGTGGAAAGAAAGGCGGAAACCCGGGTCGTGGTGCTCAAACCGCGATTCGTTCTCTGGTCCGTGCAGGGTTACGGATTGGTACGATTGAAGATGTCACACCTCATCCCCATGACGGGTGTAAACCGAAAGGTGGAAAACGAGGACGCCGTATCTAAGGTGGAATTATAGGTGGACTTATGAAAGTCAAAACCGTGGAGCTGAAGGGAAATAAAGGAGTGTTGAAAATAGAGGACACGGATGTATATTTTGTTAATTCCATCCGACGGATCATGCTTGC
>DAJP01000033.1:0-775 GCA_002496355.1 Euryarchaeota archaeon UBA346 | reverse complement strand
CTGTTTGATGAACTGATTGGGCATCGACTGGGTTTAGTCCCAATCCCTACCATTGATCTACCAGCATTATCGTTTCGCTCAGAGTGCAAATGCGAGGGGAAAGGATGCCCGAGCTGCACCGTACGATACACCTTAAGTAAAGAAGGAGAATGTGTGGTGTACTCTGGGGATCTGCAGCCAGAGCACCCAAGTTATGCGATTACCGAAACTACGATCCCTATCGTGGAGCTCATGAAAGACCAACGGGTGATCCTTGAGGTTGAAGCAGTCCTTGGACGAGGGAGAGACCATGCGAAATGGCAGGTGGTTCTCGCACCCCGATATCGCATGGAGACCAAGATCACCGTTGATAAGAAACGCATGAATGAAGTCAAGTCATTCCTCGAGGAACTCCCAAAGGA
This sequence comes from Euryarchaeota archaeon UBA346, assembly GCA_002496355.1. GTDB lineage: Archaea > Thermoplasmatota > E2 > DHVEG-1 > DHVEG-1 > SM1-50. Next base: position 374 of record DAJP01000033.1, on the reverse strand, counting down.
TCTCGTTGTCCTCAAAGGCGATAAACTCGAGTTAGTTGACCCGTCAAAAGCATCGATCTTCGAATCATATATGCAGAAGAATAAAGATGATTTTATCACGATAACAAAAGATCCGACGAAACTTCTGTTCAGCTTTGAGACCGATGGGTCGATGACCGCGAAGGATGCGTTGCGGGAATCAGTAAACATTCTGACGAAGAAATACGAGGAATTCCGTAAAAGCCTTAAAGACCTCTGAACTAGTTGATTACACCGAAAACTCTTTTATCTGTTTTTTCTTTTTGCTCTGCAAACACCCACTGGGCCTGTGGGGTAGCTTGGTATCCTTGTGGCTTCGGGAGCCATCGACTTGCGTTCAAATCGCAACAGGCCCA
>DAJP01000037.1:5672-6373 GCA_002496355.1 Euryarchaeota archaeon UBA346 | reverse complement strand
CCATTCTTTTCATCAGCAGTTATCTTATCCTGCAGCATTTTTAGCATCTTTTTATCAGTAAATCCAAGTTGTTTCATCTTCTGTGGAGAAGGCACCCCATTTGGTGTCCAGCCTCTACGGTAATAGACTGCATCGGTGAGTTTTTCGTATTGGTTCCGACGGAACTCGTAGATGATCTTCAGTTTTTCTTGTGTCGTCATTTTGTCAACATCTTTCTGAGCGAGCCCTTGTTTTTCCACGAGTGCTTTATCGTAACGGTCCTTTCGTGACAAGTACTCCATCTCGGTGACTGGTCCCATCGCCCGGAAAGGGATCCAATCGTCCTTGCGTTGTCCTCGTCCCATCCAGACGTTCATCGCCCGCTGCCAGTTGTAGCATCGTTCACTTTGCAGGATCAGGTCTTCTTTGGTGACGTTCCAACCGGTCATCGCATTCTGATACTCCACATAATTCTGTACATGCCCCGGAACCTTTGATGGCTCTGGGGTCTGGGCGTTGTCCGCTGGTTCGACATCGTTCCAGGGGAGTTTACAGAGCCCGTTCAGTCCGAACCAGGTCCGCCACATTGGGAAGTAATGCAGTGCTTCTGCTTTCATCTGAAATGTTGGGATAGCATTGTTGACCATGTCCATGAAGATGAGCCAAGCCTCGTCATGTTGTGGTCCTTTGAGTGTCAGACCATACCCGCCTTGCATCGCAAG
>DAJP01000037.1:3209-5323 GCA_002496355.1 Euryarchaeota archaeon UBA346 | reverse complement strand
TGTTGATCCAGTCTTTCACTCTTCTCGCGCCCTGTGAAGCGACATGAATGAATTCTCCGTTGTCTCCTTTGGCTATCCGATGGAGCAGTTCAAGTGCAGCATCTGCGTTTCCGAAGCACAGTTCCAATCCATCGCAACGCTCCTTGTTTAAGATCCCATATTCGTACATCTCCATGTAAAACGCGATAGCGGTCCCCGAGGAGATCGTGTCAATCCCATAGGTGTCGCAGTAAAAGTTGAACTCTAAGATCCAGAGAGGATCCCAGAGGCTCATATTCGAACATGCCCCGATGGTCTCGTACTCTGGGCCGTCGACGGTGACCTTCTCACCTTTGTAGGGTCCAGTCATTACTGTGTATCCATCAACGGTTTTCGCACAAGCCATGGTGCAGCCATGCCAGCAGCCATCCGGGATGATCTTTGTGAACAGGTCATAGAACTTCGGTGAATAGATCTTAGAAGCCTTCGGAAAACTACCGAACCGATAATTCTCCGTGGGAAGCAAATCATATGCATCCATGATTTCCACCAGATGTCCGGTGCCGACCGCACGCATGTTGCATTGGTACCGGTCCAGGTCACGGATCTCTTTATGCAGTTTCGTCCCAACCCTTGCTAACGCATCAGGGTCCGCAGGGTGATTGGAGACGCCATCGAACCGTTCTACTTTGACGACCACTGCTTTGATCTTCTTGTTACGTAGGACGGTCCCCAGTCCACCACGACCCGCTTGTTTAATCCGGGGTACCTTACGCCGGATATCATAAAACGAGAAATTCAGACAGCCCCAGTAGCTATGCTCGGCAGCATGCCCGGAGGAGACGACCGAGACTTTCTGCCGGGATTTATCCGTATCTTCGGAGGCATACATCCTGGTGAGCTGCTCAGAGAGGAGATGGGTATTGGTCTCTTCCAATGGTGCGGTTTCGAGAGACACCGTCCCTTTTTCACCATCGATGACGATGATCACATCTTCCTTTGCTTTTCCTTGGATCTCCAGGGCATCAAACCCAGTGAATTTCAGATATGGACCGAAGAAACCACCAACGTTACAATCACAAAGGATATTGGTGGAGGGAGAGACACTTAAGCAGAGGGATTTTCCAGAACCTGCGTACTGGGTCGTCCCACAGAGCGGGCCTGTGGTGATGAGCAGTTCGTTCTCCGGGCTGTCCCATCGTGTCGAAGATTTACAGCCGTCCCATATGAGTTTGAGGCCAAACCCACGACCCCCGGTGAACAGTTTTTTCATCTCCTCCGTGACTGGTTTTTCTGTAATCTTACCGGTGCCAAGGTTCACGTACAACGTCCGATTCGCGTACCCCTTGGTCACCTGCCCCTTCTTGTATGAATAGGTCGCCAGAACCTTATGAGCAGAAGCAATCTTCTTCAGATCCCAAGTGTGTTCTGTGTTCCCTGTCTTGTACTCCTCGATAGCTATCTGACCTTCGACCATGTTACGCACCTAGTTTATGATGTACAACTTGTTTAATATCAGCGATATTTGCCTCAACTAGCTCTAAAGCGTTCTCAGGGCATGCGCGGACACAGGACCCACAGGAGATGCATTTGAACGGCTCTATCCGAACATCTGCTTTACGCATAGCCCCAATGGGGCAGAACCCAACACAAGCTTGACATCCAATGCAGACATCTTTGTCTAACCACACGATGCCGTTCTTCCGTCGAATCAACGCACCAACCGGGCACATATCAAGACACAACCCGCGCTGATCACAAACATGCATCATGTACCCGTTGTTTGTTTTTATGATACGGATCGCTGATTTCTCACCGCCATCCTTGGTTTTGAAATGCACCTGTGAGCACGCTTTTTCACATTCAAGGCATCCGCTGCATTTCTCTGGATAGAACTTCAGGATTTTTACCTTTATTGGATGTTCCATTTCCTCGGCCCCCTATAACCATAGAATAAAAAGAGTGTTTACAATGACAAAGACCCAGCAGAAAGCGGAGACACCAATGGTGATAGGATAATACAGACGATCCTGTATCGTGATATGCAGTTTCTTCAGAATAATCACTGCTGGGACTGTTGCGACACCAAGCAAGGCGGCGAGCAGTCCGCTGGCGAGGATCTGCGGGATGAAGAC
>DAJP01000037.1:0-2801 GCA_002496355.1 Euryarchaeota archaeon UBA346 | reverse complement strand
GAGAACCCCGTCCAGATTAGATCAAAGAGCAATCCTTCTGCCATGATCGCGATTGCAGAACAGATGAAACATCCACCAAAAGGGTTGAAGAGTCGTAGTCCACCAGCAACCAACCCGATGCCTGTCTGCATCCCGGGTCGTCCATAGGTAGTCCGGCTGAGAGTCATCAGACCGATGGCAAAAACACCAGTCATGATAGCCCCCGCAGGGAGGTTGACGTCACGGAGTAATGATCCGATGATGCATTCAGCAAAACCCCAGAGGGATCCGAACACGATGATTCCCACAATGAACTTCTTGTCTATCATTTCTTAGTTCACCCCGATGGTAACGATCTCTTTGACTCGGAAGGCTTTCGGGAGATCAGGAAACACAGATTCACGGTTTTTTGTAAGCAGCCCGTTTTGCAGATTCTCCCAGGTCACGGTCTTCTCATATCCATCCGAGCCTTTGAATGTATACGTATGGCGTTCCGGGTTTGCAACCCCGACTTTCAACATCAGATCATCAAGGGCGATTCCAATGTATTGCGAGTCGTTGAACATGCGTGGTTTTGCTAGAGAAAACAGTTGATTAATGGTGTAATGTTGTCCGTTTACAAGCAAAGTATCGGTGGTTGTCTGTGACGCGTACACGAACAGTGACGAGCTGCTCGCAATGAAGAGGAGTATCAAAGCGAGAATCGGGAGTAATCGGTCCTTCCCCATAGGTATCGTTGGGAGGGATACATAGGTGGATATTTAAAAATTATGTCGTGCCACGAGCAATCCTTTACTTCGTATTTTCGTCGCTTGTTTTCTGAGTGTCTCCTCGTCGTTCGGTCGCCATTGGATACGTTCGAGCAGTGCATAGGCTATCTCTGCGCTGATGTTCTCTATATTCTCTGGTGCGGCTCTTCGATAGGAGTCCAGGAACACTTGACAGAGTCTGAACTTCTCATCGGTGAACATCGGGTCCGTGCTCAATATAGAACTGCAGAGCGTTGCAAGGTCTTCGCTTGGTTTGCCGATGCGTGATTCCTCAAAATCCACACCCCAGATACGACCCTTGTGTTGAATGAAGTTCCGAAGAGTTGCATCCCCTCGGATCTGATAACTTTGATCTGTTCTGAAAAAAGTATGGAACTGGACAAACCAATCCGCAAGCTGATGAACCGTTTTTTCTTTTTCCTCAAAGATGGTTTGAGCATCGTTGATGACGTCGCAGACATTCTGTCCAGGGATGTAGCTTAAAACCAGGACATTCTGTTCTAAATCTTTCTCAAATGGTGATGGGGTAGAAAGAGCAGATGCTCCTTTCTTAAGGATCGTATGTTCATTTTCCATGTTCTGTTTCAAACCTGGGACGAACCATTTGAGGACCCGTGGTTGACCGTTGAGTAGCACATACGCGACAATGTTTTTTTTGCTCTTGAAACGTTTCTGGATGGTGGCGTTTTTGTATCGGTCGACGTTCTCTATTAACCAGTGGATATCTCTCATTGTTCACATTTAGTATAATGTAGAATAAGAAATACCTTGCGATGGTGATGGATAACTTAGCTAGGGAATCGTCTGAGTCTTATTCGGTGATAATTCGTATCGAGACGACTTTTTTCCACCAGAGTACTGAATCAGTGATTGATCCGTTTTCATCAAGGAACACGATCTTCAGTTTGCCGTCACTGGATTCGTTCAACCAGGCGCCTTCGAATTGATAGGCAAGGACCATGGTCATGTTTCCTTTCCCGATCGGATTTGAATCAGAGGCGTTATCCGTATTATAAATATTGACATCACCGATGATTGTTGAAAAATTATACGAAGTGTTTTCTCCTTCTGCATCAGTGACCCGCAGACTGTAACGGTAGGGTACTGGTTGGAGGTTGTTTACGAGAGTGGTGATATTTACTCCGGTGTAATTACCGACTCCTCTGATGGATCCTTTCTGGGTCCGGTATCCGCCTTTTGCGGTGTAGGGTTCTAAGCGTTCAAGTTGACCTAGGGTGAAATTCTGAATCTCATCATCGTAGATGAGTTTGAAAATAGTTGGGCTTTCTTTTTGAGCGGGTGTATCGTCTTCGTCGGTTGTTTGTGTTTGTTTCGGGAGATTCACATAGACAAGGACTATGATTGCAAGAATGATGGCGATTGCGACGACTGCACTGATGATCTTGTTTGTTTTGGATGTCATAAGCGACTATGAAGCTGGCACTATTCTTAAACATTTTCCAAAATTTCAGGCTCTGCCATCGTCCGTGCAGTGAGATAAATCCCCAGGAGGATGATGCCGCCACCGATGATGGTGTACATCGATGGTTGTTGATTGATCCAGGGGATAGCATAGGCAAGCAGGGAGGATCCAATTGGTTCTCCGAGGAGTGCGACGGACATGATGGATGCGCGGATGTACCCCAGGGACCAGTTGTAGAGGGTATGACCGAAGATGCCTGAGACTACGGCCATCAACAGGATGATCCCATAATCAGACAGGGCAAGACCGGAGACCGGGGCTGCAAGGGTTAGGCAGAGGACGAACAAGACGATGGTTCCTACCGCGTAGACCACAAACGCGTACGTGACCGTGGAAACCTTTTTCCTGAGAGTCCGTCCTCCTAAGATGTATAATCCAGCGGCAAGCCCCCCAAGCATCGCCAGGATGTTTCCTTCTAGGGTGTCCAGACCAAACGCGGAGAACCCGTAATTCCCGATGACCAGCACCCCAACACCACTTAAGGAGATCGCGATGCCAAGTGCGTTGACCCAGGAGAGTTTTTCTTTCAAAAAATAAAATGAGACTGGTGCGACAAGGATCGGATGGGC
>DAJP01000024.1 GCA_002496355.1 Euryarchaeota archaeon UBA346 | reverse complement strand
TCGCAGCTGAGGTTGAAGAGGTTCATTTTTTGATTCGAATGGGTATGCCCGTAGAGGATGCCTTCGACGCAGTCGCTGATGTAGAGGTAGGGTTTGCATTGTCTGCCGTCACCGAGGATCTCTAGCTCATGAGGGTTTTTCTTGAGTTTTTCGATGAAGTCGACGATGACCCCATGGGTGCCTCGTGCGCCGACGACGTTTGCGAATCGGTACATCCAGGCTTGGAAATCGAAGGTGCCGCTAAACGCGCTGATGAGTCCTTCTGCCCCGAGTTTCCCCGCGCCGTACATGGAGATGGGGAGGGTCGGTCCGTAAGTCTCTGGAAGAGACGGTTCTGTGGTTTCTCCGTAAACAACTGAGCTGGAGGAAAAAACGATTTTCTTGATGTCGTTGTGTCGCATGGCTTCCAGGACGTTGTAGGTCGCGATGATCCCTTGGTTGAGGTCCAGATCTGTTTGTGTCTCCCCGAGTCGCACGTGTGGGTTTGCTGCCAGGTGGAAGACCACATCATGGTCGTGGAGTTCTTTTGTCAGTTTTTTGAGGTTGAGCAGGTCAGCGTGGATGAAGGTGAATTGCTTTTTGTCCATATGATGCTGGATGAAGGTTTTGTCTCCTGAGCTGAGGTTGTCGTACACGGTGATCGAATGGTTGTTGGCCAGAAGGGTGTCGACGAGGTGACTTCCGATGAATCCTGCTCCGCCGGTGATGAATGCTTTCATGGGGGTGGAATCTATATTGTTGTTTATTTTTCCTTCGATTCACCGGTTATTGGTAAAACTATACAAGTAAAGAAAATCAAAGATGGAAAAAAAAGGGATTATTTTGTACTGATGAAGACGAGAAGCATTGAAGCATTCTGCAGTTTATCAGTAGTAACACCTTCGGTGCAGGAAGCGACTACGTGTATTATGGTTTTTCCGAATCCGAGGATCAGGGGTATCTTTACAACAATACTACTATTGATGGGAATAATTGGTTCTTCTCCTGCTTTGCTGTTTCCAAGAAAGATATATCCACCATTAAGATTGATGCTCCATTGTACATTGGTAGCATTTGCGGTCCCCGTGTTCTCTATTGTTGCTTTTATGCCAATAGGTCCGGTAATAGAGGTGATTTGAAGTGCTGGTTCTGATGCCATGGTTCCTTTTATTTCTATATCATCGATGCCGAAACTTTGTCCATTGAACCCAACATATTGCCACGAGATATTGATTGTTTTTCCAATGTAACTGGTTAGATTAAAGGAGAGTTGGTACCAACCGGTGGTTACCCAACTTTCATCCTGAATCAAATCCCAGATGATATCATCAAAACCGGTACCACGAATATGTAGTTTGGCTGTTGCACCGGGGAAATTTGTATCACTCCAAACCCAAAAAACGAAGGTGACCGCGACATACTCCGTTAAGTCAAGGTTTGGTGTGATAAGCCATTCATCTGAGTTTTCATGATTATCATAATTCACCCAAGCTTCGCAATTTCCTGTATGAGCCCATGCTGGATCGCTGCCGATGAACCAGTTCTGATAACTATTGGTTTCAATAACAGACCATCCTTCGGGTAATTCTCCTCCTTCAAAACCTTCAGAAAGGATAGATCCTTTGTCAAGTTTTTGTGAAATGATTTGTTGATTACCGGTTATTGTTTTTTTTAGAGGTTGGAATGATTGCTTATTTGCTGAAACGTTTGTGGAGGATAGGAGTAATAGACAAAAAGCAATACAGATGACACTTGCTTTTAATTGTATTATTTTGTTGTTCATACTGTTTTCTCCGTTTTGAATATTTGTTACAAAATAATAGTATTTTCTCCTATAAATATTTATCGAATTGATTGTTTAGAAGTGAATGAGAATTAATGGAAGCTATTCATCAAATGAATGATATGATGTTTCTATTTTACTTTTTCCATCAAAGAAAACTCTTCGAAGAGACGGAAAAAGAATTGTGAATAATTATTGAAAGATAAGATGATAGTTATTATCCTTTTTTGATATTGACTGCTTTTGGGCCTCTATCGCTGTCTTCTACCTCGTATTCGATTTTATCGCCTTCGTTCAGGCGCAATTCCGCGGGTACGGATGACCGGTGAAGAAAGATATCTTTTCCATCTTCGCCTACGATGAATCCATAGCCTTTTCGTGAATTATACCATTTTATTGTTCCTTTCATGAGTGTTTTTCCTCCTCACCTACTTCGGAGTTTTTTTTACAAAAGAGAATAAACAAATTCTTTCAAAGACTTGCTTTGATACCTTTGTTCTTCATCCTTTGTGCGTGTTGAAATTCGTTTATTCTTTTAAATAGATTTCTGTCAGAGAAATGAACTGGATTCTCTTGATTGAGAGTCAATTGAGGAAGTTATTTGCTCTGTTTATCGTATTATTTTTATTCAAAAGTAATAAATATATTGTATTCATTCGGTGTCTTTGGGAAGGAATCGGTTGAGTAGTAACCATCTATCACGGAAAGGGTGTGCTGTTGCAGCAGTTCTGTTTTTTCTTGGGATTGCCGTCAGTCCGAGTCTTACTGGTTCTCTATTGTGTGCTTCATCTGAACAGGATTCGTATGATGTCGCTATCGATGTCTGTGGCGTGAAGGGATATCGTCCGTATACGGTTTCTCTTCCAAAACAGCAGTATGAGAGGTTGATACGGTATCTGGATGGTGTGAGAGAACGAATGAATGCGGTATCGTCTCAGGATACGGCAGTTCATTTCCTTGATGAGGCGATCGCGGAACTCCATAGCTATGGTGTGCTGCCTCCGGGATTGACTGTTCCTCAGACTCAACTGCTGATAGCAGGAAAGACTCATCATCCTAGGATGTTTACCCAAGTGGAATCATTGGTTCTGAGCAGATGGAGCAAAAAACATTCTCAGGTGTCCAATACGAATCTGAAGAATTCTTTCTGCGCCTTGTTCGCGGTTGCGACGAAGATCCCAGGGTATTCTCCAGAGCCGATCATCATCCCCTTTGGGCTCCTGCTTGTACTGGGGGCATTGCCCGCTCTGATCGCATCTGTCTTTGGACAGGTAGAGTTAGCGAACCAGTTAGCGGGACTGGGGGTTTTCTTGTGGATGGCCAATCCGTTGCGTTGGTTCAACTTCGTGGTCTTTGAAGGCTATGATGTGGAGTTCCGTTCCGTTGGTTTGAAAGGTCTTGTCCATGAGACCCTCAATACCAAGGGAGCGTTCTGGGGGTTCACCGGTCTTATGCTGCGTCCGTATAACGAAAAAACATACTTTTTAGGATTCACTTTTAGTATCTATGGTGCGAATTAATGGTCTTTTTACCACATTTTTGTAGGTAAAATATTTATACGTGGTAAGCATTAGCAATGCACAAGGAGGAAGATATGATGAAGAAAACAATAATT
>DAJP01000040.1:2184-3561 GCA_002496355.1 Euryarchaeota archaeon UBA346 | reverse complement strand
TGTGTTATAAAATGATATCGGTCATCTGGTGAATCAGAGATATTCAGTTCTTCAACGGCTCTGTTCTCTCTTTAAAGGTAATACCTGACTCTTCAAGTTCATCAAGGATCGGGTTATAGATCTCAGGGATGACCGGGATATGAACACCGGTCATGGTCATCTGTTTGTTCAGCACCATTTTCACCGCAATGGCCGCAGGTAAAGCGACCGTTCGGGCGACAGAGGTGTCTCCATCAGGGATGCCATAATCAACCAATGTTGAGGTTATGTATTCTTTTTTGGAGGGGTACTCTGCGATGAACTCATGGTGCATGACGACCATGTCGCGTTCATGGAGCCCCATGGACATCTTCTGCAAGGTTAGAACATTGAGGTAATCTAGGGGATTGTTCCTTTCTGTTGGTAACGGTTCATTTCCGAACAACCCGAGCCATTCGAGTCGTTTGATGATCGCTGCAAAGGGTTTGATACCGAGATATTTCGCGGTTGTCTGTGGGAGATCCTCTTTTGGTTTCGCACCGATGAGATGTCGTGTGAGGTCTCCATATGTTTTCCCCGTAAAGCCTTTTGGCGGTTCTTCGCTTAACCAGCCAAGGGCAACGATCGCTCGGACGGTCTCACACCAGCCAGTCATCCGGAAGGTCCCTCGGTATACGGTTTGTGCATGTTTCAGCCCATAGATGTCTTTATAGGGGATGGAATTGCGGTTCGGATAGTTTTCAAACGTCCCGGTCCCTTTGACATCTTGTAAATAATAGTTTTCAAAGAGTTGTTCACTGGGGATGGAGACTTCTTTGCCGTTCTCCAACCATTTGGCTGCGTTGCGAGATGCGAGAAGAACACCTCGAGGTGACCAGGAGAATTTATATCCAAAGGGATTGGTGTTTGCCTCATGGGCGGGAAGTGCACCAGTGGTTGATCTGAAGCTGATTACTTTTCCTTTCTTCTTTTCCACATCATGGATGATCCGCATCGCGGACATATGGTCGATACCCGGGTCAAGACCGCATTCATTCAGGATAAGAATGCCTGCGGTTTTTGCTCTCTTATCAAGAGCACGCATCGCATCGCTCACATAGGAGGTAGTGATCATCTGCTTCTTATGTTCTATACACATCTCAGCGACTTTCACATGATAGGTGTATGGCAAGAGACTGACTACAACGTCTGCTTTGGAGACGAGTTCTTCGACTTTTTTATCGTCATTGACATCTAAGGAAAATGCTTCTCCCCGCGGATGCCCATTGATCATTTGTTCTGCCTTGCTGACAGTTCTGCTCGCCATGATCACATGATATTCTGGTTGGTCTAGCAAGTACCGAATCATCGGCCGTGAGACCATGCCTGCACCAAGGACAAGTATTGTTTTCATTTTTT
>DAJP01000040.1:0-1829 GCA_002496355.1 Euryarchaeota archaeon UBA346 | reverse complement strand
TGCATTTTTTATCTCAGCAGGTAATTTGACTTTCTCAAAATCTTGTGCTTTGAAATCAGCGTCCATGATCTCTGGAACAAATTGGGAGAGGACCTCGCTAAATGATTCCGAGGATTCCTTGGGGAGTTCACAGGGGAGGTTATCCACCGCCATCACAACGACGCCGTCACCTTCATAGCCCTCTTTGATTGTATCGGTGAGGGGGTTGTACACAAAGACCGGGTTATCCGGTGATGTTGTCTTCTCAGTAAATTCAATCGCACCGTTGATATCTGCGCTGATGTCTCCGATGACCTTTAGACGGGGTGTTTCTTTCTTGCTAAAAAGTCGTTTTGTGTACTGTTTGGTGAGAAGCCGAGGATATTGGGCGCTCCAGAAGATACAATTCATCAGGACGGAAAGGTAGGGGATGTATTGCTCGAAGGTCAAACGGTATCGTTCCGGATGCTGGTAATATTCCTGTAGATCAAATTTTTTGCCGGGATTTGTTGGTTCGACTAAATGTTCCTCTTTGAACACCACCTTATAGATCACCTTGTTCGAGGGGTTCTGAAAAATCGATACAATATCTTTTGGCTGAATCTCTTTCACGGGAAGAATATCCAGGATCTCTTGCGCACCAACGGAGACATGACCATATCCGGTAAATCCGATGATCAAGGGTGTCATCGAAGAGGGCAGACCCTTGGTCTTAATCTCTTTTCCTACGACCGCGAGATGCTTTTTTATATCTGTGAGATCCTTATAGTGGATCGTCTGTTTGATCGTATTGAACGGGGTGTCTATCTGCTCAGTGTGGAGGCGTCTTCCTAGCGTCCATAACGTATCAACCATACCAGCAAGACCCGCGTATCTCCCAAAGAACACCAGTCTTCTTCCGTTCGCATCGACGATCCGTTCATAGTCAATCAAGGTACATCCGAGCTGCATCATTTTTTTGAGCATCGGCATGTTATGGTGCTGTCCTTTGATGGTATGGGAGAAAAACACATAGGTTTTTCCTTTCTCAAACGAGGGTAGAGGAATTTCTTTTACTGCGAAGACGACCGAGCTTGGCGAGAGGCTTTCTTGAACCTGGGCACCCATCTTTTTGTACTCGGAATCTGAGAAGACTCGTATGGGTGAGGGCTGGACGATGGTTTTGATCCCATGTTCCTTGTTTAAATTTTGGATATGTTTTGGGATGAGGGGTACTCGTTGTTCCCAGCGGTTCTTATCTTCTCGTCGAATGCCAAGAGTGGTTGTCATCAGCTACACCAACGACACCCCATCTGTTGTCATTTAATAGGTTTTCCGGAGATGTTTGATAAAACGAATTGAAAAAAAAATTCATCATCTTGGAGAAAAATAGAAAAAAAAGAAAGGTGAGGAGAGAGGGAAGAAGGGAGGAGAAGGAGGAAAGGAAGGGAGGCTCCCCTCTCTCATCTGCGCTTCAGTATGAACTACGACAGGCTGATGCTGTTTATCTCGCTGAGATCCTCAAGGTTGTTCATCTTTACCATCGAGTCGGAGATCGTGTACAGAACGTCTCCGATATAGAGGGTTCTGGTGATATCTGTGCTGGAGGATCCCCAGTACCAGTAGTAATCTTGCGTATGTTGCATCTGTTCAGGGGATTGATGGGTGATCCGTCCTTGATAGTCAAATCCGTTCTCAAGGCTGAGCTGGTAGACGTATGCGCCTTGGAAGGTGAACTCTCCATAGAGGGTTTCTGCTCCTTGGCTTTCGACATATCGGTCTTTGACTTCCTGGGTGATCTCATAGAGGCTCACAGGGAGGACGAGCAGCTGCTTTTCTCTGTCGAAAAGGAATGCTTTATGGTCGTAGAG
>DAJP01000126.1:5817-11264 GCA_002496355.1 Euryarchaeota archaeon UBA346 | reverse complement strand
TGTGAGAGGATCGCCAGGTAGTACTCGTCGTTCTCGTTGTGTGGGACGAAGGGTTCAACGATGAAATGATCAAGGATCCCTGTCACGGTCCCAACGGTGACTGGTTTGCTCATCCGTTCTTTGATCCATTTTTCTGCTTCTTTCCAGTCCGCGTTGAGCAACAGCAGCTTGTTTTTTCCTCGTCGTTTGATGAGCTGATCTGGTTTGACAACGAGTTTTTCTTTTGCCAGCCATTTGTAGGTGCTGGGGAGTTTCTTCAGATCGGTTTGTGGTCCGATGCTGAGGAATTTATTCTCTATGGTGTATGCTCCATTGGTGTATTCTTTTAAGAGACGGGCGATCATGTTTTTCCCGTCTGCTTCTCGTATTGCTTTCTGCGCCATATTTTCATCCTCTTTTTTTTAGAGTTTTTTCTTCAAATGATCCGCGATGGCATCGATGAATTCCTCTGTGTAGACTTGTTTGTTCTTCGGGCTTGGTGTCGCGACTCGGAGTAGATCTCCAGTCATGATGCCGGCCTGGATTGTCTCAAGGGATGCTTCCTCGAGTTTGTGGGCAAAGTCAACGAGTGCTGGTGTGTTGTCCAGTTCGCCTCGTTTCTTAAGAGCGCCCGTCCAAGCGAAGATAAGTGCCATGGGGTTCGAGCTTGTTTTTTCTCCTTTAAGATATTTGTAGTAATGTTTCTGGACGGTCCCATGGGCTGCCTCATATTCGAAGTATCCTTCTGGTGAGACGAGCACAGAGGTCATCATCGCGAGACTGCCATAGGCGGAGCCAAGCATATCGGACATGACGTCCCCGTCGTAGTTCTTGCATGCCCAGAGCATGCCGCCTTCGGATTTCATGATGCGTGCGACCGCGTCATCGATTAAGGTGAAAAAATATTCGATGCCTGCGTCTTCGTATTTTCTCTTCCAGTTCTTCTCGTATTCCTCCTGGAATATCTGCCGGAAGCGTGCGTCGTAGGTCTTGGAGATGGTGTCTTTTGTGGCGAACCAGAGAGGTACTTTCTGGTCGAGTGCGTAGGTGAAGCATGCTTTTGCGAAGCTGGCGATGGATTTGTCGGTGTTGTGGATCCCTTGGAGGATTCCTGGGCCTTTAAAGTCCTGGATGGTGAGTCGAATCGGTTGTCCACCATCTGCTGGGGTGAAGACGAGTTCTCCTTTGCCAGGTCCTGGGACACGTATCTCCTGGTTTTTGTAGACATCTCCATACGCATGTCTGCCGATGTGGATGGGTTTGGTCCAGTTCCGTACCCCTGGTGGGATGTTCTGTACCAGGATCGGGCTGCGGAAGACCGTCCCGTCAAGAGCTGCTCGAATGGTCCCATTGGGGCTAGGCCATTCTTTTTTGAGGTTGTATTCTGTGATGCGGTCCTTGTTTGGTGTGATGGTTGCACATTTCACTCCGACGCCATGTCTCTTTATCGCATCAGCGGCATCATGGGTGATTTTGTCATCGGTCTCATCACGTTTTTTCAACCCCAGGTCGTAGTATTCCAGGTTCATGTCGAGAAATGGGAAGAGGAGTTTTTCTTTGACCATCTGCCACATGACTCTGGTCATTTCGTCTCCATCGATTTCCACGATGGTATTTTTCATCTTGATTTTTCCAGTTGGTTCTTTTGTTTTTTTCATGTGTCTGATTCCTCCAATCTTATTTTATATAATTAAGTGATCCTCCCGCTAGGATGATGTGTCGGTCACGTTCGGAAAGCTCGAAGGCGGCGGTGAACTCTTTTCCTTTTGTCTTGTTCTTTACTTTCACAGTGGTTTCTTTTCCGGAAAGAGCAGTGCGTACGTCGGGGATCTCCAGCTTGTCTCCTTGGTCGATGGTCGCATAGTCGTCTTTGTTGGTGAATGTAAGAGGTATGATGCCAAAGTTAATCAGGTTTGCTTTGTGGATCCGCTCCATGCTTTTTGCGATGACTGCTTTCACACCCATGTACATGGGGCAGAGCGCGGCGTGTTCCCGTGAGGAGCCTTGTCCGTAGGAGACACCGGCGACGATGATGTTCTGCAGGCCTGATTCTTTTATCTTTTTTGCTCGTTCGTAGAACTTAGGGTCGACGACTTCGAAGAGGAACTCTGAGTATTTCGGGACGTTGGAACGGTATTTCATTTTTGCTCCTGCAGGGATGATGTGATCGGTGGTGATCTCATCGCCGACTTTGATGGTGACTTCTGCGGTGATGGTGTCCGGTAGTGGGGTGTTCTTTGGTGGTTCTCCGATGTTTGGTCCCCGTTCTATCGTTATTTTTGAGGAGTCCTTTGGTGGGAGGATGAACATGCCATCGTCGATGTGGAATTTCTTTGGCATCGACATTTTTGGATAGGTGATGCCTTGTTTTTCTAGGTCGCGTGGGTCGGTGATCTTCCCGGTGATGACTGCCGCGGCTGCGGTCTCAGGGCTGACGAGGTAGACTTGTGCGTCTTTGGTGCCTGATCTGCCCAGGAAGTTCCGGTTGCTCGTACGAAGAGATACTGCGCCAGATTTTGGTGATTGGCTGTTGCCGATGCAGAATCCACAGGCGGATTCCGCGATGCGGGCTCCAGCTGCAAGGAGATAACTCATGCCGCCGTCGCGGGTGATGTTCTCCAGGACTTGTTTTGAGCCGGGGGCGATGACGAGGCTGACGTTGGGGTGTACTGTCTTGTCTTTGAGGATGTGCGCGACGGTCATCATGTCAGTGTATGATGAATTGGTACAGCTTCCGATGCAGACCTGGTCGACGGGGAGTCCTTCGATGTCCTTGATTTTTTTGATGTTGCCAGGGCTGTGCGGGGTTGCTGCGAGTGGTTCAAGTTCGCTAAGATTAATGTCGACGATTCTGTCGTAGATTGCGTCATCATCGGGGAGGAGTTCGACCCAGTCTTTTTCTCTGCCTTGTGCTTTGAGGAAGTGTTTGGTGATCTCATCGCTTGGAAAAACCGATGTCGTGACACCGCATTCTGCACCCATGTTGGTGATGGTCGCCCGGTCTGGGACGGTGAGGGTTTTAACGCCTTCGCCGCCGTATTCGAAGACGCATCCGACGTTTCCTTTGGTTGAGAAGATCTCTAGGACCTTGAGGATGACGTCTTTTGCGCTGACCCAGGGTCTTAGTTTTCCAGATAGATTAATCTTGATGACTTTCGGATAGGCCAGGTAGAAGGGACCTCCAGCCATGGCGACCGCAACATCAAGTCCTCCCGCTCCGATCGCGATCATGCCGATGCCACCACCTGTGGGAGTGTGCGAGTCTGAGCCTAGGAGGGTTTTTCCTGGTTTTCCGAAGCGTTCGAGATGGACCTGGTGGCAGATACCATTACCTGCGCGGGAGTATACGATGCCGTATTTTGCTGCGACGCTTTGGAGGTAGCGGTGGTCGTCTGCGTTTTCAAATCCGATTTGTACGGTGTTGTGGTCCACGTAGCTGACGGAGAGTTCTGTCTTTACTTTGGGGACATTCATTGCTTCGAATTGGAGGTAGGCCATGGTTCCGGTGGCATCCTGGGTGAGTGTCTGATCGATTCGAATTCCAACTTCTTTTCCTTTTTCTGGTTTGCCTTCGATGATGTGGGTAGCAAGTATCTTTTCTGTGATTGTTTTTCCCATAATCATTCCTCTGGTAATTTGTATTGGTGCGGGAATGGGGATTGATTTAATAAACTTTGTGTCCTTTTTTCCTCACATAAACAATTGAAAGACAGGTAAAAGTGTATTTTAGTAAAATTTATTCAATAAATTGCACATTCTACTAAAATATAAAATTTATTTGGGTAATATGAGATAATTATTTATGGGAGTTTCCCATTGCAGGGTCTGTGAACCACCAGACCCTGACCAAGAACGAAAAAAAAGTCCTCTGCGGCATCTGCGCCCGCCCACAGATCACAGACAGTGAACTCTCCAGCCACCTCCAGGTCAAACTCTCCACGCTTACCTCCATCAAACGACGGCTCGCAGCAGAAGGATACTACCGACCACTCATCTTCCCCCTCCCCAACAGACTCGGCTGCGAACTCCTCGCAGTAATCTACATGCAATTCAACCCAGTCATCCCCCTCAAACAACGCATGGAGACCACCAAACGCACCATCGAGGTCTTCGACGAAATCTTCTTCTCCGTTGGCGAAGAAGAAAAAGGATTCTCCATCAGCCTCTCACAGAACTACACCAACATCGGACGCATCAACGAGATCCGTACCGAGACATTTGGAAAACTCGGGTTACTGGAAAAAGAATATCCCCACGAGGTCATCTTCCCCTTCGAAACTAGCCACATCCACCGGTTCTTCGACTTCACCGCCTTCCTCCAACACCTCTATAATCTCCAAGACGACACGAAACTCCCAACAACCCCGGAGCTCTTCCGAAACATCAACACCGTAACATTCTCACCAAAAGAAAAAAAAGTATACAGCACACTTGTCGAACACCCGACCGCGACCACACAACAAATCGGAGACTTGGTCAACCTCTCACGACACACCGTCGCCCGCATGAAAAAAAAATTCTTCGAAGATGGACTGCTACAGACGCTCATCCTCCCCAACCTCAAAAAAATAGGAATCGAGATCCTCACCTTCACCCACATCCGCTTCAACCTCAACAAAGCACCCAGCACCCAAGAACTAGCCATCCTCAACACGCCCTCAACGATTTTCTTCGCAAGCAGGAAATTCGAAGCAGTCCTGCTCTCCGCTTACCAAACCTTCCAAGACTATAAAGAAGACGAGATGAACAAAATCAGATACCTTAAAGAAAACAATTTATTCTCACAACCGCCCTTCATCAGCACCTACATGTTCGACCGTATGGAAGTTATCAAAGACTTCGATTTCTCACGACTTGTCCGCAAAATAATTGGAACTGTTCAATAGGTCCTTACAAAGGAGAAAAATGAGTAAAAAGATATGAAAAACTTCATATACTACAACTCTGTTGCGGCAATCCCCGTCACCAGATGGGAACAGCGAAGAAGACCATTAAAAAAGACGGCCTTCCAACGCATCAGATATAAGATATATACTAGAATAAATAAAAAAAAACCGGGTGAGGTCTTAAAATGACAGGCGAAAACATATCAGTCCTCTTGGACGAAAAACGGGTTTTTAAACCTTCGAAAGAATTTGTGAACAGCACAAATGTGAAGCAGTGGATGGACAAAAACAACATCAAAACAATCGACGAATTGTACAAGAAAGCAGAAAACTGGGAATGGTTCTGGGGCGAAATGGCCAAAGAACTCATCGAATTCTATACCCCTCCGAAAAAAACAATCGAATGGGAAGTACCATGGGTGAAATGGTTCGTTGGTGCGAAATACAATATCGTCCATGATGCAATTGACAAACATGTGAAGACCTGGCGGAAAAACAAAGTCGCCTTCATCTTCGAAGGAGAACCAGGGGACGTACGAAAACTCACCTACAACGATCTCTACATCGAAGTCAACAAACTCG
>DAJP01000126.1:0-5469 GCA_002496355.1 Euryarchaeota archaeon UBA346 | reverse complement strand
ATGCTCGCATGCGCAAAAATCGGAGCGATACACTCCGTGGTCTTTTCTGGGTTCAGTGCCTCCGCATTCCGTGACCGGATGAACGACTGTGAAGCAAAAGCAGTCATCACCTGTGATAGTTTCTGGCGACGTGGAAAAAAAGTACCATTGAAAAACCAAACGGATGCAGCAGTCAAGGAAGCACCTAGCGTTCAACATGTGATCGTCTATAAGCGGACAGGGGATGAAGTCAACTGGGATCAAAACAAGGATTTCTGGTGGCACGACATCGTCAAAGACATGCCCCGTGAATGCGAAACAGAGAAACTCGATGCAAACGACCCACTATATTTCCTCTACACCTCAGGGACAACCGGGAAACCAAAAGGGATCATCCATGCCCACGCAGGCTACGCTGTTGGTATCGCACAGACCCTCAAATGGGTCTTTGACATCAAAGACGAGGACGTCTACTGGTGTGCCGCAGATATCGGCTGGGTCACCGGACATTCCTACATCGCCTATGCACCCTTACTCCTTGGTGCGACCTCAGTCATCTACGAAGGCGCCCCAGACTGGCCACAGCCGGACCGCTGGTGGGACATCATCGAACGATATGGTGTCAGTGTGTTCTATACCTCACCAACCAGTGTCCGATTATTTATGAGACATGGGGAAGACTGGCCACATAAACACGACCTGAGCAGCTTACGGCTCCTAGGATCAGTCGGTGAGCCGATCAACCCGGAAGCATGGATCTGGTATTACAAGAACATCGGTGGCGAACGCTGTCAGATCATGGATACCTGGTGGCAGACCGAAACAGGACATTTCATTATCTCACCATTACCCATAACTCCGATTAAACCAGGGTCTGCGACACGAGCCTTGCCAGGGATGGCTGCCGCAGTGTACGACGATCAAGGCCGCCCTGTCGTCAACGGTGGTGGAAACCTTGTGTTACTGCACCCCTGGCCAGGGATGCTGCGCGGGATTTACAAAAACCCGGAGCGTTACAAAGAGACCTACTGGGGAAAATACAAAGGCGTCTACCTCGCTGGTGACGTCACCAGGCAAGATGCAGATGGATACTTCTGGATCCAAGGCAGAGCAGACGACGTCCTGAAGATCTCTGGTCACCGGATCGGGAACTCCGAAGTCGAGTCCGCCCTGGTCAGTCATCCAATGGTTGCTGAAGCTGCGGTCATTGGTAAACCACATGAGGAGAAAGGAGAGTCTATCACCTCGTTCGTGGTGCTGAAGAAAGGGATAGAGCCGACCGAAGAGCTCAAAAAAATACTCCGAGAACACGTCGCAAAGGAAATGGGGAAACTCGCCAGGCCTGATGAGATCTGGTTCGTCTCAGACGTACCAAAGACCCGAAGCGGAAAGATCATGCGACGGGTCATCCGAGCGAAAGCCCTGGGTCAAGAAGTCGGTGACACTTCAACCTTGGCAAACCCAGAATCTGTTGATGAAATCGGGAAGGCAAAATAAAACCACCTTCTTCTCCCTTTTTTATCTTTTTCTTTTTTTTATAAAGCAAAACCTTTTCTGTTTCATATGATATGGTCCTGTTGAGTTCCCATGGACCAAAAACACCTTGAGGAAGGAATCTTACAGCTCATTCGAAAAGCAGAAACAGAGATTCCACCAGATGTCATCATTGCGTTGAAACAAGCCCATTCCGTTGAAACTGGCGCTGCGAAGATACAGCTTGAAGCGATGCTTACGAATGTTGAAATGGCGAAGAAAAAACGATGCCCGATGTGCCAGGATACCGGAATATTAACGTTTTTTGTTAACGTAGGGACGAACTTTCGCGAAACAGGACTTTTAAAACAAGCAATTGAAAAGGCGGTGATTCGGGCGACCCTAGAAATCCCGTTACGACCAAACACGGTTGATCCGATGACCAGTACAAACCATGGCGATAACCTCGGATCGTACCTTCCCCATATCCTCTGGGATTTCGAACCAGGTGATACGGTTCATATCATGACATTGCCAAAAGGGAGCGGAAGTGAAAATATGAGTGCGCTTGGAATGCTTTCTCCTAGTGCTGGCCTTGAAGGGGTAAAAAAATTTGTCGTTGATACTGTAAAAAAAGCTGGTGGCAGACCCTGCCCTCCGATCGTGGTTGGTGTCGGTATCGGTGGGAGTGCTGATCTAGCCATGAACCTAGGAAAACGCGCATTGACCAGACCAGTTGGTACTCACCATGCAGAAAAATCCATAGCACATCTTGAAGGGGAGCTCCTTGAGATAATTAATAAAACCGGCATTGGTCCGATGGGACTTGGCGGGAAAATCACAGCACTTGATGTCCATGTCGAGGTGGCGCATCGTCACCCTGCAAGCCTCCCGGTTGGTGTGGTGATCCAATGTTGGGCGGACCGCCGAGCATCCATGGTCGTTCATAATGACGGTAGCTGGGAGGTACGATAACATGGAATATCACACAAGCTTCCCCTTATCATCGGAAATGCTGAAAAAACTCCAGGTCAATGATGTTCTCTATATCACCGGCAAGATTTTTACAGCACGTGACTGCGCTCATATGAAGATGCGGACCATGAAGCCAACGGATCTCCCATTTGATCCATCGGTGATGGGGTTGTATCATTGTGGGCCGTTGATGAAGAAAGAGGACGGACGATGGATCGCGGTGTCCGCAGGGCCGACGACGAGCAGCCGCATGGAGGAATTCGAAGACATCCTGCTTGATCGCTTCGGTTTCCATCTCATTATCGGGAAGGGTGGTATGGGACAGCGAACCAGCAGGGCACTGAAGAAAACCGGGTCAGTGTACGCAGCGTTCCCTGGGGGGGCCGGGGTGCTTGCTGCTGAGAAGATCATCAGTGTCTCAGAGGTGTACTGGCTCGAGGAGCTGGGGATGCCTGAGGCAGTCTGGATCCTTGAAGTAAAAGAGTTTGGTCCTTTGGTGGTTGCCATGGATTCTACAGGACGATCACTCTACAATCATGTATAAGATATGCTCTTGTGCTCTTTTTGAAAGAAAAGTCATTTATAGGAAATAACTCGTAGATCGAGGAAAAAAAAGAAAAAGAGGGGGAAGGTTGTTTCCTTCCTATGCCTTTATTTTGATGAAGAACAGCAGGATTGTTGCGTTCTGATCCTTTGACGCTGAGCTTCCTTCGCAGGATGCGGTCACGGTGATCACGGTCTTTCCAAATCCGATGATCAATGGGGAGCTTACTGTTCGTTCGTCACCAGCAGGGATCGCGAGGATCGTTCCACCCGCTTCCTTTCCGATGAATGCTCCGCCGACCAAAGTCATGGTCCATACAACATGATCTGCATCGACGAACCCGGCGTTCTTAATTATGGCTTTTACCTTGAACAAGCCTCCGGTGATGTTACCGATCTGCAGCTCAGGGGTCGAATAGATGATGATGCTGTGTGTTGGTGACCAGCCGCTTTCTCCGCCGTTGATGTCCTTTGCCTTTGCTTTGACCTCGTAGGTTCCTGCTTCGTCCCAGGTATTGGCTGCGGTTCCGGGTGCACCAGAAGCGAAGGGTCCGACCCATTCGCTGGTTGCGCCGTTGCCCCAGTCGAACATGTAGAAGACTTGGTCTGATTCAGGGTCTGTGGTCAACGCTTGGAATGTATACTCATGGCCGATGACTCCAGTGTCCGGTCCGGTTGGTGCCGCTGGCGGGAGTGGCGCTGCGTTTGTGGTGGCAATCTCATAGCCGAACGCGTAGTCATTTACTGTACCTTGTGTCATTCCGATGAGGGCTGCTACTCCGGTCTGGTAGTCCAATGTTAGTTCTAAACCGCCAGCCATGCCTTCCCCAAGCTCGGCTGCCACGTTATGTTCTATTCCAGGGATGAGTGTTTTTGTGGCAAGGTCGATGACTTTGATGATGTTCTGCATCCCGGTGGATGTTCCGGTGGATATCCAGAGGAATGGACCGTCGTATCCTTCAATGGTTGTCCAGGGGTCCCATGCCAGACCTAGCATGCTGTCTGGTACTGGGGTGATCGTGTCAATGATAACACCGTTTCTATCGATGAGGTCCAGATAGGTTTGCCATTGTCCAATCCAGAACCCGTCATGGTCTGCATCATAGGCGATGTTCCAGGCAGCATGTGGACAGGGGATTGTTCCAACAAGGGTTTGGGTCGCAAAGTCCATCTTGTAGATGACGTTGGTTGGTGTTTGTCCTTGTCCATAGAAGTAGGTCCCATCGTAGGTGAGGTCGATGAGGTTTGGTACACCAGGGATGGTGATGGTATCAAGGTAGGTGCCGTCATAGTTAAATCGATGAATGGTACTTGTTGCAAACTCCGGGCAGTAGAAGTAAGTTCCATCAAATCCGAGTCCAACCAAATATAGTGACCCTGAGAGGCCACCGGCGTCGAACTGGAACAGGACATCCCATTGGTCCCTGTTTTGGACGTTTAGTGTTGTTTGTGGGTGAGGTGTTGCATTTTTATCTGTTAGTTGGGTCGCTGTTACCGCACCGGTGGTAACGCACATCAGCATACATACCAAAATACATATGAGTTTCTTCTTCATGTATTCCTCCTCATAAATTTATATTTTCATATCCACATATATGTTTAAATAATTAACGGCCGCGTATAGGAAAAATCTATATGAGACAAAACATCAAAAAAAATTAATTTTTAATATGAATATATCATAACATAAAATGATAATAAAAACCTTGTTAAGGTACGAATTCCTCATTTCACCAGCAGGGATGCCAGCGAATTTATTTTATATGGGACGATATTCTCACTGAAGAGGAATATGAAGAAAACCCTCAGTATACTTGCATGGTGCATCGTTTGCATTTTCCTTCTTGCTGGATGCACGCAACAGACCGAACCACCAACTAGAACATACATCAACAGTCTGTACGGTTTCTCTTTTGACCCACCTGCAGGCTGGGAGCAGATCCCAGACCTGGACCCAAGCATCGCAGTGCAGTTCTCCCCCCTAAACACCTCAGATGTTTCCTTGTTTATCGCAGTCCCCTTCACCCTGAGCGAAGGCCGATCGCTCAGTACCTTTGCGGATCAGACAGAGGAGAACCTGATAGAAAGTGGGATACAGTTCACGATACTACATCGGGATTGGGGAACAACTTCCCAGCTCTCAACCTATGAGATTGCATACTCTTACGAGCAGAACGGAACAACCAAGTACGTCAAACAAGTAGCATTACTCAGAACCAGAACTGTTTTTTTAATAACATTCACCGCACCAGAACCTCTGGTAGAGCAATATCTTGCTCAGGTCGATCAAAGCATTCGGACATTTCTGTAGAACATAGTATTTTCTTTGTATCGGCGGATGGAAAAAAATACCGCTCAAGATAATGATTGATTAGGAGACGTATCCTGTAGAATTAGTGCATTCATTTTGTCATTTTGTCACAGTAAGTATATAAACAAAGCCAGAGAAAGTATATCGTGATAGATAATATCAATGAAGGATGGTGAGAAAGATATGGA
>DAJP01000053.1:4837-5110 GCA_002496355.1 Euryarchaeota archaeon UBA346 | reverse complement strand
CTTGCTGTCATCGGTCCTGCCTCTCGCGATCGCTCGTTTCCTACGAAGTTCATCAGGAGCATCGATCGCGACGACTAAGAAATCCAATCCAAGCTCTTTTTTGAAATACTCGATTTCCTCCATATTACGGACACCGTCGATGACAAGATGCGATGCTTGTTTCTGAGAATGGATTTTCTCGACAGTCCGTTTCGCCCAGACATCCATCCCATATTCTTTCCGCATACTGGAGGCAACAGAACCAACGTTCTTATCATTGAGCGGTTTACCTTG
>DAJP01000053.1:944-4584 GCA_002496355.1 Euryarchaeota archaeon UBA346 | reverse complement strand
TTTACCTTGTCGCTGGGTCTCCTCCCAGACAAGATCACCCATACGAATAACCGGTATTCCTTTGTCTTTCGCGAGTTGAACTGCCTCTGATTTCCCTGAGGCAGGCATCCCGGTGAACGCGATGATTTTCATTTCTTCTCACTTTTGCGTAATACTAAGTGCAGGGGACGAGATTTGAACTCGCGGAGACCTGCGTCATAGGGTCCTAAGCCCTACCCCTTAGACCATGCTCGGGTACCCCTGCAATTTCTGTGCACCGCTAATATCATCTCCTACTGAAAAAGGTTTGGAATGAAAAAAACATTATCGCTCTGTGGGGTTACAAGGTTTTTTCGTGTAAGAGAATCTCTTCTCCAAATTTGGTGTAACATGACGTACAATACTTCCGTGCGATGAGCGAATGGATATGTGTGGTTATCCCCTCTTCAACATAATGAAGATCATCCGAGGGGATCTGCTTGTTGCAGTAGATACACACGGTGGGAAATTGCGAATGCCGTCTCACCAAACGTGTTTCAAGTAATTTTTTCTCCATCATCTTTCCTCCATGTATATTCCTCTATTGAAGTATTAAAACTTTCCGTTTCTTCCTGTCCATAAGATGGAGCCGGGTGCTAGGTTTAAGTATATGCAACAGTATTCCCGAAAGATATTTCATATATCTGGCGGTAAAGACTGCCTCCCATAGCGAGCAACCATCTCACCTTTTTGGGGTGGTGCCTATAAGGGTGGGGTAGTCAGGAAATCCCGACGGGCCCATAACCCGTAGACCAATGGTTCAAATCCATTCCCCGCTACTTTCTTTTTTTCTTCTGAGCATCAGGTTTATAAGACGATTTCTTTTCCGTCCTTTTGTGAAAAAAACATCTTCGGAACGGTTCTGGGAAATAGACGCTCTCCGCGGCATCGCAATCCTCCTCATGATCGTGTATCATTTTGTTTTTGATCTGAACTATTTCGGGTTATATAAGGCAGATTTGGATTCTCCACCTGTTCTTCTTTTTTTATATCCAATTAGCGGTACCTTTCTGCTTTTAGTTGGTATTTCTCTGACGGTAAGTTATTCTAGGGCACAACAAAATTTATCAAATCGAAAAGTGCAGGTAAAATTTCTAAAACGAGGGACCAGTGTTTTTGGGTTAGGCCTGCTTATCACATTTGTCACCTGGGTGTATCCTCATGATGGGTACATCGTGTTTGGCGTCCTGCATTGCATCGGCCTTTCGATTCTCTTTGCGTATCCTTTGATTCGGTTTCGAACCTTCCCGCTCATTCTTGGTCTTCTTTGTATCATCCTTGGTATATTCCTGCGAGTTACAGTAATGGTTGATTTCCCTTGGTTGTTGTGGCTTGGTTTTGTTCCCTCTGGTTTTTTCACCCTTGATTATTTTCCCTTGCTCCCCTGGTTTGGTGTGGTGTTAATCGGGATTTTTCTTGGGAATCGTTTCTATCAGAACAATACAAGGAAATTTTCTTTGAAGGATCATTCCCAGTCCATTCTGAGTCGAGGATTTTGTTATTTAGGCAGACACTCCCTGATCATCTATCTGCTCCATCAACTCCTCATCGTTGGTCTGTTGTATGTTATCCAACTTGTTATAAACGGTTCACGTATCGTATGATCCGCGGGATTGTTTGAATCAAATGCACTTTTTTTGTGTCTTCAGATGTTTTGAGGTCTCGCAGCATCCAGAATACATGATCTGCGACCTCCACCGGTGATTGTCGCACCTCATACTGCTCGTACAATTGGATGAATCGGAGGATCTGCTGTTTGATATCGACTTGTTTTTCATGGAACACCCATGGGCAGTGCTGCGCTTGTCTGCCAATCATCACCAGATCACACCCTGTCTTTTGTAGCAACGAAACCCCCTCGTTGTACGATGTGACGTCACCGTTCGCAATCACAGGAATCTTTACTTTTTCCTTGATTTGTTTCATTATGGTCCAGTTGACTTTTCCTGCATAGCCCTGGTCTGCAGTGCGACCATGGATACAGAGTGCAGAAGCCCCTGCGTTCTCAACGAGCTGTGCGACCGCGACACCGTTGATATGCTGGTTGTCCCAGCCGATACGGATCTTTGCACTCACCGGTTTTTCCGTTGTATCAACCATTGCTCTTAGGTTGGTTTCGAGTTTCGAAAGATCCTTTAAAAGCGCAGCACCGCATCCTTTCTGCAGATAATCAATTTCAATGCATCCGACATTTAGATCGATGATATCAGCAAACGGTTCAACTGCTTCTACAGCCTTGACAAGAATGTTTTTTTCACTGCCGATGAGCTGGACACTCACCGGTCGTTCCATGTCCTGGATGTTGAGGAACTTATTGACTTCCTCCGCGGTCTTGCTGCTGATGAGCCCTGCATCAATCATCTGGGTATAGATCAAGCCCGCACCATTTTCCTTACAGAGCATTCGAAATGCAGTACAGCTGATGCCCGCGAGCGGTGCGAGCACAAAACGATTCGGCAGATCAACAGTTCCGATCCTCATAGAAATCCTACAGTTATCCTATCTTAATGGTACCGTAACTTCAGCGATGGCACCTCGACCCCTGCTCCTTTTTGGACGGTTCCGACGCGTCGCACGGTCGCATCCGAATACGTCTGAAGGATTTTGATGGTCTCCGATGCATCCTCTTCTTCCACGATAACGGTTAAACCCATGCCCATGTTGAATATCTGGTACATCTCATACATATCGATGTTTCCGTACTGCTGCAGGAACGAAAATATCGGTTGTGGCTCCAAGGGCTCTTCGATGATGTATTTTACTTTTTCTTTTAATCGGGGGATGTTCCAAAGCCCACTGCCCGTGATATGCGCTAGTCCATGGACATCGATTTTTTTGAACAACTCAAGGATTTCTTTCACATAGATCCTGGTTGGGATGAGCATGACCTCTCCGATGGTCTTCCTTGGGTACAATCCATCTGGAAACTCATCGTTATATGAGAACTCTGCTTCCTCGACTACCCTTCGAGCAAGGGTATACCCATTGGAATGGATACCACTGCTGGACAGCCCGATGATCGCATCACCCGGGTGGATCTTCTCACCAAGGATGATCCGGTTCTTCTTCACATACGCCAGACAGGTCCCCGCAAGGTCAAAGCCGTTGATGAGTTCTGGTAGATCAGCAGTCTCCCCGCCGACAATCGAGATATTGGACAGTTTCGCTCCTTTCTCCAGACCCTTGCCAATCTCTCGTGTGACCTTTGGGTCTGGGTCCTCCATGGCAAGATAATCGACAAACGCGAGTGGCTCCGCACCGACGCATAACGCGTCATTGACATTCATCGCGATACAGTCAATACCCACGGTATCATATTTCTTCATCGCCTCCGCTATCCTAACCTTCGTTCCGACACCATCAGTGCAGAGCACCAACGCATAGTCCCCAAACTCGATAAGCCCCGCGTAATGTCCCCCCATCGGTTTCCCAATAGTACCTTTCCGTTTTGTAAGAATACTTGATAACAGCTCTTTAATGGCCTCTTCTTTCTCTTCAATGTCAACGCCGCTGTTCTTATACGTCATTTTCTTCAAGAAGGATCGCCTCTTTTGTCCCTGTATAGAGAAACATGATGGCTGTGATAAACTTTTTTACCGCGGTCTTAATATTTTTAACTATC
>DAJP01000053.1:0-602 GCA_002496355.1 Euryarchaeota archaeon UBA346 | reverse complement strand
CCCTCCGTATGGTTGAGTCCATCCCGATGATGCAGAACCCAGCCACCATCTTTCAAGAAACACAATATTTTACAATCCGGGTGGCTTAACTGAAACGGAGATGGATTGCTGACGATCCCTTGTTTCAACCACACGTATTGAAGATCCTTTGAACTATTGACGCGGCCGGCATAATCCACGTTTCGAAGGAGTAGAGACACTTTCCCAAGCAACCCGAGGTTATTACCGATGACATTCAACGTCAATTTCTGAGTGTCCTGTTTGTATCCTATCTGATTCAAGTCAATCATCGCGATGATATCCTCGTCCTCATGGGTCGAGGCATAGTATCTCGCTCCCATGTATGACCCATGTTCCTCCCCAGAAAAACCAATGAACTTCATCGTATACTTTGGAGTGATGTGCTGTTCCTTAAAGTATTTTGCAATCCCAAGAACCATCGCCATACTGATCGCAGAATCCGCAGTACCTTGACACCACCAGGAATCCAACATCGAACAGACGATCACCGTCTTGGTCGGATCCGTCCCATTAATCTGCCCGATCACGTTCCAACTATTCACCGATGTATTCCAATGCTGCCCCAATGTAAAATCAACCCG
>DAJP01000085.1:2400-4453 GCA_002496355.1 Euryarchaeota archaeon UBA346 | reverse complement strand
AGGGGATGTTCAAATTCTATGCAGACCTCAACTACACCTACCTGGAGATCAACCCGTTCGTCATCACCGAGAACCGCATTGTGCCTTTAGATCTTGCTGCGAAACTCGACGACACTGCTGAGTTCGTCAGCGGGAAGAAATGGGGTGACATCAAGTTTCCCTCGCCATTTGGTCGGATGCTTTCCAAAGAAGAAGCATATATTGCGGACCTGGACTCTAAAACCGGGGCGTCGCTGAAACTCACCGTGCTCAACCCAGATGGGAGAGTCTGGACCATGGTTGCCGGTGGTGGAGCCTCCGTTATCTATGCAGACACGATTACCGACCTTGGATTCATGAGCGAAATGGCGAACTACGGGGAATACTCTGGGGATCCCAACGAAGAGTTCACCTACCTGTATGCAAAAACAATCCTGGATCTCATGACACGCAAGAAGAACCCGAAAGGAAAATTCCTACTCATCGGGGGAGGTATCGCGAACTTCACTGATATCGCCAACACCTTCAAAGGCATCGTGCGTGCATTAAAAGAATACAAAGAGAAACTCAAAGAAAACAAGGTGAAAATCTACGTCCGCCGTGGTGGACCAAACTACAAGGAAGGTCTACGGATCATGCGGGAGCTTGGTGAACAACTCGGCGTCCCCATTGAGGTCTACGGACCAGAGACACATATGACCAAGATTGTCAGTATGGCACTCAAAGGAGGTAAATAACCATGGCAAGCAAGAAATACTACCTGTTATTTGATAAAGATACCCAATCGTTCATCTACAACATGCAGACCAATGCGGTCCAGCGGATGCTGGATTTCGATTACGTCGCAGGCAGAAAAACACCATCTGTGGCTGCTATCGTCAACCCGACAGGGAACGACAGCTTCCAGAAGTTTTTCTTCGGACCAAAAGAAATCCTCGTCCCTGTCTACAAATCATTGAAGAACGCGGCGAACCGGCACAAGAATGTTGATGTGATGATCAACTTCGCATCGTTCCGATCCGCTGCAGCATCGACTGAGGAGGCATTCGCGATCCCACAGATCCGAACCGTTGTCATCATCGCAGAAGGAGTCCCCGAGCGTCGCATGCGAGAGTTGATCGTAAAAGCAAAACAACTCAAGAAGGTCATCATAGGACCAGCGACCGTCGGAGGCATCGTCCCTGGTGCATTCAAAATAGGCAACACGGGTGGGACCATTGAGAACATCATGGATTCCAAACTGCATCGACCAGGATCCGTTGGTTTTGTCTCAAAATCCGGTGGACTGAGCAACGAGGCATACAACATCGTGTCTCTGAACACGGATGGGTTGTATGAGGGAATCGCCATCGGCGGTGACCGATATCCTGGGACTACGCTACTTGATCATCTGCTTCGCTACGAAAAGAACCCTGAGGTCAAGATGCTGGTCTGTCTTGGCGAGGTCGGTGGATCCGATGAGTACACCATCGTAGATGCACTGAAGAAAAAATTGATCACTAAACCTCTTGTCATGTGGGTGACTGGCACCTGTTCTAAGGCGTTTAAGACTGAGGTGCAGTTCGGTCATGCTGGTGCAAAAGCCGGGTCTGAATCAGAAACAGCGGATGCAAAGAACGCAGCGCTCAAGGCAGCTGGTGCGATTGTCCCCAGTTCGTTTGATGATTATGGTGAGAAAATCGCAGTGGTCTACAAGGACCTGGTGAAAAAGAAAATTATTGTTCCCCTGCCTGAGCCACCTACCGTCAAGATCCCGATGGATTACAACACCGCGGTCAAAGCAAAACTAGTGCGAAAACCAGCGAATTTCATCTCCACTATCTCCGATGACCGTGGCGAGGAACTCATCTATGGGAACATGCAGATTTCTGAGGTGTTCAAAAAGGATATTGGCATTGGTGGGGTATTGTCCATCCTTTGGTTTAAGAGACTGTTACCAGACTATGCCACGAAGTTCATCGAAATGGCCATCATGGTGACCGCAGATCATGGACCTGCAGTGTCTGGTGCACATAACACGATCGTTGCGACCCGAGCAGGCAAAGACCTGATATCCTCTCTTGTCTCCGGAATG
>DAJP01000085.1:1723-2054 GCA_002496355.1 Euryarchaeota archaeon UBA346 | reverse complement strand
CAGCAGTTCGTTGACGATATGAAAGCAAAGGGAGCCAATATTCAGGGGATCGGTCATCTCATAAAATCCATCCACAACCCTGACATGCGAGTCACAATCATCAGCTCCTATGCCAAGAAACATTTCAAGAGTACCCCTCTGCTTGACTACGCGCGAGAGGTTGAGAAGATCACCACATCAAAACGAGATAATCTGATTTTGAACGTGGATGGCTGTATCGGCATCTGTTTTGTCGATCTCCTCCGATCAGAGCTGACGAAACAAGAGGCCGATGATTACATCAAGATGGGGGCGCTCAACGGATTATTCGTCCTTGGCCGCAGCATCGGAC
>DAJP01000085.1:0-1425 GCA_002496355.1 Euryarchaeota archaeon UBA346 | reverse complement strand
ACCGACACCCCTGGGATGATATCGCCTACATGCTACCGGAAAAATAAATCTAAGCAAATCGAGCCATTTTCATGGCTCAATTTCCTCTTTTTTAATTGAAAGTAGATATTTCTGTCCAGATCGCTGAGCCAAGATACATAAAAAATTTACCCGTAATTAAATCCTCGAATACATCATCAGTACTGATACCAATTTTCAGTCCGACAAAACCCACCGCCGCAGGGTATTTTTTTGATGTGTCCCCGCTTGGGCCACCCATAGACCATCTTGTTCCATCTATGGGGAGCGCCCCTCGCATGTTTCCCTGAAATTTTTTGATTCCAAGCAAACCAATGGTAGTAACCCACCCATCTGAGGGAACACCACCATTGTGACTCAGACTGATCCTATTCGACATTGCGAATGGATTAATCCAGCAAAAAACAGTAAGGAAAAAATACATATAAAGACCGATACCAAGTAACAAAATATTGTCGGAATACCGATATAACCAATTAAAGAAAAGACCCCCGGGATTTTCAAAGGTAGTGTGATCAGTATATCCCGCAATCAAGCAGAAGATATTACCATTATCCTCCTGAGTAGATAATTGATGAGGAAGCAATGTTTTCAGGTGCCTTATTATATTTTGATGTTGATACAAACCTGTCACCAATTTCTGTGTGTATTTAACACTTATTCCCTCCGGCAACAACCCATACTTATCCAACTCCACCACTGCATCCTTGAAGATAGGAACTGCTTCCTCCCTTGTGGTTGTCTGGTTCAACCGTGCTCTGAACTCCACCAGATACTGTTCCAGGTTCTGGTATTGTTCTCTGGTGAGTTTCACCGTGGTATTCCCATATCCCTGGATACCACAGGCTTGTGTGGTGACTTCCACCAGGTCATCATCCTGGGATGCTTTCACAGTGTTGAAGTTGATAGTTGGTGCTATGGTCACACCAAGGAACAGTAGAATGATTCCTATCGCCAACCATTTCCTAATCATTGATTCACCATTCTGAAAACATAAAATGCCACCAGAAACAACTGAGTCTAAATCCAATACTATCAAACTTATCTAACTTATGTTCAAAAAACAGAACAGGTGGATAAAACCCTAAATATCCCCAGATAAATATCGCTATTATATAAAGAAAGAAATTTAGTAATACTGAAGGAAGCAAAAGAACACATATCATAGGAAAACGCCAATAAAAAGTAGTATCTTTATTATTACAATCGCAGTCAAAGCCCTTCAACTGAGTAATTTCTGTATTGAGTGTTGTATCCTTTTCAATGACGTCATACATCTCCATCTGTATATTCTGATTGTTAAATTGATACTGTTGAACCATTGATTGAATCCTTGAATTAATGACAACCTTTGACAGTATCAGACCAAGGAAATACATCTTTCTGATTTGGTTCTTCGTTACAACA
>DAJP01000119.1 GCA_002496355.1 Euryarchaeota archaeon UBA346 | reverse complement strand
TACGTTTAAGTAAATAAAAACAAATGTCTGAAAAAAAATAAACAGGAAAGAGAGGAAGAATCGATGAACCAATCCCTTGAGACATTTTTCAAACCAAAAAGCATCGCTGTCGTCGGAGCATCAAAAGACCCGACAAAAATCGGGCATGCTTCCCTCAAAAACATCCTCATCTCAGATTACTCCTGCAAACTCTATCCCGTCAACCCGAACGAAGAGGAAATCCTTGGATTAAAATGCTATAAAAAACTCACGGACATCCCCGGCCTCGTCGAGCTTGTAATGATCGCTGTACCAGAACCCATAGTAACACAAATCATCAAGGATTGCGTGAAAAAAAAGGTCAAATGGGTCATCATCATCACCTCCGGATATAGTGAAATAGGAAATCACGAGGGAGAAGAACTCATAAAAAAACTCGTTGAAGGGACCGGGATACGAATTCTTGGACCGAACACCATGGGGTATAAGAACGCATCAGACAACCTGGATGTCTCCTTCGTCTTTGGGATGCCCCGGAAAGGGAACCTTGCGCTCATCAGCCAAAGCGGAGCCCTTGGCATGGGAATGATCTATCTTGCGAACAACGAGTTTGTCGGACTTTCAAAGATCATCGGTGTGGGGAACAAACTCGACATCGATGATGACGACCTCGTCGATTACTTCAGCAAAGACCCTGAGACGAAAGTCATCGGTCTGTACATCGAAGGGATACGACATGGACGAGACTTCATGAACAGCATCAAAGCCTGCAACAAACCAATATTGGTCGTCAAAGCAGGACTGAGCGCTGCCGGTGCCCGAGCGACCGCGTCCCATACCGGTTCCATGGCAGGAAGCGACGAATTATACAGTGCGGCCATCAAACAAGCAGGTGGAATCCGATGCAGAGACCTTGTGGAACTCTTCGATATGGCACGAGCACTTGCCGGACAACCAGCGGCAAGAGGTAATCGCATCGGTATCATCACCAATGGTGGTGGACTAGGGATCCTGCTTACCGATGCCTGTGAGGCAAACGGTCTTGCTGTCCCAAAACTCTCCCCAAAAACCTTCAAAGAAATAGAAAAAATCGTCCCAGGGCTCGTCAAACCAAACAACCCTGTTGATCTTGTCGCAGATGCTGGGTTCTACCGGTACTGGGCATCGACACGAGCACTTCTCGAGGATGAGAACATCGATGGAATCATCGTCGCATCAGTCCATGCGGGGTACGCTCGACCTCGAGAATACGCTGGTGCCATCCTAAAAATGATCCATCAGCAGAAGCTTCACCATGAATACGAAAAACCGATCCTTGGTTGCTGGGTCGGCGGGAAAGAATTCGAAGACTTAGTCCTTGACCTTAAAGCAGTCGGAGTACCCATCTACCCATCATCCTGGCGAGCTGCTCGAGCCATGCTCGCATTATCCTTAGAAGGCGAGCGACTCAAAAGAGAACACCAGCTCTAATCGACCCAGTCGACATCAAGGATCTTTTTCCAATCCGTCTTTTTATTTTTCCATTTCTCAATCGTTTCCTTTGAGAGACAGTTCTGACATAGTCCGACCATGGTAAAAAAACAAGAGGTGCACACCGACTCCCCGCATTTAATACAAATAGCTTTCGCAGGATGGACTCGACAGATACCGCATTTTCCCCTTGGTTTCCTTTCCTTCGTATGAGTCTGTAGCGTCTCCGAAATGCCTGCGTGGTCCTCTGTGGAAATCCATTGTTTCAGATCCTTATTCATGGTGACAGTCATCGTTTTTTGAGAGACTTTTTTCTGAGAGGTTTTTTGTTTCCGCATACTCCCGCCAGAACAACAGATACGAACAGATTCTCATCAGACTCTTATATTTTTTGCTTGTTTCTTCTTAATCTTTCTGAAAAGGACGTTCGCGGTGATATGAATGAACGGGGTGACAATGAGAAGAACAAGGGCATGCCAAATGGTGATATTGGCAAAGAACCACTGGATGCTGGCAAGATGCAGGACATAAAGGAGCTCACTTATCAGGAAACTAAAAATCAGTGCCCCGACGATGAAATCAAGCTGATCAAAGGGGATCCAATCCTGTCCACGGTCCCTACCGATGCGTCGTTTGAAGAAACTTTCAATGACATCCCCAAGCAACGCACCAAAACACAAAGAGAAAAGAATCAGGATCATGGAGGGAAATCCTTCAAAGTCTGTCAGTCCAAGAAACCCATATCCACTTGCGGAAAGATAAGAGGCTGCCACCGTAAGACCAAAACCAGCAGTCATCCCCAGAAAGGTTCCCGA
This sequence comes from Euryarchaeota archaeon UBA346, assembly GCA_002496355.1. Lineage (GTDB taxonomy): Archaea > Thermoplasmatota > E2 > DHVEG-1 > DHVEG-1 > SM1-50. Next base: position 10,585 of record DAJP01000119.1, on the reverse strand, counting down.
GAAAAGTCCTCTCCAGGTTTTTCCATCACCAAGGATCCGACGTCCATCCTTCCATTTTTTTCCAAAATCAATGGGAGTGCCGCCACCAACGATGACTGCGCTTGCGTTCGCAACATAGATCGGGATCACGATCCAAAACGCCTGAACGATGATAAGATAATCCATTGAGGTTGGAATAGTGAAATGGCTTAAAACTATTGTGAAAAAAAAATTAGTTGCTCTCAGGCCCAGGAAGTGTTCGAGTGATTTTCAACCCAGTATATTGGAACTTGTTCGATCGTTTTACCAATGCTTTTAATGCGGTGTTGGAGATGCCGAATTTTTCCGAGACCTTGTTTGCGAACGTGCCGGTGTCACCGATGAACTCATAGATGTCTTCCTCGAGTTTTTTGAACTGGAACTCATTTAAGGAGGAGACGTTGAAAATTTCACTGATTTCGTTGACAGGGCAGGAGATGTTGATGTTAAAAAGCGAGTAAAACGAGCGGTACATCTTCTGAGGTTTTCCGTCGACGCCTTCTTCCGGGGTGGTCCATTTCGTCTCAGCGAGTTTCATTTTATCAAAGAATTCTAGGGCGGCTTGACCATCCTCACCGAATTTGCCCAGGATGATACTACATGGAATCCAGTCTTTTGATATCTCCATAAAAACTTCTTTTTTTGTGGAGGAATCAAATGCTCTGATGATGGAAACCAGATCAGTGGAATCATTGATGACTTTTGTTCGTATCATTCGACTAAAACCTTTTTATATATGTTACCCCACCAACAGCTTCTCCCATATTTATACTTTTTGTATTTTAATATAAATATTAAAAACTATACATTTAAATTTCCTTTACAACATCTATGACACGGAATATTTATTATAACACTGCAAGTGTTCCAGGAGAAAAAATCAGAAACACCTTTGAAGTCAAATGGACTCGTCGGGATTTGAACCCGAGGCCTCCCCCATGCCAAGGGGGCGATCTTCCGCTGATCTACGAGCCCAGAGGACACCCTAGAACCACCACGAGCAAATAAAATTTTTGGATACAAAACTATTAGTAAACATACCGCCCTTCCTCCCTTCGCCATGAAACAACGTCAGCTGGAAATCATCCTTCAACAACTCCCAAAACCAACCAAACCAAACCCACACCTCGAACAATACACGACTCCAGCAACGATCGCAGCAGACGTCATATTCACGGCATATAACTGGGGAGATATCCAAGACAAAGTCGTGGTTGATCTCGGTTGCGGCACCGGCATCCTTGCGACAGGTGCGTTCCTCATGGGAGCCGAAAAAGTCCAGGGATACGACATCGACCCAAACGTCATCGCAATCGCACAAGACCATGCAGCAGCACACAAGCATTCAATAGAGTTCTACACTCAAGATATCACCTCGATACAGACCACCTGCGACACGGTTATTATGAACCCACCATTCGGAGCGCAAAAAGCAAACCTAAAGGCAGACAGAAAATTCATTGAAAAAGGATTTGAAATCGCCTCCATCATCTATTCATTCCATTTGAAAAAAACCATCCCTTTCCTGGAAAAAATGATAACCGCATTGCACGGGGAAATCACTCTTCAAAAAGACTATGAATTCCCGATAAAATGGCTTTTTGATTTTCATTACAAACAAGTCGTGAACTACAAGGTGACTCTTCTCCGAATAAGTACCAACAGATGACACCGCAACATAGCAAAGATAACGACCACAATGATAATAAAATAAAAGCAATTTCACATTGGTGAAAGAAATAGTGTGAATACACATGTCGCAAGGAAGAAATAGAGACCAAAGAATCGGCGTGTTTGTCGATGTACAAAACATGTATTATTCAGCAAAAAACATCTATAACAAAAAAGTAAATTTCAAGACGCTGTTAAAAGAAGCAATCGCAGAACGCCAACTGGTTCGAGCGATCGCCTACGTCATAAAAGCAGATGTCAAAGATGAACAAACCTTCTATACCGTGCTTGAGGAGATCGGATTTGAAGTACGATCAAAAGACCTCCAAGTATTTTTAGGAGGAGCAAAGAAAGGTGATTGGGATGTCGGGATTGCCATGGATGTCATGCGTCTCGCACCAAAGCTTGATACTGTCGTTCTCATCAGTGGCGATGGTGATTTCTCAGACCTCCTGGATCATGCAAAAAGCCTTGGATGCAGGACCGAGGTCATGGCCTTTGGGAGGACCACCTCACATAAACTCATAGAGGTCGCGGACCTTTTCATCGACCTTGATAAAAATAACAAATACCTATTGGCGCAGAAAAACAAAAACTAGAACATTTTAATAACTCTTCGACTATTGCCCCCTCACAAAAATATCGTACATGACGAGAGGTAAGCCATAATGAAAAAACAGGAAAAACCGCTGTTTCCCGGCCCTGTCTCTCGTATGGAACACATCCGAAAAGATAATAATACCGTACTTTATGTGCTTTCGACTTTAAAAGTACAAAGAAGAAATTAGAACGTGATTGATATGGCACGAACAAAGACGAAGAAATTCAGGGGATCCATGACACATGGGAAAGGAAAGAAAGGTGGCCGTGGCTCAGGTTTACGAGGTGGCAGAGGAAACGCTGGTCTTCATAAACACAGACATATGTACATGCTGAAATATATGCCTGATCATTTCGGTGTTCATGGATTTAAACGTGACCCCAGTCTTGTCAAGGACGACCGGATTATCAATGTCGGTCAACTGGATGAAAGGTTCCATGGCAAGAAAGAAATTGACCTCTCCAAAGAAGGATTTGACAAACTCTTAGGTGGAGGACTTGTCGAACACGGATATAAAATAAAGGTGAAATCCGCATCTCAGAAGGCAATCGAGAAAATTGCTGAACATGGTGGAGAAGTAAAACTAGAAGAATAAGGGTATTTACTATGGCAGAAGAGAAGAAGAGCCGGTTATACGTATTAAAACCATTAATCGAACGCTGGCCTGCAGTACGAAAGCCAGAGGTCCATGTGAATTTCCGATCGAAGATCTTCTGGACCATTCTATGTCTGATACTCTATTTCGCTCTGACCAACATCATGATCTATGGTGTCAGTGGGACAGTCCTGGACATGTTTGCCAGTTATCGAGCCATTATGGCCGGTGCATCTGGTTCAATCATGCACCTTGGTATTGGACCTATCGTTACTGCATCGATTATTCTTCAACTCTTCGTTGGTGCAAAAATCATTAAACTCGATTTAACAAAAAAAGAGGATAAAGCGATCTACCAAGGAAGCCAGAAAGTATTAGTCATCGCCATGATCTTCATCGAAGCCATCCCTCAGGTCTACGGGTATCTGAGTCCCAGTGAAGGTTTAATCGGATTGGTCGGCGGTAGACTCGGGGCTGATCTTATCATCATTTTACAGTTGTTCATGGGAGCGTACCTTGTGTTTCTTATGGATGAGCTAATCTCCAAATGGGGGATTGGTTCAGGTATCTCGTTGTTCATTGCTGCTGGTGTCTCACAATCTATTTTCACGGGACTGTTCAACTGGTTACCAACCCAGTCGGCTCAACCACTCAGTATCTCCAATCCACCAGCAGGAACGATCCCTGGAACATACTATATGGCCTCTCAAATGTCGTTGGGGGATATGGTAGATGGTGGATTCCAGTACCTCTTCATTGGTCATGGTGGTTTTCAGAATGCGATTGTCCCTCTCATCGGAACAATAGCGATTTTCCTTATTGTAACGTTCACTGAATCATCACGTATCGAGCTACCCCTTGCGCATGCGAAAGTCCGTGGTGCTCGAGGAAGGTACCCGATCCGACTCATTTATGCATCGAACATCCCGGTCATTCTGATGTCAGCACTGTTAGCAAACATCAACATGTTCGCGTTATTGTTTTATACCCATCCCGGTCTGAAGGGTTTACCTGGGATCGGGGGTCAATGGTGGATAGGAGCATATGATACATCGGGTGGTTCCACGTCACCGATCGCTGGAGGAGCGTGGTATCTCTCAAACCTCAATGGTGTGAACAGCTGGCTAATTCCGATGCTTAGTGGAGGATACGGTGGTCATGCGCCATGGCAGTTTGCGATAAAAACTCTCATTTACTTGACAATTATGATCTTCGGATCAATCTTGTTTGCGAAATTCTGGATAGAAACTACCAACATGGGACCCACGGATGTGGCAAAACAGATCCAGAACTCAGGGATGGTCATGCCTGGGTTCAGACGAGATCCACGTGTATTAGGACGAGTACTGGAACGTTACATCCCTGTAGTGACTGTGATTGGTGGTGCTGCTGTCGGTGCGCTTGCTGCCGGGGCAGATGCGATTGGAACGCTTGGAAACGCCAGTGGTACTGGAGTGCTTCTGACCGTAGGTATCATGATTCAACTATATGAGCAAATAGCAAAAGAACAAGCGATGGAGATGCATCCGATACTCAGAGGATTCTTCGGAGCAGAGTAGTGAGGTAGATAATGGGAGTCATTGTCGTAACCGGAATACCCGGGGTGGGGAAAACCACAGTAATGCAGAAAGCGGCAGAGGGACTAGATATCACCTTTGTTACCTTTGGGTCTGTCATGAGCGATATCGCAATGGAGCTCAAACTGGTGAAAGACCGGGATGAGATGAGGAAACTGAGCCTTGATCAGCAGAAACAGCTTCAGATTAAGACCGCTGAGAAGGTCGGGAAGATGAAAAACGTCATCGTTGACACCCATTGCACCGTCAAGACGCCAAAAGGATATATGCCGGGGCTCCCCGAATGGGTCCTGCGGAAATTAAACCCGACTGCGATTGTGATCGTCGAAGCAGACCCATTGGAGATCTATAACCGACGGGCGAAGGATACAACAAGGAACCGAGACCCGGATTCTGTTGAAAAAATCGCGGAACATCAGATGATGAACCGAGCAGCAGCCATGTCGTATGCAACTCTCACTGGAGCAACGGTAAAAATCGTCTTTAACCATGACAATGCGCTGGACGCAGCGGTAAAAGAAGCCGAGCCTGTGATACGATGAGAAAACTTGATGATGTCGCACAAGCAGGGCAAATGCTGCTTCTTATGCTCCTGCTTTTTGTCATGATTCTTATCTTTGGTGATGCAAATATTCGAAACCTTGTCGCATCCTCTCTTAATTCTGTGTTCGCCCCTTTGATTGGATTTGGCGGAGCAAATCCCCTGCTTACCATTGTGCTTGCAGGGGTTATTGTCGTGTTCCTCTCATCGTTCTTCACCCATTTGTTCACGAATTGGAAAGCAATGGGTCAAGCCCAGGAAGCAAGTAAAGCGTTTAATAAAGAGATCACAAAAGCACGCAAAGAAGGGAACAACAATCGTCTTCAGAAGCTTATGAAAATGCAGCCTCAGATCATGCGTATGACGACGCAGTCATCTGGTGGGATGATGAAATCGATGTTCTTTTTATTCCTCTTCATCGCCCCGATCTTCATCTGGTTGACCTATTTCTTAGGGAATGTTTCTTATGTTTACTTCACGGTTCCTTGGGGCAGTGGTGCGTCTTTATTTGCGCGGAATGGTTGGATTATGTCAAACTGGTTTTTACTGTATATGATATTCTCATATCTGGCCGGCTCGCTGATACGACAGGGCTTAAAGTGGATAAGCTGGTCGAACTGGTGGCAGAATATGCGAAAAACCATCCGACCAGCAGCGAAATAGGGGAACCATGACCACGATCACCATCAGTGGTCTTCCAGGGACGGGGAAAACCACTGTTGCGAAACTTTTAGAGCAACATCTGGGGATCCGTTATGTCTATTCTGGGGAGATCTTCCGTCGACTCGCAGAAAAACATCAGATGTCTCTTGAGGAGTTCGGGAAATATTGTGAATCGCATCGTGATATCGATGAGGAGCTGGACCGATATCAACTTGGCATTCTAAAGGAGGGTAATGTCATCCTTGAGGGGCGTCTTTCTGGGTGGCTTGCATATCAGAACCATATCCCTGCATTGAAGGTCCTGCTGCAGGCGGACATCACCATTCGTGCAGGTCGTATCGTCAAACGAGAACAGGGTGATATCAAGAATAGGAAAAAAGAGATAGTGAAACGGGAGAAAAGCGAGGCGACCCGATATAAAAAGTATTATGGTATCGATGTATCAGATACCTCTATTTATGATGTGGTTATCGACGCAGGGGACAAGACCCCTGAGCAGATCATGGAGATTATCCTTCGCCACGTCCGGCAATAAACGAGTTTTTATATCCTTCTGTTATTCTGTGAGTCACAATGTCTGAGAAAAATGCTTCGTTGCCATCGTTAAAACCAAGGAAACGATTGATTAAGACTTCTGCGAATACAAATGCGCATTACGGTAAGGCTCCTGGGCAACGTACTGTCCGAGAGCTCTTGAATAATGGGTTTATCAATCTGGATAAACCTGCTGGTCCTTCGTCTCATCAAGTGGTCGCTTGGGTAAAGGAAGCTCTTGAGATTGAGAAAGCAGGGCATGGGGGAACGTTGGACCCTGCGGTCACTGGTGTGCTTCCTGTCGCACTTGGTGATGCTGCTCGTGCGTTGCAGGTGCTTCTTGTGGCAGGTAAGGAATATGTCGCATTGATGAAGCTTCATAAGCAGGTGGATGAAAAGAAGATCCGTGAGGCTTGTGCTGGTTTTGTTGGGAAGATTTCTCAGATGCCTCCGCTGCGTTCTGCTGTGAAACGAGTGCGGCGGACGAGGGAGGTGTATTATCTGGAAGTCCTTGAGATACAGGGGACTGAGGTGTTATTCCGGGTCGGGTGTGAAGCAGGGACTTATATTCGGACCTTGTGTGTTGATATTGGGAAGAAGCTTGGGTGTGGTGCTCAGCTTATCGAGCTGAGACGGACACGAGTGGGGAATATCACTGAAGAGTCTGGGGTGAACCTGCAGGATGTCAAGGATGCGTATCTATTCTGGAAGGAAGATGGTGATGATGTAGAGCTGCGTAAGACGATCCTTTGCATGGAGCGACTGCTGGAGGTCGTCCCAAAGATCATTGTTCGTGATTCTGCTATTGACGCATTGTGCCATGGGGCGAATCTTGCGATCCCCGGGGTCGTTGAGATTGATGAGATGACTACTGATGAGATCGCAGCAGTGTTGTCTTTAAAAGGTGAAGGTGTCGCGTTAGTGAAGATGCACATACCTTCTGTGCAGGTCATTGAAAAGGATACAGGTATCTGTGCGTCCCTTGAGCGTGTGCTAATGAATAAAGGGACGTATCCATCTATCTGGAAAAAAACATAAATAGGAATAGTATTGCGGTCGTTGGTTTTGCCGAGGTGGCTCAGACCGGTACGGCGCGAGCCTGGAAAGCTCGTGGGGCTTCGGCTCCGCAGGAGTTCAAATCTCCTCCTCGGCGTTCTTCATTATAAGGAACAATTCTCACATCATCAAAAAACTGAAAATACTCCTGTAATTTGTTCTCTAAAAACTTACTTATTACAAGTCCATGTGCCTTTGCTTTTTCTGTCAAATCCGTTTCAATAAAAAGGTTAAGATGTTTTTTTACCATACGTAGAGATACGTATATCACTTGTTATGCTTTTCGTGCTCAAAAGAACGAACAGGGTTATCCCCCGACATCATATTTACTTCTATCGCTAAACAAAACAGATACATCTGGTTCAGCATTCATAAGATTCAGGCATCATTTCAGACAATTTCGGATGGTGTCTTTACAATTATACAACAGCAAGTGCAGAACCTAAAAAAGATATTTTGTCTATTACTTTCTCATTATTAAGAAATACAAGGTATAATCCAGTATATCCGATTAACATAAAAACATCATTACTACAATCACTATTGACAATACCTTTTAGACCAATTGAATGAAAGTCTTCAAAGAATTCCATTATAACGATAATGTTCATTAGTTTTAAAGGATTGAAAAAACAAAAAAAAGCTAGAATTCCAATAATCTCATTAACTAGATATTGTGCCCCTATTTTCGCCAATAACAATAATAATGGATAACTTAAAAGTAACACAGGTCCGATTGGAAATATAAATCTTATATACGAATTCAAATCCATTGTAGCAGTCATCGATAAAAGACAAAAAACATTAAAACATCTAGGAAAAATCTCAAATCGTTGTTGAAAATTCAATAATCTCTCATTTTGATTTTCTCTAATAACTAATTGTAGTGCCTTCTCAACACTCATCCCCATTGGCAACAACCCATACTTATCCAACTCCACCACAGCATCCTTGAAGATAGGAACTGCTTCATCCCTTGTTGATGTCTGGTTCAACCTTGCCCTGAACTCAACCAAATACTGTTCCAAGTCTTGATATTGTTCTCTGGTGAGTTTCACCGTAGTATCCCCATATCCCTGGATGCCACAGGCTTGGGCGGTGACTTCCACAAGGTCATCATCCTGGGATGCTTTGACAACCTGAAAGTTGATAGTTGGTGCTATGGTCACACCAACGAACAAGAGAATGATTCCTATCGCGAAACATTTCCTTATCATGATTTTTTCCCTAATAAACACATATAATTATAAGATACGCAGGTAAGTGTGTTAGGCCAATCAGAGAAGGTAAGTAATAAAATAATGATTATTATTCCAATTATTGCCTCAATGCAACGACCAATATAGCAACCTGGAATCCAAGGGCAAGAGGAATAACCTGAATGTGTTTCATATCCATTATTCTGGTTTGTAAAAGGAATAATGATAGATATTGGATTTGATTTAATCAATTTAAGCCCTTTTATTATATCATTTGGGTTCGTTTCTTTTAATGAATCATCCTGCTTTATTCGTTGGATGAAAAATTCTGTAAATCGTTCAAATGTTTTATCATCCAATCTATTGATGATATCGATGGCCATTTTCAACTTTTCAGTCTTATTATCCCTACTTGAAAATTTCAATAGATTTCCTTTTCCTATTCCAAGATACTTAGATGTAAGGATATTCTCCCTTTGATTCGTTGCTCTCTGCGTCCTTATTTGAAACAACGGTGAATCGTTCACAGTTGATGTGACAGACTGATTTCCCACCACATTACTCAACGAACCCAGAACAAGAAGAACTATAGTACAGATACTTACACCAATCAGAGGTTTCTTATCCATTATTCCATTCCAGGGATGTCATAAGGTTTTTGTGTCGGAAGCCAATCTATCTGTATGCATTTGAAAGGATTGTTAAAAGAGCGATTTAATGCAAGAAAACCACCATGGATAACAAAGGGAAGTTGCGACGAGGCATTCCAATAATTTCTCAGGAATATATTCCGTTGGATTAAATGTTCCATTAAAAAATAAGCGTCTTGTTGGTTATCTAAGAAGTTGTTGCTAAGGATTATATTTTGTCTTGAAAATTGCAGTTCGAGACCAACATCATTATCGATGAACACGTTTTTATAAATCACATTATTGATATTGTGCCAAAAAGAGATGCCAATTGATGAATTCGACAGAATGTTCTGATAAAATAGATTCCGCTTCGACGAACCAAATCCTATCCCTATATATTCATTTGATGAGATTACATTGTTTGTAAAGATATTATAATTCGAAGTACGTCCTGTGTATCCATTAAAACCGAGTCCACCCGCTTCAATCCCAAGGTTGTTTAGTGAGATTGTGTTACTTTTTATTGTATTAAAACTTGAACCATTTAAACAGATGCCCCAAAAATGGTTATCGAGAATTACATTTCCCTCAATCTTGTTAAAATTGACATTATCAATCCACACCCCTGCATAATGTCCCCAGCCACCTCTTTGAAGGGTGAATCCCCTTACTGTGACATGATCTTTAGAAATAAAAATAACATTTCCCTGTTCTTGTCCATCAATGATCGTGATTTCTTTGTTTTCTCCCTGCAAGGTAATTGATTTGGAAATCATCAGATTTTCAAAATATGTCCCCCGGTAGACAAAAATGGTGTATCCTGAATTTGCATCATCAATGGCATCTTGGATTTTCGTATAGTTATTTGATCCTGAACCTCCAACATACAAAATATTCCCTGTAATCAGAGGGCGAGCTGTCGTTTTCAATACTGCGTGTGCCGATACAGGAACAACTGTTGTTAATATCATCAGCATACAAACAAGGATACAAATTATCCCTCTCTTCATAATTTTCATTCCTCCTTTACAATTTTATAACAATGTTCTCCTATAAATAACATATTCTGAGTCCTGAAGATGATTTTTACTTCAATTGACCTCAACATATAGACCATTTCCACGGCAGAGAAGATTATAATCATCACCAGCTCCTAGCTGAAAAATGATGCCACCAAGATAATTATAAATGAACAAGATTTTCAGAGAAGTAAAATCTTCAGGAAAATCATAAGATAGAGCAGATCTTGCTATTGGTTTTAGGATCATTGACCCGTTACCTTTCGAGGAATTAAAGTCTAAATGAATTACTACCCATTTTATAAAACTGTTTTGTGGAGACGCGTAATCCCAGGTGACCGCGTCAGAGGGTACACCTTCGATATGACAATCAACATGAGCATACAACCATGTTTTCCCGAGAGTGGTACTTGATAGAGAGTTGAGTCCCACGAACAAGAGAATGATTCCTATTGCCAACCATTTCCTTTTCATATGAT
>DAJP01000071.1:32271-37483 GCA_002496355.1 Euryarchaeota archaeon UBA346 | reverse complement strand
GTAAATCCGATGATACGACCGAGTGCTCCAGCGGAGGTGTGTGGTGCGAGTCCAACAACGAGATGTCCAACGATATCCTGGTTTTTCTTCACCTTATAGAATCGAGGAACATCATAAAACTTCGTCAATAAATCATCAATAAATTTTGACACTTGCACAAAATACTCAGCACAAGAATCTGAAACGATAACGTCCTGGACTTTCAATTCACATATCTGTTCTTCAGATTGGAGCTCATTTCCTAAATAATCTTTTATGTACCCGAGTTCTTTCAATCGTTTCAAGGGCACACCGATTTCTCTCGGTTTAAAATGAGTTAAGGGAGCGTCGGTCATATCGAACCGGATGGTCCCGTCTTTGAACACATAGACGTTATGTTTAGCCCGAAGGATGCCTTTCTCGAGTGGTTCAGGGGTCTTATGTTTCGAGATCGTCCCAATGACTCCTTTGATGGTCTCTGGGAGGATATGTTCTTTAAGGTTCTTTTGTGCTTTTTCGAGTTCTTCAGAAAGGTTGATCTGTTGTTTCTCCAGTTTCCCTTCGATGACTTCAGTGTGAGTCCCGCAGGTGCAGATCAGATGAAATGTGATCGTATGACAGTTTGGGCATCGTCGTTTCCCTACTTCTACCTCGATGGTGACGTTCTCTGCAGCGTTTTTCACAAGACGTTGATTTCCCCCGTAATCTCCTAGGGGGAAGAGGACGTGTGGTGGTGGTCGCATTTTCCGGGGAGATGCTTTTTCTGGTCGACCCATGCGAGTGCCGATGCGGAACGGTGCACGAGGCCGGATGTGTACCCCTGCGAGTGCTGATACGAATGTAAGAGTTGTTTCTCCCTCGGAGCGTTTCCTCCATCGGTCAGTCGTTACAATGGTCCCTTCTTTAATGTCAAGACCACAGCAACGGATCAGGGGGTAGGCGTACTGGGTGATTCGCAGTGTTCCTTCCCGTTGGGTATGGAGTACTCCTAGCTCGATAAGGATGTTTTTTATTTCTTGGTTATTAGGTAAGAGAAGTGTCAACGGTCCGTCAGTGAGAAGTGTACCTTGATCTTTGATGTACGTCATGAGAGTCACTTGATCGGGGATTGGGAGATCATGCCAGAAGAGGTTCACGGTTGGATGGAGAGGCACCTGGTATCGTTCAGAGAGAAGAAACGCATCGGTTGGTGTGGGCTGGTGAATGTCCAATGTTCTTCCGAAGTCCTGATTGATTTTCTGTTGGAGACTCTGTTCTGTTTCGATGAGAGCAGTATAGGTGTTGTTTGGTGGGTTGATGCCAAGGATGTTCTGGAGTTCTTGAACCCACCATTCATAGACATAGGATGCGTCGGGAAGGTACGCGTTGTTTTCGATGAACTCCCCGAAGGGAATGAGGATCTCACCAAGGTCAATGATTTTTTTGATATCGCTACGGATGTCCTTGACGTCATTGATCTGGATGAGGTCTCCGTTCTGTAACAGGACGATAGGACCTTCGATTTGATCGCAGGGTGTGCCAATCGTTCCTTTCCCTGGTCGTTCGGTTTTCATCTGCGTGCCGACCGTAATGAAGCTATCGAGGATGAACATGGTCGCAGGGCTGATCGCCGTTGAGGCTAGTCCCGCGGTACGTGCCCGCCCGTATCTCAGACGAAATCCTCCTTTCCTGGAGGGATGAGACAGTACAGGTCTACCTGCGATAACCTCACCAATGTATTTGTAGGAGGGGGGAATCATCGGGATCTCCCCACTCTCTTTGGTGGGTTCTACTCCTTTGTTGACGAATGGTTCGAGGAACTCCCAGCCCGGGAGCTTCATCTTTTTAATGTGTTTATTGATCTTTGGTGCTTTCAGGCACAGACCTTCAGCAATGACAAGACAAGCACCTCCTCGTAAACGGTTGGTCCCAACCCGAGGGAGGTCTCGATATCCCGCGACTTCCTCATCCTCGGTTCCTTCACCATTGATGCAGATCGGGCAGTTCTTCATGATGAGGTCGATTTCATCGACCGAGGGAAGATATTGCAGGTGCTGTACACGTTTATATAAGGGGATTTCTTCTTTGAGCCGTTCGATTTCCCCCTGCGTGGCGATATACCGACCGATACCAAGGTCACGACGGACGACATCCGCGATCAGGACGCTCATCGCCTGACCGGTTCCTCCTGCGCTTCGGATGGGTCCTGAGAAGTATAAGTCGACGTAGTTAGTGCCATCGTTGTTCCGACCGACTCGTACCTCTGCAATACCTTCAAGCGGAGCTACAAGGACTCCTTCAGTGAGGATAGCAAGCCCTGTTCTGATCGCCTGATCCAATGCTTGTTCTATCGTGTCGAAGCGATACGTTTTCCGATCTGCAATCATCCGTGAGATCTCAAGTGAAACCAATTCTCGATTGCCGATTTTGTTGGTTGCTTGTCTGATTTTCGGGGCGATCCCCTCTGGTCCAACGAGTTGTTCGACGCGGGCGGCAAGGTCAAGGGCTTGGGGGATTTCCACGGTTAGCTCAGGATCGCATCCTTTACGACGTGCAGCGTTCGCAAGAGCATAACATGCGTCGATATCCTGCTGAAGCTGTTGAAAATATGCACGCATAGCTGGACTTGCAGCGATATCTCTGGACGTCTCCCCATCCATAATTCTCATGCTCTGAAAATAAACAATTTCTACATGGCGGTGACTCACTTAAAGGTTTGTGTTCTTATAGATAAAAAATAGAAGTATATCTTTCTTTTTTATTTATATGGTTGTTTTGCTGAAATCCATGGCGGTGGCACTACCGGTCTTCAAATCGACGAGAGGGAGTTTTGCAGAATCCGGGACGAAATTCATCATCTTTTGGTAAGACGTCTGTGACTGCCAGCTGGAGGCGTTGATGAGGGTGACACCACGATAATTGTCAATCGATGAAGTGTGGACATGACCGGTGACGAAGATATCAGGAACCTCATTAATGAGCATATAATCCACATGCTCTGGGGCTAGAGGGGTATACCCCCCGTAGGTCGGAGCGAGGTGCCGTTTCTTCAGCATGAGCTTCATGACCTCCGTTGGCTCGTTGTAGTTCAGGGATTGAATGTTCGTGGAGTAGTCTAGCAGGCTTTGTCCATGGTAGGATAGGATATTTACACCATGGAGCGAGAAATAGGAGGGATTTCCGATGAAAATGAATTCTTTTCCGGAGAAGAGATCACGTATTTCTTTTTCAAACGCTGGTTGTGGTTCCGCGGGTCGTACCGCATCATGATTCCCTGGTTGGAGCAGGATCGTGATATGGTCAGGGATGTATTCAAATTGCTTGGCAAGCGCCTGGTATTGATCATAGATGTTGCTGATAGAGAGTTCTTTTTCCTGGTTCGGGTAAATGCCGATACCGTCCACGAGATCACCAGGGAGCACGAGGTATTTGAGTTTGCTGGCAACATCTCGTTGCCTGAAATTCCCAAGGTCCCCATTGATCCAGCGGAGAAACGCATTCCATTCAGAATCCATGAACATCTTGCTTCCGATGTGGACGTCGGAGAGGAACGCGACACAGAGGGGCGGTTCTATCCGCTTTCTGTCTTGATGCATTTTTATGTCAGGGTAGATGATGTTTTGAAGTATGATGAGGTCTTTATTTTTGCTGATTTTTCCAACCACCCCGATGACCTCATCAAGCATCACCTCACTAGCTAGCTGCATTATCTCTGTGTTGCTTTTCAACGCCATGAGCGCTGCAGAGCCGGTGTCGTCCTCGATTTCGATGAGGCGATGACCATTATGGGTGGTTTTGACGTTTTTCACGATGCCGATGAGTTGGACATCAGTCATGGTTTTCTTTATCCGGTCGATGGGGATGAATTGAGAGATCTCTCGTCGTTGGCTGGTGAGGATTTTTCGGATCCCCTGGTAGCGTTCTCTGAAGAGGGTGACGAAATCCTGGGTGGTTCCCTCGCTGCTTCGTTTCCCTGTGATATCATTGATGATGCAAACTTCAGAAGTGTATTCCTTTGCGAGTGGCTTCCAGCTTTTCACGGTTTTTAGGTCAAGGGGCTGGAGTGGTTTTTTTTCCTCTTGAGGTGGTTGTTCTTCTTCGGTGTCTTCTTCGTCTTCTTCTTCGTTGACCTCTTTTGGGAAGCTTGATTTATTGTATATTTTTGAGAGCATCTTTTTTTGGAACTCCTTTTCAATGGTTTTTTCGACCCCAGGTATTGGTTGTGGCAGGGTTTGCGGTGGTGGGATAGTCAGAGGGGTTTCAATCAGTTGCTGGGTTGATGATTCGATGTTCTTTATGGCATCTAGTTCGAGGAATAAGGGATATTCTCTGAGGTTTTTTATGAGGAATGCGGCGAAATCATCTGGTTTTTCTTTTGAGCGGATATAGGTGAGTGCATCGGGGAGGACGAACGTCCCATGATCTGAGAAGAGTTTGAGGATGGATTCCATTATCTCGCCCATAAAAATATTTTCAAGGGTCTGTATAGGGCATGTTGTTTTTAGTGTTATGGTTTCCTTGTCATGGTGTCTGTGTTTTTTTTCTTTTTTTGTTGTCTTCCGAGTGTATTGAAAGATTTAAGAGAGTGAAGCTGTTAGGTGGATGTTATGACGCAGATTTCTACGGCAAAACAAGGGAAGACGACGGTGCAGATGAGGCAGGTGGCGACAGCTGAGAAGACGTCTTTGGACGTGCTCCGTAGGAGGATCGCTGCTGGTCATATCGTCATTCCCTGTAATCCGATTCATGCGCCTTCAACGCTTGGAATCGGGGAGGGTCTGCGGGTGAAGGTTAATGCGAATATCGGGACGTCCCGTGAGTATTGTCATATAAACGAGGAAGTGGAGAAAGCAAAGGTCGCAGTTACCGCTGGTGCCCATGCGGTGATGGATTTATCCACGGGTGGTGATCTTGATGCGATTCGTCGTCGGTTGTTGAAAACTGTGCCTGTTCCTTTTGGGACGGTCCCTATTTATCAAGCAGGGATTGAGGCAATTGAGAAACGCGGCTCGATTGTTGAGATGACTAGCGATGATATGTTCTCGATGGTGGAACATCAGGCGAAACAGGGTGTTGATTTTGCGGTCGTCCATGTTGGTATTACTAAAGTAAGTGTAGAGCGTCTTCGGAAACAACGACGACTCATCCCCATGGTCTCCCGGGGGGGATCATTCCACATGGCATGGATCCTGCATCATGATTTGGAGAACCCGTTCTACAAGGACTTTGGGTATCTTTTAGAGATTGCGAAACG
>DAJP01000071.1:19058-31996 GCA_002496355.1 Euryarchaeota archaeon UBA346 | reverse complement strand
ACGCTCTCCCTTGGTGATGGGATGCGGTCTGGCGCGCTTGCTGATTCGAATGATCGGGCGAAGCTCCAGGAGTTGTTGCTGGTTGGTGAGCTCGTGGAGAAGGCACGTAATGCAGGGGTGCAGACCATGGTGGAAGGGCCTGGTCATATGCCTCTTTCAGATATCCAAGCGAATATTCAGGTGATGAAGACCGTGACGGACCATGCTCCCTATTTTGTCCTGGGGCCTTTGGTGACCGACATCGCCCCAGGGTATGATCATTTTGTTGGTGGAATCGGTGGTGCGTTCGCGGGGTTCTGTGGTGCTGATTTCCTTTGTTATGTGACGCCAGCGGAACATCTATGCCTTCCGGATAAACAGGATGTCCGGGATGGAGTGATCGCAACTCGGATCGCCGCGCATGCTGCTGATCTTGCGAGAGGAATCGACAGGGATGTCGATGCGTCCTTCAGTCGTGCCCGGGAGGCTCTTGATTGGGAGAAGATGTTCAGACTCTGCATCGATCCAACCAAAGCCAAGGAGTATCGGAGGAAACGATCGCCATCGGAGGATACCTCAGCTTGTTCCATGTGTGGGAACCTTTGTGCCCTGGAGCTGGTGAAAAAATACTTAAAGAAAAAATAAAGAAAAAAAAAAGGGGGGATTCTGGGTTGTATCTACTCCTCATCCTTCTGATGTGATGATGACGAACGGCCCTATTTTGAATCCATTGAAACTCTTGATGAGACCCGGTTGGTTCTCGGGATACACGGTAATCATGATATGGATCCTCCCCATCCCAAAGAAATATCCTTGGCTTTGAATGGTTGTTGATGACCCAGCATGTAGATTAACAATAATCCCTTGAGCTACCGTCTTCTCACGGAGCTGTAAGGGACCCCATGAGACGTTTATCCAACAACGCACAAGCACGCAATCGTAATCCCCGACGTTATTAATAGTGGCTTTAATGCCCATCGAAAACAGTGGTGCAGTGATGTTAATCTGAGGTGGCTTGAGCAGGAAGAGAGTGACAGTTGTGGTGGAACTAGCGATACGAGTTGGTGTGAAGGTAGTATCTTTTGCTGTTAAAGTAACATTGAAGGTCCCCACATCATTATAGAAATGGACGGGATCTGCGTTCAGTGGAATGGAGATGCTCGTATTTCCATCACCGAAATCCCACAAGTATTGTGTGAAAACGGTTCCATTGGTGACATTTCCATGGAAACGAACACCATTGGGGAAATATTCATATTGCATCGGCCACCACCAACTGTATGGACCTCCCGCATTGCAGGTGAAATTAGTCCCGGTCCCCTCAGCAATCACTTCGATATCATCGATACTAAACTCCTGGACATCTGCAGATGCTGTTGTATTGCTATAGTATTGGAACGCAATCTTTACATTGTTCTGCCCGATGTAATCAGATAAATCGATAGGGCTTTGATCTAGATAATTCGTATTGTACCATTTCCAGTCGGTAAATGGATTCGGTGGCACCCCCATGCTCATATCATCGAAGCTCCAAATGTTCGTCCAGTTTGCTCCACCATTCGTTGAGATGCTGACATTAAATTCGACATAGCGTTTGAACACAGTCGTAAAATAACAGGTGTACCAATGGAAATTTAACGAGATGGCTGTATAGTTTGGGTAATTATTGAAATTGAGACTTGGGGTGATGAGCCATTCGTCCTGCACATCGTCACTATCTTCACGATGGATAGTACCGCAGAATGGTTCCGTATATGGTACTGATGAGTCGATATACCATGTTTCGTCAGAGTTGGTCTGCTGTAGAGACCAATCTCCTGCGTCACCTGTTGGGGGCATATTCCCATCCGTGAAATTTTCATCTAAAAGTAGGAAATTTGTCTCTGACAAAAATTGAGATGCTCCTTTTTCAGATAGGTTTTTCTGAATGTGCCTATCTGATTTGTTAATTGCGGTTATTGGTGCTGAGAGCGAACAACCAATAAGAACTGAGATTGTTACCAGCATACACATATTTTTTAAAATATTTCGTTTTCTGATTATTTTTTCCATAATGGGTACTCCTCCCGTTAATTTTTCTTTAAAATCAATATTACATAACTCTATTTAAATCATTTCATAGGGATTTAATTGTAACTTTTGTTACAATATATTTTTCTGAAAAAAAATCTCTTTGGACGACCGTCTGATTCCACTACGATACACTTTTTTTTCTCAAAAACAAACCCTATAAAAAGGAACAAATGATTCGTGGGACCCAATGACTGAGAAGAAAGACTCTGAGAAAAAAATGATCCTCCCTGTCTTCATTATGGGATGTTTCTTTATCATCATCGACGGGTTCGCCTTGCTGATGAAAAACCTCTTCCAACCTACTTTTGAAGACGTCAATAACCCAGTCAACATCCTGTATATCTTTGTGATTATCATTGTTATGACCGTCATCATCCTTCTCATCGCCCGCTACTGGAAGAAAGAAGTCATCCAGGTGATCATCCTGTTCGCCATCGGATACACCGCTTTTTTCATTTTTGTGCCACTCCTCAGTTTCCTACCAGACATAGTTTGCCTGGGTGTTTCTATCCTCCTTGCCATCATACTAGTGATAACATTGTACAAATTCCCTGAATGGTATGTTATTGACATTTGTGGCGTCATCGTCGGTGCAGGAGCAATCGCTATCTTTGGGATCTCCTTAAGCATCCTCCTGGTCATCATCCTGCTTATTGTCTTAGCCATCTATGATGCGATATCGGTGTATCAGACAAAACACATGATCGATCTTGCAGACACGGTTATGGATCTGAAACTACCTGTGCTCTTGGTCGTCCCAAAGATACGACAATACTCCTTGATTATAGAAACGAAGAGCCTGAAGGAGACGCTCCAGGAGCATGAGGAACGGGATGCGTTCTTCATGGGACTAGGGGATATCGTAATGCCTGGTATCCTGGTGGTGGCTGCGTATCAAAACATCCCCAATGGATTACCTGTCGCTCTATCAGTTCTTGCTGGGACACTGGTCGGGTTCTCCATCCTCATGACCTTTGTAATAAAAGGAAAACCTCAGGCGGGTCTACCCTTGCTCTGTGGCGGTGCGATCCTCGGGTACCTCGTCTCCAGCTATGTCTTCTTTGGGGCTCTGGTAGGACTTGGTTTTTAATAATCCGTCTGGAAATGGTTCTGCTCACACCAGACCTTCCGGTCCAGATGGGTTAACGGTTTGTTACATACCGGGCAGGTGACTTTTTCCAAAAAATGCTCAAGCCAGATGTCTCGTACCTGCAGGACATCTTCTTTCTCAATGCGCTGTAATATCTTTTTTTCCTCAGCGTTTTTCACCAACTTTGTCAAATGAGAAAAGTTAATCGAATCATCCTTTTTGATCTGCATGTAGTCCAGTGGTCTGATGCTTGGTGTCTGTGTTTGTTTTTCTGCCCGATGTCGCAGCAGGATCGCTGCAAGGATTACCCCACTGGCGAGTCCGCCAAGGTGCGCGAAATGAGCGGTGCTGTCCTGGACGGAGAACATCACAATGACGGTCTCAAAGACCGCAAAAAGAATGGTCGCGTAGATGACCTTGATACGCATGATAAACATGATGCCGATGGGTACAGGCATCATGATCTCGTCTCTTGGATAGGCATAGGCAAAGGCTCCAAGGATACCAAAAATAGCACCGGATGCCCCAATCAGGGGAACCGCTGAGTCGATGTTGAGAAGTGAATGTGTGAGTGCACCACAGATGCCCGTGATGAGATAAATAAGGATGAATTTCTTAGGCCCGATACGTTGTTCGAAGGCGATACCCATGAAGAAGAATACAAACATGTTCCCAAGGATGTGTAAAAAGTCACTATGCACAAACATCGAGGTAAATAGCGTGTAGAGGTTCGGGAACATCTCTAGGGATAGATAGATTGGTCGAAACCCGAGTTCATTGATGATTTCTGTTCGGAAGAACAGGCTTAAAAGAAAGACGAAGAAATTCGCGATAATTAGCGAATAGGTAAGCGTTATTTTTTTTAGGAAAGCAACGACGAGTGTCCCGATCATGATGGCAATCGCAACCAGTGAAATCCAGGAGGGCTCAAGAAATACTAGGTCCATTTTCGTTTTCTCCAATCTCGTGCGATCAGTACGAGAGTGATGCAAACCACTACGGCAATCAGTACGAGGTATTTATAATCTGCCCACGAGAGAATCGAAGCGTTGGTTTGAGATGCGTCAAGCCGCCAGTCAGAGAGAAACACAGAAGCGTAATACATCGCCACATCTTGGTTTGTCACCAGGAGGCCTGCCTCCCTGTTCTTTCTGATCGACTGTTCATTCCAATTGATACTTGAGATGAGAACCGTGGTGTTGTCGATGACCATCCCTTTGTTATGTATTGTGGTGAACGGAGACCATACACTGGAGATGAATTTTACTTGAATACCAGCTTCTTCAAGGAACTCCTTGGTTTCTTCTGCCATCGTTACGGTCTTATCGAAATCCATCTGATAATCGAGAATAATCAAGACCTGGACGCCCTCTTGTGATTTATTTACGAGGTGTTCGACCAGTGGACTTGGTGATTCACCCCAGTCTTTGTAGATGTAGAGCTGTTGGATATAGATGGTAGAGGTTGCAGAATCGATCGTATCAAGCAAGGCTTGTTCACTGGTATCCGGAGAAAATACTGGTGTGATTGCACAAAGTCCGATGATGGTTGTTGCGTTGAATTGTGGGTGATACGAACCTGTTTGAATATCATAATCCAGCGTATAATCAGGATAAACTGTCATGTTCATCGCTTCGAGAGGATAACTATCTGTATGCAACGGCTCCCAATCATCCTGAAACACCTGCCAGAACATTGATGCTACCTCTTTGTTTCGAACCACGATCCCCCATTCTCTGTTCCCATAGCTTGGGTTTTTTGGTACCCCTGTTTTCGCCCAATTGCAGCTTTCAACGATCACCGTTTCATTATCAATGAGAAGATATTTCGCGTGGTCGAATTGATACCTTGCTTTCACTTGATGTTCCACGTCACTTACGATAAAACGTATCAGACCACCCTGAGATGCGAGACTCCTTAAGATGAATATCTCCCGGTCATCGATGCCTCCGACGGGAGCCCCCTCCATGAAGATTCTGATTGTGATATTCCGTTTGAGCGCATCAAGGAGTTCCTGATAGAGGAACGGATTTGTGAACTCATACATGTTTAAATCAATCGAATACTGCGCACTGCGAAGCTCGTCTACAATGGTCTCATAACTGTTATCTGGTGAGACAAACATGGTAATCTCCCCGTTGCATGAAATTGTTTGGAGCGGGAAATCTGATTGCCCGATCTGGTAAATTCGATGATGGGACCAATCTGAAGCAGTATCAGTATCAACCCAGGTTCCGTTGATGCAGTTTCTCTTCAGGATGATTCCTTGTCCTGATGGAGGAATCGGTGCTCCATCCCAACCAGAGACGTACTCATCGGTCTCCCCATAAATGATTAGGTCCACGAGTCTATCGGAAGCGCTATATATCGCGACAAGGCCGCCGGTGTTGCTGAAACTGACGGTTCGAAACGTAAGTAACTGGGGGACTGCTGATTGGGAGTCCACCGCGTATTCGAAATCGGGAAGCTGAGATGTTTCCCAGAAAAACGCGGAAGCATTTTTTGTGATGAACCAAGACGTTTGCGGAGGTATTATGATTTGTTTCGGGAAGAATATCTTTGGTCGATCATCAGGTTCTTTCCAGGGTTTATCGGTGACATACCACCCAGAGACGTCAATCGATGTGTTTGAAGGATTAAGAAGTCTAATGTATTCCGCATTGATGTTCGGGTGAGCATCATAATACAGTTCGACAATTAGAACTAAAGGGGTGAAATCCTCGTTGCTTTCTTCAGAGAAGGTTTCGTGAGAAGAGTCTTCCTCAGGTTGCTCCTCTTGAGTCATAGGCACATTTTCGTTCCCAGGGGTTGGGTTGTCACATTCAAAAAAATCACCTAAGGTATCGTCCGTATCGACCTGATGATAGCGCGCAAGACTGTTCCCTTCTGAGACACTGCTGAAAGGACCCCCCGGGACATCCTTATAATCCTCACCCCATTCCATGGCGTCGATGCTGTTACCCTCTCCATCCATGAGTACGATTTTTTCTTGTTGATTGTTCAAACCGTACCCACACAGAGTGCTGTCATCGACAGATACTCTTACCGCGTTATCAGGAATAACGTATATGTCATAGACCGTTGTTCCTTTATCTGTAATGATTGCATAACAACCGGGTGGAATACTGCTCGTACCATCCCCATTTTCTGTATCTGCATGGAGCGTGTCTGTTTCTTTTTCATCCGCTATCATCCAGCCTTCAACGTCGATGGGCTCTGAGGTCGGGTTATACAGTTCAATCCATTCGTTTGTGTTTTCATTTTCCAACGGATGCAACATCACTTCATTGATGAGAAGTGTTTCAAGAGGTGCTGATGTCGCAGGGTGGTTGATTACTGGTAATACAAGACCAGCGCATATACAAAAAAAAATTAGCATATCCACATAGTTTTTTTTCCGAATCATACAAATTTCTCCCAGACGTATATTTATTCAAGGGCGGGGAGGGATTTGAACCCTCGTAGGCGGATCTGCAGTCCGCCACATAGCCACTTTGTTACCCGCCCGTTCAGTTAGTTACGCGTCCGTTTGGTGGTTACGCGTCCTTAAGAGTATCCTGTGAATTCTGTTTATGGTTTTAACTGTTTTGGTCGGATAACTAGATAATACCATTTCAGCTCCTTATTGATGTTAAATGTGTTCTGAAGAATTTTAGAAAAATCTATGCAGCAGAATATGTTGTGCTAGTAATCTTTAGATAGAATATGGTTCCTTGGCTGGTTTCCAGTCAAAATTCACTAATGGAATCCTTTTATGGATCACCATACCCCCGAACTGTCCGGGGATAATCTTTGGTAAAAGGCGTGATTTGTTCCAGTAGTTCTGTTGCCATTTCGAAAAAAATGAGCTAGTGAAAAAGGCTTGCTGTTGATTTTCAAGCAAGTTGTTCTCCTGGATGATGGTAAATACCGTAAATACTAGATTGATTCCAATTGAATTGTTTGTGATGCTGTTTCGTATGAGATAATTTTTAAACATCGCTGCTTGAATCTCAATACCTGACCCTTCGCCATTCCCTTGGATGATGTTCCGGGTTATCGTCACGTTCCCAGTGATGACATTTACGATACCAGACGAACAATCAAGTATTGTATTATTTGATATAAGGAGTGACTCTGAGGAGGTGATCAGAATACCGTACTCGCAGGATTTCACGCAATTCTCATTGATGTTCACCGCCCAACAATCACTGATATAGATCCCATCGATGAATTCGTTTCCCTGGCATTCAACAGTGAATCGTCTGAACTCCGCGCTGGTGTCATCGATATGGACTATCTCTGATTTATTGCCTCCAACGATGAATGTCGTGTCCCGGTCTTCACCTACCACGATGATTGATTTGTTAATCAGGATACTTTCGTCATACCGTCCAGCGTAGACGAAAACTGTGTCTCCAGCACTGGCATTATCGATCGCATCCTGAATCCGTGTGTAGTTTCCTAGGCTGCTTCCGCCAACATAGAACCAGGTACTTCTAGAGGTCATATTCGATTGATTCTTTAGGGTCTCTGCGGTGGATGGAATGACGCAGGTTCCTACGAAAATAAGAATGATCCCCATGGTCATGTATTTCTGTTGCAATGAGATATTATTCACGATTGTAAACTCCTTACTCTATTTATATAAGTCTCATCCTTTAAAAATATATCTAAAGATTCTTTCTTTAACCAATGATTGAGATAAACCAGGTTCTTGTTTTGTGTCTCACTCTTATCCCTGGAGCGTCCTCAGATTCTCTCCCACTGCTCCGGTGAAATGTAATCTCCATATTTTTGTTGCGCATCCAACAAACGCTTCTCCTGGTCCTTCAGAACCGTAAAAACAACGGCGGGTGTATCAAGGATTCTTGTGCGGAAAATCATTCCCATCCGTTGGATCTTCGCGATGTTCTCAGGAACCCTAATCGTAAATTGCACCAGGTAGTCTTTCTTCTGATACTGTTTACGCAGAATCCCTGCAAACAATTTCTGGAGATCTCCATAGAGAGGAATGAACCCGGTCGGTGTCCGAATCGCATCCACTTCATCATTGACACGTCGCTCCATCCATTTCAACCAGATTGCTTTATCGTTCTTCTCATTCAACCACGCACCCTGTCTGTCTTTCAGGAAATAATTCACCGAAAAGATACGCGGATGCGTCGGAAGGCATGCTCCGAAATCCAAATTATTCTGAATATACTTACCGATAGGAATCGAGAGGAAATCGATATTCGACATCGGATTGAAGACCCGGACTCCTTCCGTCCCTAAGGTTGCGGCGGTGGTCTCAGACTCAAGACATGCGCCTTTCATGACAATCCCATGGATCCAGTCAAATGATTCCTCGACCGGGACAGACGTATCTGAATCACGTCCTCCGTAGATGATCCCCTGGACCTTCACCCCGAGAGGATCATGGAGATGCGCATCAATATTTGGGAGGATATCTAAACGAAACGTGAACCGGGCGTTCTTATGGGATGCAGGGATCACCTCTCCTTTCTCCTCGACCATCCCATCGAACCATGCTCCAGAAAAATTCACGCCAGCCTTCGGGCGAACCCCTGGTTTCCCATTCCAATACACAGCATTGTCCGGAGTGACTAAGACATTGGAGAAGATCACCTCCGCTGGATGCATCAAGGCATCCCATTGTAACGGGTCGTTCTTCTCATTGATGCCCTCGATAATGCCAAAGATCCCAGCTTCGACATTCACCGCGCGCACCATCCCATCAATGATGCGCAGATACGCGATATCATCACCAATAATTTTTTCTCCATTCATCATCGCAGTCGAGGTCTTCCCGCACATGGATGGGAATGCTCCAGTAAAATAACTGATTCGCCCCCTGGGTCCTGTGACACCCATCAGCAACATATGCTCCACGAGCCATCCTTCCTCAGCACACTGATGTATCGCCAGACGCATCGCCAGTTTCTTCAATCCAAGGCTGTTACCGCCATACTGCGTATTCATGCTATAGATAACCTCGTCCTGAAGATCGATATAGACCCGTCTCTTCTGCCTATTTTTACTCACAAGCAACCCAAGACCTGCCTCTTCGAGTTCCCCTTGGGAATGAACGAATTTGTAAAAGCGTGCGTTACTGCCTTGTCTGAGAAACTCTTGATAGCCTTGTCGGTACAGAAGATCTTCACTATGAGCGACATATGCGGAGTCCGTCAGCTGGATGCAAGGGATCGAGAATGGTGAATGGGCCGGTCCAAGACAGTAGAATTTGATGAAAAGCTCATGACCCGCCATGATGTTCCTCATGATCTCTGATAATTCCTTCAGTCCTTCATCCCGGTTCATCGTATTCAACTCAGGTCCAAGGGTTGTTCCTGGTGGTAACAGGAATTTCGTATGAGCTTTGTCTCTTGCTTGGTCGTAGGATCCATCGAAATGGATTGTATGACCCTCGGTGGCAAGTTTTTTTTCCTCATGATTGTGTAACGCTGCTTCCCTGGTGTACTGCAGGTCCTCGTGAGAATCAGTGCCGACGAAGACGCTTTTCGGGTTACAAATCTCCATAGACGAGGTAATGAACTGAGTAATCCTTGGATTGTTCAGTTTCATTAATTTTTGATAATCCTTCTTAGATAAACGGTCTTTCAGCAGGACAAGCGTGTCTTGTGTCACCTACATTCCCCCAGTATTTCTTTCACAAAAACACCTCAAATCGATATCGTCTCTCAATATTTAAAACAGGGTGAAACGATGAAAAACAATAGGTTCAATCCCCTGTTGAACAAATCTTTTTTTTCCCATGGCGAAGAAGTGATTCTCTTTCTTTTCGATATACCTTCCATTCGAAAACATAATACAAGATATTTAGCATCGCAACACTACCAATCAGCAGTACATATTTGTCCATATGAAGCGAGAATTCATACTCATTCCAAAACGTGGTCATCACCAGACCACCCCCAAGCAACCCAAGCACCCATATCATAGTCATGAAAGTAACACCAATGTTTAGGACGAATCGTTTCGTCTCACCCTTTTGGTAATAGGAACCAAGTTGTGAAAGCAGGACAATCACGAGTGCGGTTGGGATCACCCAATAGATACGTGCATAAATCCGGGCTGAGGGGATCTCTGGGTACTCTGTAAGGATCAGAAGAAGAGAACAGAGAGGGATAATGAAATAGATACAGAATGCAAGCCAGGCTTTTGGTGCGACGTAATGTTTCTTATGTGACATACTCTATGCCGACCTCCTGAATGCGGAACACGGGAGTGTTTCCTTCAAAACCGACAAGGAACGAGACGGTGAACTCAACAGCACCATCGATGATGAGGAGTGGTGTGATGATCTGGCAGCTGATGTTTTTCACCGACTCTGAATAAGCGGTGATTGTCAGATTGAAGACAAACCCGTTCCCAGAGGAAAAATAAATCTCCGGAAGGGACAACAATGAAAAGATATCTGATATCGTTGTGATCGATTTGTTCTCTGTGATGTTGAAGAGGGTACAGATGCCTTGTATACCAGCCTGGATGGTTCTATTATCTGAGAGATTCAGCGGTGGTTGGGTCCAAGGGATATCGATTGCTTCGTTGGCGGTGAACTCTACTAACCCGAACATGTAGAGTGCGTCGATATCCAGGAGTAGTTGCAGTGTCGTGTTCTTGTAGATGAGGCTGAACCAATCGAAAAATGAG
Organism: Euryarchaeota archaeon UBA346; assembly: GCA_002496355.1. Taxonomy (GTDB): domain Archaea; phylum Thermoplasmatota; class E2; order DHVEG-1; family DHVEG-1; genus SM1-50. Next base: position 21,198 of record DAJP01000071.1, on the reverse strand, counting down.
ATGGTGTCAAGGTCAATGGGTATCAGTAGATCAAAGGTGGTATTTGTACCTCGCAGGACAACCAATCCTTGTTTTTCATAGGAGACAAGAGGTGTTTTATCTTTATTTACAAGCTGTGCGGATATGTCGATGTCGCGGATGTCATAGGCGCCTTGATTTCGTACAGAAAACGATGTGCGAAAAAGGATTTCTTTTTCTAAAGGGTCGATGGACCATTGGAGTTCATCTTCTGAAGGAAGTGTCACAGAAATACCTTTTGTCGCAATTGTAAAAAGATTCCCGATGGTAAGAGATGCTACCAGACCAGCCATTATAAGGGCAACGACTCGTAAGTAGGTGAGTTGTTGCCGGTTCATTAGTCGTCCCCCACTCCAGTGGTTTCAATTGTTTTATCAAAGGATTTTCTATGAGTTGTTTTTTGTAGAATGCCCTTGTGGGTATCAATGGTGTATTTTTTCTTGTGTTTCTGCAGGAAGAAGAAATTTATTAGCACAAGGAGAAACACCCCGGAGGTGCAGCCTTTGTTCTTGCTTTGGAAAAAAGCGGGTTTAGCATGATGCGATGTGTTGGCCAAGTGCCGGTACCTCCCTACTCATTCTATGTTACTCTTTGTCATTGCTATTATTAAGATATATCGAAGCATCTTTCCAAAATGATAAAATGCCATCTAAAAAATCCTAAAAATTTGTTGAGGACAAGGTGACTTTTGTTCAACCCGAAGCTGTTTCATCGTTTCTATGGACGCTGAGAATCAGAAAACGATGGTCTACGAATATGACGCGGCGTACATTTTAAAAATCCTTATATATAATTCAAGAGTTCTTTGTTTTCAAGACGGGGGAGACTATGAGTGGACTATTCGGTGTCGTAAGCAACAACAACTGTATTTCAAGCCTGTATTATGGAACTGATTATCATACACATCTGGGAACGGAATATGGTGGAATTGCATTTATCGAAAAGAACGGACTGCCGGTGAAGAAGATCCATGATATAAAAAACTCGCAATTCAAATCAAAGTTCTACGAAGGCTCTGATAAAATCAAGAGTCATCTAGGAATCGGGGTTATCTCTGATAGCGACCCTCAGCCGTTAACGTTTGAAAGCAAGTTTGGTGCATTTGCCATTTGCTGTGCCGGTCTTGTCGCCAATAAAGAGACCCTCGCGCGCGAACTGATTGAAAAAGGGATGACGTTTAGTGAGATCGACCGGGGCGACATCAACACTACGGAACTGGTCGCTCATTTGATTAACGAGGGAAAAAGCATCACCTACGGAATTGAACGGATGTATGATAAGATCATCGGCTCGATTTCACTATTGCTTCTGACAAAGAAAGGGATTTATTGCGCACGGGATCGAAATGGGGTGACACCGCTTGCGATTGGTCAGAAAACTGGAGAAATCGCCGTTGCCAGTGAAACCTGCGCGTTCCCCAACCTGGGATTTACGGTGAAGAAGTATATGAATCCGGGGGAGATTGTTTTTATCAGTAAAAATGGTCTTGAGGCGAAAAAGAAAGGCCGCCCGCACAGCAAAATTTGTGCGTTCCTGTGGGTATACACTGGGTTTCCTGCCTCCACCTATGAAGGAATCAATGTGGAGAAAGTACGGGAGAACTGTGGGATGTTCCTCGCGAAACGGGATACCGTCAAAGCGGATCTTGTCTCGGGGATCCCAGACTCTGGTGTTGCTCATGCGATCGGGTATGCGATGGAATCAGGGATGCCATATCGTCGGGTGCTGATCAAATACACGCCAGGATATGGTCGGAGTTATACACCTCCGTCCCAGGAACTACGGGATCGTATCGCTTTAATGAAGCTTATTGCAAACGACGCGATTGCACAGGGAAATAAGGTCGTGCTCTGCGAGGATTCTATCGTACGGGGAACCCAACTGAAGAATTTCACAGTTACAAAGTTGATGCAGGCGGGTGCGAAAGAGGTCCATGTACGACCAGCCTGTCCGCCCTTGATGTTCCCGTGTGTGTATAACCTGTCGACCCGAACGATCCAAGAGCTGGTCGCCCGGAGAGCTATTCGGGCACTTGAGGGAAAGGATGTAGAGGACGTCTCTGAGTATCTCGACCCTGCCTCTGAGAAATATAAAAAGATGGTGGAGTGGATCAGAAAAGACC
>DAJP01000071.1:18514-18747 GCA_002496355.1 Euryarchaeota archaeon UBA346 | reverse complement strand
GGGCTGCCAAAGGACCGCTTATGCCTGTATTGTTGGATTGGTAAAGGTGTTCAGAAAAACCTGCAGTCGTACCAGGATGTGAAAAATCAAGAAGTCCTTGAGTGCCAGTAGCCTTCCGGGACTCTTTCTGGTCTTCAATTACTTCTGCGCTCCAAAAAACTAAGAGGTAACAGAGGATTCTTTTATTGATGGTATGCACTTTGAGGATATTAGCGTAGAAAACTATTTCGTAA
>DAJP01000071.1:5439-18117 GCA_002496355.1 Euryarchaeota archaeon UBA346 | reverse complement strand
TAGTGTATTTGTTAAATGATGGTAAACAATTAAGGGATTTCTCTACCTTTCATCTGATGCCTGATGTAGCCCCAAGATATTTTTTCTTCATATCCTTCTTACCATACCTTCGAAGAAACTTTAATAACAATCCAGAGCGTTTCAGGGAAAAAAGAAAAACATCCTTTACGATGACCACCAGAGGAGCCGCGATGGGAAACAGAGGAAGATATTGTCGTATCCTTTTTCCGATAATGTTACTCAGTTTTCTCACGATACTTTCATCACCCGCTCTTCAAGCGGTTGATTATTACGCGGATCTAACCATCACCGTCGATCCCTCCGGGTTCGTCAGCATCAAGGGACTCACAAACTACCCTAACCTTACCATACAGAACACAGAGCAGTACACCTCGAAACAGCAGAGCCACTGGCTTCTCAATATCACCAAACCAGAAATATTCTCCGAGTTCGTCTACGACCTTATCCTTCCGAAAGGATCCTCAATCAGCTACATTCGATCATCAGGATCCATCCGAATAGAAGAAAACCTTGGTGGCCTCCTACTCCGCGGATTCGGGGAGAACGAATCCTTCTCTATCATCATCCAATACCAGATCGACAAACAAGGTGGATCATTCTTTCAGGACAATATCATCTATCTCCTCTTGCTTCCCGCGATACTCATCGTAACCCTCTTGATTATATATTTTTACTTCAAAGAGAAAAACACAACAGGCTCATCGCCTCCGCCTCAAACACCAGAACCTCTTAGGGAACTTCATGGTTTAAATACTCGGCAGAGACAAATCCTACAGTTGCTACAGGAAAGAAACACTCCAATGACACAAACCGACATTCAGAAGGAACTGGAGATTCCAAAGGCATCCGTCTCCCGGAACATCCATGGGTTAGAACGCAAAGGCCTTATCGAGAAAGAACAGATAGGGATGTCCAATCTCATCCGTCTGAAAAAACAATAAACTTTTTTTTATGTCAGTCCCGGGTTGTTCCGCCATGTTCCGGTGAAATTAGATAAGCTGTTTCATCCCATACATATGTAACAGCCATAAAGAAATGGCACAGAAAAAGATGTGAACCCTATGAAAAAAATAATGAATCTCTTACTGGTGCTGATGCTGATGGGCTCGATTCTCTCATTAGCATTCGCAGTTGAGGCAGATGAAGACGACCAGGGAACCCCGATCGATGATGAATCAGATGATCAGGTGAATGAAACTAACTCATCTCATGGTCATCACTTCGACAATGAGACAGCACGTGAAGTCGGAATCATGAACAACTCCCTTGGCGCTCGAATCCGGCTGCTCCAATTAGAAAAAGCGCTTCTGGCCAACATTCTCAAAGGAGTTATGACCGTACAGGTCCTCAAGGGACTGAATGTGACGACCACGGGTCTTGAGAAGATACTTGGGAATCTCAGCGATGTTCTTGAAGACGTCCGGGCAGCTGACCCTGCTGCAAACGACTCCGTCCAGGTCTTCGTTGATTTAAAAAATGAATCAAAGAATCTTACGAAACAATTCAGAGATACACTGCGGTTACTTCTTGATAATGAGACCATTGCAATGATAAAGGAACAGCTCAAGAATATGACTAGTGCTGAGCTTCAGAACTGCACTATGAGACTCCGACATTGGATCAGACAATTCAACCAAAATCAGCTCTACCGTCTCTATGGAATCATTGGGGAGACTAACATATCTCTTCTTAATGAGTATATCAACGGCAATATCAGCTTAGATTTGGTAAAACTGCAGCTACACAAGATGGTCAACCAGATGACACAAGAAAAACGACACATGATCTTCTCAGAGATAAAAGAGGAAAACCTGAAAAAGAAGATTCATTCCCAGGCAATGCTGGAAGACATGAACCACTCTGGGAAAGGAAATGGTCACGGGCGGCCACTGTAAGGTACATTTACTAGGTGTGATACCGTATGAATAAAAAAATAATCTCTCTCCTCTTCCTTTTAATCCTTTTAGTGTCCGTGACTGTATCGTATGCGTATTTCAGTCAACCCTCAACTACTGGTGATGATCAAACGACCCCTGATGTTGACGTTGATGATGATGCCGTTTCATCAGAGATTGACTCAACGTTGCTTGATGAGGGCGAAAGCGTTGAAATCGGGGATATGATTTAGGACGTAAGGATTACCATCCTTCCTTCTCTTTTTTTTTTTGGGATTGTTCTCTTTGAAAAATCCGGTGAATCATTTCAATTACGGTTTTTTTGCCATCACCTTGATACTGACAAAAGATCCTCCGAGGTTCTTCATTTCTCCTTCGGTGACACCAGTTTCTTCCATGAGTGCTTGTGTCCGTGGTTTGTCGATGACAACATCGATTTGATAGGAGGACTCCTCTGTCACGATGATATCGGTGAACCCCGCATCCTTCAGCAACTGGAGATAGCGGTCTTTGTGGATAGCACCTGAGATACAACCGACGTATGCCTCAACAGAGTTCTTTATTTTTTCAGGGAGCTCCTTCAGCAGCACGATATCGGAGACCGCGATCCGCCCCCCTGATTTGAGCACGCGGAACGTTTCCTTAAAGACCTTCTTTTTATCCGGGGAGAGGTTGATGACGCAGTTGGAGATGACCACATCGACAGAGGCGTTGTCCACCGGGAGCTTCTCGATTTCACCGCGACGGAACTCCACGTTAGTATATCCGGCTTTCTTTGCGTTTTTTCTTGCTTTGCTCAACATCTCTGGAGTCATGTCGACACCGATGACCCTGCCGGTGGGTCCTACCTTGTTTGCTGCCAGGAAACAGTCGAATCCTGCCCCTGAGCCAAGGTCAAGGACGATCTCGCCTGGTCGCAGTGAGGCGAGCGCTGTAGGGTTTCCACAGCCCAGTCCCAGGTTAGCTCCCTCGGGAACTGATTGTAATTGTTCGTCGGTGTACCCGATGGTTTTGCTGATCTTCTCTGGTGTTGTTGCTGTTCCGCAGCAGACGTCTATAGATCCGCAGCAGGATGTCTCTTGTTTTGCTATTTTCGCGTATCCTTCTCGTACTTTCTTCTTTATCTGTTTGTCTTCCATATGATTCATCACCTTTGCATTTTTTTTAGAGTATTTCTTTCATGATGGGGCCAAGCATGTTTTTTACCATGGGTTCGATGTCACCTACCTTGAGTAATGAGAGGCAACAAACCTTCCCGTTCTTCTCCATGGAGATCACAGCGAGTTTATCACCAGCCTTGATGCCTGCTTTTTCTCTGAGGTCCTTTGGGAGGACCATTTGTCCTCGTTCGTCGACGCTGACGACGGATTCTACTTTGCAGCAACTGAGTGGTTGGTTCTTTGTTGGAGAGCATGGTTCTTTTTTTTGTTTGTTCTGCATGATGGTTCCCTTGTTATCCATTATAGTGTTCAGAATATTTAAATTTTTCTGATAAATCAGAATATACTGAATATTCAAAGTGTACCTCGTCCAGGAAACACTCCCTTGCACAACAACAATCCACATATACGAGCAACCTTATTTCCGGCTGTCCTATGACCAAAGGAAACAAAACAGATTTCTCCAATGTCTACGAGGATACCATACGAGCAGAAGCCTACTCAAGACTTACCTTTGATAAAACCTATTATCTAGCCTATCGAGACCTTCCCACAATCATCGCACGATATACGAAAGGAAAAAACGCCCTTGATTTTGGCTGCGGCACCGGACGATCCACACGATTCCTCCAGACACTCGGATATAGAACCATTGGAATCGACATTTCCGAAGAGATGATTAGAATTGCACGACAACTCGACCCTGCTGGAGAATACCACCGGATCGACGATGGAGACTTCAGCAGACTCCCCTGCGCCTCCTTCGACTTGATCCTTTCTGCCTTCACCTTTGATAACATCCCGACCATGGAGCGAAAAATCAGACTCTTCAGGCGGCTCTCAACCCTGATAACACCAAATGGAGCTCTCATCAACCTTGTTTCCTCCCCTGAGATCTACACCCATGAATGGGCTTCATTTACCACAAAGGACTTCCCAGAGAACAACAAAGCAAAAACCGGGGATATCGTCCGCATCATCACCATCGACATCGCAGACAAACGCCCCTGTGACGACATCTACATATCAGAGGAAGACTACGCCACGGTCTATACGAAAGCAAGCCTGCGCATCATCAAAAAATATAAACCCTTAGCGACAGGAAAAGAACCTTATCAATGGGTCAATGAGACCCAGATAGCGCCCTGGACGATTTATGTACTCCGAAAGAAGACCTAGATTTTTTTATAACTCATATCCTGATTCCAGAAGCTCTGTCAACCGAGCAATGAAACGCACCAACGGGCTCCCATCGACAATCGCATGATCCGCTGTGATCGTGATATGTAAGATCTCCCGGATTCGAATTTCGTCATCAACGACCCCCGGCTTCTTTGTAATGCCCCCTACGATAATCAACGTCGCAATCGGACCACCCATGCCGATCGCCCAACCAGGAAAACTCCCTTTCATGCCAATTGCTGTGACTCCGACAGTACCGAAATGTTTCTTCTTCGACAACCCTCGCAGCCGCAACACACGAACACCAATCTTCTTCAACCACCCTGGAGCAGTCAACGCCCACCGCTCAAACCCCGTGAGATCCTCCCCAAGCACCTCCGTGGACGGATCAATCTCCTGATGTTGCATCCGGCGGATCTCCTGAGTTATCTCAGCAACAGTCTTCTCATTTGCTTTCCGGATGATATATGCAAGCGGCCGCTGCACCCCACCGATATTCCGTTCGATCGGAATAGGAATATCGACATCCTCGAAAGACACCATCTTCTTCCGACCCAAGCGATACGAGTTCATCTGCTTATGTTCAGAGACCGCCTGACTGACACACTTCACGATCCACCCTGTGAAAGAAATATCTTCTTTCCCCTTCAACGCAGCAATCATCTCGCGAGCCTTGGTCACATCAACCTCGAGTAACGCATGAATCGTCAACCGTCGTTTTCCTTCTTGAGAAACAATAGTAATATCCTGTCGAGCCTTCGAAAACTCCGTGACCTCATATTTGCCAATTCTATCCATAGGACCACATCATCGATCGTTCTTTCATTCAAATATTTTTTGCAGGAACTCTTATTACCCTTGACACCCCTACCCCTCCCTGTGAAAGTAAAAAAACAACCACTCCTCATCATAGAACACTGCGAACCAACACTTTCCGAATGGCTCCTTCTCGAGTACAAACACGCTGCGAAACTCTGGAGCGGAGATATCCTCTTTACTAGAGTCAATACCGTCAAAACCAAAAAAATCCTCCAAACACTTGGTTCCGTCAAAAAAGAAAACGCAAATGACCTGTACGCAGGTAAGGAGTGCATCGTGCTTGACCCACAGGCAACAAAACCGCTCACAACAAAAGATTGTGCCTCTGCAGATGCACTCATCGTCGGAGGGCTCCTCGGCTACGAAAAACCACAAGGCCGAACAAAAACCCTCATCAGTGCATCCTCAGGCTTCCACACCCGACATCTTGGACCCCTGCAACTTTCCATCGATGGAGCGGTCTTCGTCATCAAAGCAATCACCCTTGGTTTGCCTCTCAAAGACATCGAAATCGCAAAAGAAGTCGAAATCATCCATGACCCGGTTCACTCAACCATCCTGCCCTTTGGATATCCGGTCATCGAAAATAAACCAGTCATCACCCCTGGTCTTGTTGAGTATCTCTCCAAACTATAACCTCATTTTAGAGTATTTTTTTTCTTTTTTTCTTCACAATTACTACAATGTTTAAATAATACTCATCTCATTATCATCATAAACCTAAGGGTGAGGTCTATTATGGAAAACAAAAACAAAATATTCTCAATAGTCCTGGTACTAGCAATGGTCATCGGAACTGTTGCACTATCAGGATGCACGCAGGAAACAAAAAATAAAATTATAGTTGGAACATCAGCGGATTTCCCGCCTTTTGAATACAAGGCAACCAATCAAACAATCATCGGTTTTGATATTGATTTGATCAAGAAGATATTGACGGACCAAGGGTACACCGTTGAAGTTCAAGACATCGGATTTGATTCCTTAATACCATCTTTGCAAACAGGGAAGATTGACGTCATTGCTGCTGCAATGACAATTGATGATGAACGTATGCTGCAGGTTGACTTTAGCAACCCATATTATGACTCAAACCAAACAGTGCTTGTAAAGGTAGGAGCGGGTGTCAATATCACCACAATCGAAGATCTGAAAAATTATACGGTTGGTGCTCAAACCGGGACGACAGGATGGGATTGGGTGAACGATACTCTCGTTGCAACAGGAAAGCTCAACAGTGACAATTTCAGAAGCTATGACCTCTACACAGATGCAGTCGCAGATTTAATCATTGGTCCTTCACGGGTCGGTGCAGTCGTCATCGATTCACCAGTCGCACAAGCCTTTGCAAAGAGCGGAGATGTTCGAATTGTCCTGAACATCACCACGAACGAAAGCTATGGGTTTGCAGTCGAAAAAGGCAATACGGAGTTACTCACCAAGATTAACACCGGACTTAGCGCGGTCAAGGCGACAACATACTGGGAAGATCTCATTGAACAATACTTTGCCACCTAAGGTCGATTTGGAGTGATCCGTTGGCGCTCGAAACGCTGATAGAATCACTCCCCTCACTCTTTGATGGGCTGGGTGTCACCCTTCTTCTCACCGCATTCAGTATCATCCTTGGAACGATTCTCGGGGTTCTTCTTGCAACAGGGCGGTCCTATTCCTCATGGCCTATAGCATATCTTATTTTAATTTACGAGAAAGTCCTTCGGGGCATACCCCTCCTTGTGTTATTATTTCTTATCTACTTTGGACTTCCACAAGTCGGAATCAATCTTAATGCGTTCACCGCCGCAGTCATAGGTCTTGGACTTCGAAGCTCAGCGTACCAAGCACAGATCTATCGTGGAGCGATCAATTCCATACCTGAAGGTCAAATCCATGCCGCCTACGCTCTTGGAATGAACAAACTTAAAGCAATCCGTCATATCATCATGCCTCAGATGCTTCGTCTTTCCATCCCAGGATGGACCAACGAATTTACTATCCTTCTCAAAGATACGTCTATTTGTTTTGGAATTGGTGTTATTGAACTCATGAGACAAGGACGATACATACAGGTCAGAGACCCGGACTCCGTCCTTATCGTATATTTATTCATCGCCCTCATTTTCTTCGTATTGGTTTTTTCAACCAATAAAATCCTGCGATATGTAGAAAAAAAATACCAGATGGCAGGTTATCAAGTGGAGGCGCACAGATGAACCATTGGAGGAATCACCTATGACCCTGCTAGAGATAAAGGAAATATACAAATCATATGGAGATGTTCATATCCTGAATGGTGTCTCATTTACCATGAAGAAAGACGAGACAAAGGTCATCATTGGACCCAGTGGAACTGGGAAAAGTACGCTCCTTCGATGCATCAATCAACTCAGTCCTCCAGACAAAGGTCAGGTGTGGTTGAATGGAGAAGAAATCACCAACCCAAAATCGAACATCAATAAGATGCGAGAGAAAATCGGTTTTGTGTTCCAGGATTTCAATCTGTTTACCCATCTGACTGCGGTTCGCAACGTCAGCATCGGGCTTGAAAAAGTAAAAAAAATAGAAAAACAAGAAGCACACAAACGAGCGATGCAGGAACTCACCCGTGTCGGTCTCGTAGCACAAGCTAATCAGTACCCTGCACAACTCTCCGGTGGGCAGAAGCAACGGGTGGGAATCGCACGTGCACTGGCGATGGATCCTGATCTTATTTTATTTGATGAGCCAACCTCTGCCTTGGACCCTGAGTTGATCGGTGATGTCCTTGATGTCATGAAATCACTCTGTGGAAAGGTAGCAATGCTTGTCGTTACCCATGAGATGGGATTTGCCCGAAATGTTGCTGATGAGATCATTTTTATGGAAGGAGGCATCATTGTTGAACAAGGGTCACCAAAAGAGATGTTCACGAATGCCAAAATGGCACGGACACGAGAATTCCTCGGGAGGATCGGTGCTCTTTATGGTGACGAAAAAGGAGGATAAATGGCAGCAGATTTTGGCCAGTTTTTTATTAATTCACTGCCAGATCTTCTCAGTGGTTTAGGAAACACATTATTGCTCACCTTTGTTTCGATTGCCGCTGGTTTTCTCCTTGGTGTTGTTCTAGCGTTAGGCCGAGTCTATGGGAATAAAATCATCAATGGCTTCTGCGTCGGTTATATAGAACTGATCCGTGGCACACCACTCCTCGTGCAATTATTTATCATCTATTTTGGTCTTCCTTCTATTGGCATTATTTTTACTCCCATCCAAGCCGCCCTTCTTGGTTTATCCCTGAATAGCGGAGCGTACCAAGCAGAATATCTCCGAGGTTCGATACAATCGGTGGAATCGGGCCAGATGAACGCAGCCCGTTCCCTTGGGATGAACAAGCTGCAATCGATTCGGCATGTGATTCTCCCACAGGCATTGAGGATATCGATTCCCGCCTGGTCAAACGAGTTCATCTATCTACTACAGTACTCATCGATTGCTTACATCATCCAGGTCACAGAGCTAACCGCTGAAGGGAAATTCATCGCAGCTCACACCTTCCGATATCTTGAGGTCTTTGCGATGATCGCAGTCATCTACCTTGGGCTGACAATTATCTCAACAGAGATCATAGACCGGGTGGCAAAACATTTCAGTATCCCTGGGATTGGTGCTGCCAAACGTACCAGTCTTCGGGATCTATAAAAAAACTTATTCCTGAATCGGAGAAGAGGATTAAACAAACAGGTAATTTTCTTCTTATTCTACCATCATCTCTGATAAACTTGTTTTATTTCGAGTTTCTGTGAGTGAAAGTAAGAAACCAAGGAACGCTAAGAAGATATCCGTGACACAGAAACCGACCAGAGACAGCACCAGAATCTGTTCTGCAGTGACAGCGAAAAGAGTCGTGAAGATCAGAATGGCAGTGAACTCCCGAGTCCCCAGACCTCCAAAAGAGATCGGGATGAACCCTGCGACGTTCGCGATCGGGTACAACACAATGAACATGAAGTAGGGGATCTGAAGATCCAATCCGAGCATTATCAGATATTCCTGTGAAAAGACGATGACCCACGTGATAATTCCGATGAGATACGGGATGATTACGGCTTTGAACCTTGGGAAATCACTATAGAACGTGTCGACAAAGGCATTGAGCTGCGGTTTAACCTTTTTTGGGATAAGATACGTGATGAGAACACTGAAAAACTTCTCCCCCCGCTTTCTCCCTGAAAAATACAATACTGCCAGGCAGAATCCCACCATCCAGACGATGGTTATCGGAAACAACTCCGGGATCGTCCCAACTGCCAGGAACGCTCCGATTATGATCATTGCATAGATCGAAAATGAATGGACAAACGTATCAATAAGGGTGTTGATGAAGAGCTTGCCAAAAGGTTCCCCTGTTTTTTCCTTCATATACGGGATTCGCATCAGTTGTCCCATGTAACCGGGAGTGAAACTACCATAGAACATCCCAATAAGATATAACTTCAGAGAATCAAAGTATCCCAAAGTGATTTTTTGTTCCTTTAAAATCATCTTCCATTCTATGATTCGAATGATCAGCAAAGGGATGGTGAGAAGCAGGGCATAGACTACGTAGAGGAGATCAATAGAAAAAAATGCGGTGATGATTTTCTTTGGGTCTAATGAATAGATAATATACGCAAGGATACCAAGGCCGATGAAGGGTAGGATGAGTTTTAGTTTCCCAATAAGATTCTTCACCATGACACACTGGTGAATGGAAATGGTACTTTTATGTTTTGTTTATCAAAGAATACTCTCATGTGTGAGTGATCCGTACGACAAACGGACCGAACACAAACCCTGTACCGTTCCAATCTTCTGCGTATTTCACCTGCACCTGTAAGGAGATTTTTCCAAGCCCAAAAATAGGTGTATCTGGTTGAATGAAGAGTGTATCTCCAACACCAAGGGATGCAAACGAATCAATTGAGGAGATATTGATCCGTCCAAATATCCCACCTTCGATAACAATACTCCAGGGAATATTGCTCACGGGTACCTCTCCGTCATTTGCAATCGATGCTCTCACAAGACCTCTGCCACCGACCACATCGCTAATGCGGAGTTGGGGTTTGACCCCTGATGCGTTTTGGAAGCTGACCGCGGGGTCCCCGAACAGATTTGTCTCATAGTAGACCCATCGCATGCAGGACCGCTGGATCATGAACAGGTTATCTTCTTTAGAGTCATGGTTCGCCCGTCCGATTTCCTTGATATTCTCCCCGAACACCGCGTCCCAGAACTGCCGATGGAATCGTTGAGAGTCTCCATCCGTGCTATACGACCAGAAGAATCCGTATCGAGCGTTCCAGATTCCAGCGAATGCTCCCTGGGTGTTTTTCACCGTAAAATACTCAGCGATGCAATCATTACCCTCCGGATTATCGAATCCACCAGACATGCAGCCTTGGGAATAGACAAAACAGAAGTTATGATCATTGGTCAGAGTACTAGCATCACTATTGTACATCCTCATGTTGTATTCGTAATACGCGTGTCCATCATGGTTGATGAGATGGACCCCATTGTTGATCCTGTTGATGATCTCCTCTTTTGGCCATCCTGTCCCCCAGGGGTTCAGTGGATCAAAACCGGGGTAGAGTTCATCATAGAGCCTGTCGATGTTATAGAGACTAGCCGGGATGCCGACGGTCGTAAAACCGTTTTCACTGGATCCATTGATGAGTTGATTCAAGGTCGTACCACCAAAGGAAGCAATCCCGTAATCACCTAGGTATTCACCAGCAAAGGTCGCTTCACCAAGATACGTGTCTCCTGATGGTAATGAGAGGTATTCCACGGTCTTCTGGACGAAATTATCCACCTCATTTGTGTTATCTACACAGGCGCGACCGACGTAGACGTCAGCGATGAGGTCCACATCCGTCCCATTCTCTCCATCATTCGGTTCTCCCCAGTACTCGTCACCATCGGAGTTAAACGGTCCGTCCAGACATGCGTAATACAGGTCCGCTGGCATCAGAGTATCATAAGGGGTGACGTTCTCATCCATCCCCTCGACATACAGCATCTTCGCAGGGATGCTATCGGTATCGCCCCCTAGGAGGACGTAGCTGATTCCAAGGGTCGCGTAGACTGTCTGTAGATACGCTCGGATGGCTTCCGGGGTGTCCCCTCCGACATCAGATAAGGTTCTGATGATGGTTTTTTTCCCGGTCGCATTGTGTTGTTCTGCTAACGGCAGGAAACCGTTCCTGAACGCATCGGTCGTCAGAATCAGAAGATCGTACTGCTCTGAGAGGATCGGAGCATTGAATGGTTGTTGATACGAGACCTCTGCAGAAGGGTTCTGTATTTTTGAAAGAAGCTCAGAACGATCAATCGGTGAATTCCTATACATGACATTCTCATGAAGTTCCTTGGACAAACTCACTGTTATAGTCAACGATGGATAATAAAACACGTCCCCCGTAGCTGGGATGTATTGAACCGGAGATAGTAAAAGGACTAGTATGGAATATCCTCTGAACTGATAGACACCAACCTCTGAGAAGAGTTCTCCGGGGAACTCCTCATTTGATTGATATAAGAGTTGATCTGGTTGAGGAACAACCTCTGGTGCGTTAGGGATGAGTGGCACAGGAGCACCACACGGGACAATGGTCAACCCTGAGCCAACCTGGGTCCTTTCACCGGTGATCGTGATCGAGTCTATTGTCGTATCTGCGGGGAGTAGAAGGTAGGCTCCTTTTGTTGGCAGTAATGGTTCTCCTGGGTTCCCCGAACAGGGTGCACCCTGGATGATCACCTGATGGTATAGATTATCTCCAAGACTGATTGGTGTTATGAGCGGTGATGGAAACGAGTATGTCATGATGATCGTATCAGGGGCCTCTTCTGATATTGCTGTACTCGTCACGGAAAACATTGAGGCAAATACGAGAACTGAGATGCATATAACCTTAATTCTTCCCCTGCTGAAACAAAAATTATTCATCAGTATATCCCTCTCTGTTCCTATCTATTCTCTTTACGATTTATATACTTATCCTTCCTGATGTTCTCCTTGTAACTCATGAAGGATGATCTCTGCGGTCCATCGCGCAGCATTCCCAGCAACACATGTACATTTATCGACATGAGCCCCTGCTTTCTCAAACGCCTCATATTCTTGTTTGTCAAGGAGTTTATAGCTTCGCCCAAAGATCTTTTTTTGGACTCCGCAACAGAGGGCTGAATTATACTCCTCTATGAATTTATCATATAGTTGTTTCGTGTACTTGAATACCCGTCGTTTCTTCTCCCCGTCAGAAAACTCTTGGTAGGTCCTACCCACCAGCAGACCTATCGCTATCATCCCGCCGGCGAGCGCCCCGCAGGTTCCCTCTGAAGATAATGCAGTGCCACCAGACAGACCCTGAGATGCTTTAAAAACAGCATCATCTCCTATCCCAAGAGTCTCCTTTAATGCAGCAAGCACGCACTGGGGACAACTCCCGAGTCGTGCCTCATACTGAAACGCACGGCTGTACACTTCGTCTAATAGTTCGTTTTGAGATGCCATGTGGATCTGAAACAGATTCTAGGATATTAGTACTTGCCTGATACGCAGGAGTTTTTGCAGC
>DAJP01000071.1:0-5052 GCA_002496355.1 Euryarchaeota archaeon UBA346 | reverse complement strand
TCGAAAGGTCTTACCATATTCAAGCCCAAGGACGTAAGTTCTGCTATTAACAATGATACCTTTAGCAGTATGATCCGTGTCTCGCCCGGTTGCATTAATTAGTACTTGAACCAATAGCACACCCACAACCTTCTCCTACGAAGACATTGATTGTGATGTTTGCATCAAATTCTACTGGTGTGGTCATACTTTTTTTTTTTTGGTGTTAGAGACATTTCCTGCATTTGCCACAACGATTAAAGAAAAAACTACGACGAATACCACCGCCATTTTCACGACGACTGACGATATATTTTTCATATGTTTTTCTCCTTATTAGTATATATTTAATACTCATTAATTATTTATGGTTTTGAACACACAACTCGCCGGACTATAAACAAAAACTGCTGATTTCTGCAAAGAGGAAATCTTTATTAGTTCCTTTGTTCTACGACAGTTGATTTCTATGGATGAGGACGTTATTTTTATCAAAAGTGATGAAGAAAAGAGTGTTACCAAGAAACCCGGGAAACTCTATCGATTAATGGTCAAATCTCATAAGATGGAGGCTATCATCGCTGAAATCGATCCTCACACCGAATCAAAACGCTTCCAACACGATGGAGAAGAAATGCACCTTGTCCTCGAGGGAGAGATGGAATACACCGTTGGTGAGAAAACCTATAAACTCTCTGTTGGGGACATCTTGTGGCATAAATCCATGCTGGTGCATCAGGCGAAAAACGCTCATTCAAAAAAAGTCGTGTACATGACGATAGGGACGCCGCCAAGCTTCATGTCAAGCATGGTCTAACTCATCGAAATACAGACAATCACCGCTGAGGATCTTCTTGGTTTCTCCCGTTGAGGTTAGCAGGAGAAGAAACCCGGACTTGTCGACGTCAAAGGCTTTTCCTTCCAGGGTACCGGTCATAGTTTTCACCCTGACGTTTTTTCCTAGTGTGTCCGAATATGTTTTCCATTCGTCGATGATTTCATCCCATCGTTGTTCTTGGTAACTCTTGTAATAGTGTTCAAAAGCCGTGATGAATGTATTGAGGAATTCATGATAATCGACTGGGTTTTGCAGTTCATGGTGCAACGAGGTGGATCTTGTTTGTATCCTAGACGATAGATCCTTGAGGTCCACCGCAAGATTGATCCCGACACCAACAATGACGTAATCAATCGATTGTCCCTGCCCTTCTGATTCAAGCAGGATACCAGCGATCTTCCGTCCGTTCACCCGGACATCATTTGGCCATTTGATGGTCGCATGGACCTTATAACTTCTGATGGTTTTTGCTACCGCAAGAGCTGCGACAAATGCCAACAGTGATGTTTTCTCATATGCGCTCTCTGGTCGGAGAATCAACGAAAGATACAATCCACCTTCTGGTGATTCCCATCTACGTTCATAACGACCTCGCCCCTGTCGCTGGGTCCTGGCGATGACGACTGTTCCTTCCTGGGCACCAGCTGTTGCAAAATCCCTTGCGGTCGCATTCGTAGAATCCACGATATCAAAAACACATGGTTTTTTCAGAAAATCAAGATTGTGTAAGGACGTCTTGGTTTTTTTTACGAATGCTGACTCTTTCATCATCCTGTGATAATCACTTATTTCGGTTGTGATCCGCTGTTCGAAGCAATGATCACCGCCTGAACAGCTGCCATGGCTGCAGCAGTCTTCGGACCAGTCGATTGCGCTTTGGTCTCCTGAACGTATTTCACGACCTGATCAAGGATGTTGTATCGTGGGATGAAGCTCGTGTCATAGACACCGGAGCGCCATTGCGGGTTGTTCATGACCACCTGGTGGAACGGGATGTTGTGACGCACACCACTGATCTGGAATTCCCAGAGTGCCCGTTTCATCCGCTCTATCGCCCGTGGTCTATCTTCCCCCCAGACGATGAGCTTTGCGATCATCGAATCATAAAACGGTGGAATCGTAAAACCAGGGTACACCCCTGAATCAACACGGATGCCCGGGCCACTAGGCTCAGCATATCGAACGATCTTCGCAGGAGCAGGCATGAAGTTATTCAACGGGTCCTCTGCATTGATCCTGCATTCAATCGCATGACCACGTGGATGGATATCCTTCTGGTCATATTCAAGCTCTAAGCCGGATGCGACACGTAGTTGTTCCCGTGCGAGGTCGACACCGGTTGTGACCTCCGTGATCGGGTGTTCCACCTGCAGCCGGGTGTTCATCTCAAGGAAATAATATTTCCCGTCTTTAAACATGAATTCACAAGTACCTGCATTATAATACCCAGCGGTTTTTGCGGCAAGGACTGCTTGTGTACCGATTTCTTTTCGAAGTTCCGGTGTCAACGCGCAGGAGGGTGTCTCCTCGATGAGCTTCTGATGACGTCGCTGCACACTGCATTCCCGCTCAAAACAATGGATCAAATGACCTTTTTTATCACCGATCACCTGATATTCAATGTGACGTGGGTTATCAATGAATTTCTCGATGAAGACGGAATCATCCCCAAACGAGTTCTTCGCAAGCTGCCGTACGGTCGCCAGGGCTTTCTCCATTTGCTGTTCGTCATTGACCTGTACGATCCCGATCCCACCACCACCAGCTGATGCTTTCAACATCACAGGGTAGCCTACCTCATGGGCGATGTCTTTCGCTCGTTCATGGTCCGCGATCGCCTCGGTGACACCAGGGACAACATTGACTCCCGCCTGGATCATGGATTTCTTCGAATCGATTTTCGATCCCATCAGCTTCATCGCGGAAACCGGTGGACCGATGAATTCGATGTTGTTTTTCTTACACATCTCTGCAAACTCGGCGTTCTCCGCCATGAACCCATACCCAGGATGGATTCCCTCAGCACCTGCTTTCAATGCCACATCGATGATCTTTTGTTTATTCAGGTAACTTTGACTTGCTGGGCCGGGTCCGATGTTATATTTCTCGTCAGCGTATTTCACGAACAACGCCTGCTGATCTGCATCTGAGTACACCGCGACGGTAGCAATCCCGAACTCTTTACAGGCTCGCATGATACGGATCGCTATTTCCCCTCGGTTTGCAATTAGGACCTTATTCAGCATATCATATCACCATTTCTAGAGAATCTGCATGAGAAGATCGCCACTACTTACCGGAGCTCCCTCTTTACAGAAGATTTCCTTGACTTCTCCTTCAGTTTCGCATTTTATCTCTTGTTCCATCTTCATGGCTTCAATCGTCGCGATGACATCTCCTTTCTTGACTTTGTCACCTTTCTTTACTTTCACTTTCAGGATGGTTCCTTGCATGTTTGATTTGATGCCGCCCTCGATATCCTTTGGTTTTTCTGGAGTAGTACCTCCAGCCCCCGCAACGAGGTACCCGCCTGAGGGGATAACTTTGACTTCATAGGGTTCTCCATCGACCTCGACTTGGAATTCTGTGGGGATTTGTACAGGTCCTCCTCGTTTCTCTGGTGGTTGTGTTTCAAGCCAGAGCTGTTTTACTTCAGGGAATGATTGTTTTACCATCGCTCTAGTGAATACATGATCGATAGGCAGTGGAAGATTATCTGAGGTAAACTCAGCGATTGCCTGCCCTTTTAAAAATTTCAGACCGACCTGTGGATAGAGGATGTAAGTCATGATGTCCTCTTCTTTTTTAATCAGTGATCCACCGTCGATTTCCTTTAGTTCCTTCTTCTTTTTATCCCAGAGTGGTTCAAGTAAATCGGATGGTCGACAGTCAATGACCTCTTCTTTCCATGTTGGTCCCAGGACTTTTTTCATGATCTCTGGTTTTATCTCAGCCGGGGGTTTACCGTACATCCCACGACAGTAATCCTTGGTTTCTTTCGGAATAACTTTGTATCGTCCATGCAGCACGTTCATCACTGCTTGCACCCCGACCACTTGGCTCGTAGGTGTTACCAGTGGTGGAAATCCTAGTTCTTCTCGCACCCGCGCAGTCTCATCAAGGATCTGACGGTATTTATCACGCGCACCCTGCTCCTCGAGCTGGAAAATCAGATTGGAAAGCATTCCACCGGGGATCTGATGAAGAGTGACACTTGGGTCGACCTTCAGGGCATCAAAGCGATGGAGATGTCGGTACTTCTCCCAGACTTTGAGGAAATATGTCCGGCATTCGATAAGCAACTCTAAATCATACTTTGTGTCCCATTCTGTTCCTTGAAATGCGGCAACTACACTTTCCGTAGCAGGAGCTGCTGTTCCTCCCGAGATTGGCGACATCGATGTATCCAGGATATCAGCACCTGCTTCGACGGCACGTTGATAAGCCATCCCGGTCATCCCGCTCGTGTAATGCGAATGAAGATCCATTGGTAGGTTCACACCAGCTTCTTTGGTTCCTTTGATGATGTCATAGGCGCGTTTCGGCGAGATCATCCCCGCCATGTCCTTGATGCATACAGAGTCAGCGCCCATCTTCTTCAGCTCGATGAATTTATCAACGAAATAATCGACGGTGTGAATCGGTGAAATGGTATAGCTCAGACACGCCTGGACATGAGCTCCGTTTTCTTTTGCTGCCTGCATCGGGACTTTCATGTTACGAAGATCGTTGAGTGCATCAAAAATACGGAAATAATCACATCCGTTCTTCTTCGCCATGTAAATGAATTTCTTTACGACATCATCCGGAAAATTCCAGTATGCCACAATGTTCATCGCCCGCTCCAACATCTGCAGAGGGGTGTTTGGCATTGCTTTTTTCAACTTGTTCAATCGCTCCCAGGGATCCTGGTTCAGATACCTTATGCACACATCATAGGTAGCACCACCCCAGACCTCGAGGGAGAAAAATCCGATCTCGTCAAGTTTTTCCGCTATCGGAAGCATGTCTTCTGTTCGCATTCGTGTGGCTAGTAACGATTGATGCCCATCTCGTAAAATCATTTCATGTAGTTGTACCATAGTATGTTCCCTCCAGTCCCCAACAGTATTTTCTTGTCTATTGAGTGGATGGTTTAAACGAGAAAGGGTATTCTGTGAACCTACTTAAATATGGTGGCTTAATTCCGTTAATCTTAAAAGATTCGTAAGGATAAAAAGAGAGGGTCTATAGGA
>DAJP01000128.1:20516-42214 GCA_002496355.1 Euryarchaeota archaeon UBA346 | reverse complement strand
GAATCAAATCAAATCGAACATGTTTTTGATGAATTTTACAAGGTTGATTATTCAAGACATGATCTACAATCAACAGGTCTTGGATTGTCAATCTGTAAGCGAATTGTTGAAAAACATGGTGGTAGAATTTGGGTGGAAAGTCAAGGAAAAGGAAAAGGTTCAACTTTTTATTTCACTTTGAAAACACCCCTGAAAAAAATGGGGTAATACTGGGTAGATGCAAACACTAATGAAGTACGAAAGAATACCATGCGTTGAGGGATATATATGAAAACCATATTGGTGGTGGATGATAATCCTGATGTCATAAACTCTGTAAAAATAGGTTTAGAAGATTCAACTCAAGAATATCGCATTCTGGGAGCAGAGAATGGAGTGAAATGCTTGGAATTATTACAAGATAATATCATGCCTGATATTATCCTCCTTGATATCATGATGCCCCATATGACCGGGTGGGAGGTTTTCGATCGGATAAAAAAAGATTCTTCATTAAGCAACATCCCAATAATTTTTCTCACTGCAAGGACTGATAGAACCGCAAAAAATGCGGGGAGTTTTTTAGGTGATGATTATATCGAGAAACCATTTGATATTATTGATCTTAAAAAAAGAATTGAAATAGTTTTTCGTAATAAAAAATCCAATCCCATTCCTAAATAAAAAACAAACTAAGTGTCAATAACAATCTCATATTAACGGAAAGATTATTTTCTCCCTTTTATTAAAAAAAAATATTTTTATCATTATGATAATATTCATATAAGGATAACACTTGCAAAGAATCTATTTATATATTGCAGTGCAATGAAGAATGTAGATGATGTACAAAATATTCGTTCAAGGAATCGTCCAAGGAGTTGGGTTTCGCCCATATATTTACCGTAAAGCCAAAGAACATAATCTCGTTGGAACAGTAAAGAACACAGGGAATGGTGTCGAAATCATCATTAACGACAGGAACTTTATTCAGAAACTCGCTGATTTTCCGCCATTAGTAAAAATCTCGAAATATACACTGATACCGTTCATTTCAAAAAGAAAATTCTCTGATTTTTCTATACTTAAAAGTACAAAATCCAGCGGAGAAACAGAGCTTCCCCCAGATATTTTCATGTGCTCTGATTGTCTCAAAGAACTCAAGGATAGAAACAACAGGAGACATGATTATTATTTCATCACTTGCACGAATTGTGGTCCCCGATTTACCATGATTGAAGATTATCCCTATGACCGACCATTTACATCAATGCATCCGTTCAAGATGTGCCACCAGTGTAAAAAGGAATACATCGATCCACTTAACAGACGGTATCATGCACAGACAATCGCTTGTAAAAGATGTGGTCCCAAATTACGTCTCCTCTGTGATACAAAAGACATCAGCAGTCCATCTGATATTGAATCGATAGAAAAAACCGTTCAGATTATTAAATCTGGCCATGTTGTATCAGTTAAAGGAGTTGGAGGATTTCATACAACGTCACTATGTGATGATAAAAATGTGTTAAAAATTAGAAAGATGTTTCATCGTCCGCATAAACCTTATGCAATCCTTGTTAAAGATGTAGCAATGGCTGAAAAATATGCTTATGTTTCACGAACTGAAAAGGAATTATTAGAAAACCCTCAACGTCCAATTCTAATCCTCCGGAAAAGAAAAAAGGATAGTTTAATCATCGTCTCGGAGTTAGATACGATTGGTGTGATGTTGCCATACACGGCATTACATTATCTTTTATTTGATTATATCAACGAACCACTCGTGATGACATCTTGTAATATACCTGGGGAACCTATATCATCTACAGAAAAGATTGGAAAATATTTCTTGACTCATGAAAGAAGGATTGTAAATAGATGTGATGATTCTGTAGTAAAAGTTATTCATAATACATCATTTTTCTTGAGACGTTCACGAGGTTATACGCCGTTACCGATTATGCTTCCGATTCAGTGTAAGGATACTGTAGCAGTCGGTGCTGAATTAAATAATGTTATTTGTACAGCTAAGAACCAAAAATGTTATCCTTCGCAATATATCGGTGATTCAGCAAAATATGAAACTTATAATTATCTAAAAGAAACAACGATGAAATTTATTCATCTTACAAGACTAAAACCAAAAATAGTGACTTGTGATTTGCACCCTGGATATAATTCGACGATATTTGCCAAGGAATTATCGGAAAAATATCACGCAAAAATGATCCAAATTCAACATCATAAAGCACATGTCGCAAGTGTTGCAGCAGAGCACAAGATTACCGATTATATAGGTATCGCCATGGATGGCCTGGGATACGGTGATGATGGAAAGCTTTGGGGCGGAGAAATATTTTCTGTAAAAAATGGAAATATTTTCACACGAATAGGGCATCTAGAAGAACAACCTCATATCGGTGGAGATTCTGCTACGATATATCCGAAGAAAATGCTCTTTGGTATCCTTTCTAAAATATTGAACGAAGAGGAACTACTAAAATTACATTTATTTAACGAAAAGGAAAGTCGACTCTATCTTAAAATTCTACAGAATAAGATTAACATGCAGTACACCACGAGCACTGGAAGAATTCTTGACGCAGCATCCGCCTTATTAGGATTTTGTGATAACAGGACATACGATGGTCGACCAGCAATGATTCTAGAAAGTATGGCAACAGATCCATTAGAATTTGAACCAATTTTTTCAAAAGAGGATGGAGCTTCAATACTGATGACAACACCGTTGTTTGATTTTCTCTATACGTCGAAAGGGGAAAAAGGAAATCTCGCTGCAACTGCTCAGATGTATATCGCTAAAGGATTGTTTACGATAGCGGAAAGAACAGCAAGAAAGAAAAATATGCCAATAGTGTTTTCTGGCGGAGTAGCGTATAATCGGATGATATCTAAGTATTTACTAAGCCAGGGGGTTCTCGTCAATAAAGAACTTCCTGCAGGAGATGGTGGAATCTGTTATGGTCAAGCTTATTTAGCTAATATATCTTAAAGCTCAGGGGAATAAATATTGAGAATATCCTTTATTTTCTTCTGAATCTTTCAATTTTAAGATTGTGTTTTTGTTATCGCAAGTTGCCCATGTTTTACGCCCTTTATTGCTTTGATATTTTCTGAAAATTTTTTTACACGACTTAATTGACCTCGTATGACAACGATTTCAAGACAAGTTTGTTCATCAACATGAATGTGGGTCGTAAAGGTTATTTCCTGGTGGTGGTGATGTTGCAGATGAAGTAATTTATTCGTAATATCCCCTGTTTCATGATCATAAATAATAGTAAGTGTGCCGATGACTTCACCATCTTCTTCCTTAATTTCCGATTCGATTATTTCTTTTCGAATGAGATCTCTTATGGCTTCTGAACGATTAGTATATCCTCTTTTTTTTAATAATGTATCAAATTTGCTTAGAAGTCTTGGTTCAAAAGATACTCCTACTCGCTCTACAGTCATAGTGGCACTTCCAATACAAAATCGTAATACTATTATAAGAAAGCTGCTGCGAATAATCGTTGGTATTTTTTAAATGTGAAGCGAATCTGTATATGGTTTTACTCATACGTAAAAATATTTACTTGAAGAACGTAGCACGATTTTTTAATTTTTGTTACCATAATTCTTATATATCTTGTATTGTATTTGGGGGATATGCCTAAGTAGATGGGCGTGGGATATGTTATGTGGTTTATCACAACACTCATAGCAGCGATAGGCGCTACAATTCTTTGGTATGTCGCACCTAAGATATATAAATTGGATTTTCTTAGCTTAATGCTCTGGGGTGCATCATGTATGATACTCGTTGATCATATTTTAGGGTTTGAAAGTGGTTCCTTCTTTGAAATGGAAACAGAAGGGCTTATTCATAACAGCATTCTTCTAGGAATCATTATGTTAATACCTGTGATCATTATTTGGATAATCATTTTCATTATTAAAAAACCAAAACAAAATATTGTACGGAGGTAAAAAAAATGGCGTGTTTTATAGCACCTATGGCAACAGGAATCATTACCACTATATTTCGAAAAAAAATACCTGCAGCTCTCAAGATAAGCTGGTTGAATATCATGCTGTGGGGTGGAGTTGCGATGCTTGCAATCGAACATATCGCACATGGAGAAGTCGTATTGTATTCACCGTTCCTAACCGCAATGCAGAACCCTGCAGATATTCCAGTGATGTTGCAGGAATTGGCAACAGTTGGTGGGACGATGACCATTGCCATTGTTCTTCTGTGGGCTATCTTGGTAGCAGTTACATCAAGAATGACCCATCTATCGAAGCAAGTTGAATAAAAAACTTATCTTTTTTCTTTTTCTTATTTTTCCTTTATTCCCCGATAATCTTTACGAGTGTTTGAATCGTTTTTTTTCTCCTTAACTAATTTACGTAAATAATTATTAATAGCGGATAGTAAATCCATAGTAACTTATTGGTCAGACCTATCCATGTAAAAATGGAGGTTTTTCCTCCTAATATTGTCCTGGAAAAGAAGCGAAATCATGCAAGACGAGGCGCCTCAACAAAGTTTACTGCGGAGAATTTCAACAAAGATAATAGGTCGGCCTCGCAATATCAACGATCCTTCAATCTTTCATAAATTATCTTTAATCGCGTTACTTTCCTGGATAGGACTTGGGGCCGATGGTTTATCTTCCTCCTCATACGGTCCTGAAGAAGCATTTAAGGCAATCGCTGGACATACTTATCTTGCAATTTTTCTCGCGATTGCCACTGCAGTAACCGTGTTTATAATATCATACACATATTCAAAAATTATAGAAAAATTTCCACATGGTGGTGGAGGATATATTGTTGCCACACATACCATTGGAAAAAGTGCAGGGGTTGTATCTGGATCCGCCCTGCTTATCGATTATGTCCTAACAATCACCGTCTCTATCGCTGCCTGTGGAGATGCGATTTTTAGTTTTTTACCCTTAGAATATCATCAATATAGTCTGATATTCAAAATTTCTTTGATTTTTATTTTGATTCTTTTAAATCTTCGGGGAATCAAAGAATCCGTTACAATACTTGCTCCAATCTTTCTTCTTTTCATTGTTACACATGTTTTACTGCTCGGATATGGAATCATCAGTCAAGCATCGGCAATAGGTTCACATGTTAATCAATTTTCAACAGGATTTAATGGAGATTTACAGATGATAGGGATTGTCGGTGTCCTTGCTATTTTCCTTCGAGCGTTCTCCTTAGGTGGAGGTACATATACTGGAATCGAAGCGGTTTCCAATGGTCTTCCTGTGATGCGAGAGCCTAAAGTGAGAACTGGTAAGCGCACTATGATGTATATGGCAGTATCGCTTTCACTAGTCGCTGGCGCTCTTTTCTTCTGTTATTATCTTCTCGACATTCAGCCCGTTCAAGGTCAGACATTAAATGCTGTTCTGGCAACAAACCTCTTTAGTGGATGGCCGGGGGGAATATTCATTGCAGCTGTTATTATCTTCTCTGAAGGTTTGTTATTATTTGTGGCTGCACAAACCGGATTTATCGATGGACCACGGGTCATGGCGAATATGGCGGTAGACTCATGGTTTCCAAAAAAATTTGCTGCATTATCCGAACGACTCACGATGCGAAATGGTGTTCTGGTAATGGGGCTAGCTGCGTTATTTTTAATGATTGGAACTAATGGCTCAATCTCTTTTCTTGTCATTATGTATGCCATTAATGTGTTCCTGACGTTCTCACTCTCACAAGTAGGGATGGCAAGATTTACAATAAAAAACAGAAAAAAGAAAGATCATTGGGTACGATATCTCCTCATCTTTATTCTTGGTTTTGCTCTTTGTTTTACTATCTTGATTGTCACCATCTATGAAAAAATCGGGGAAGGTGGATGGCTTACATTAATCATTACCTTAGCGGTCATCATTATTTGTTATCTCATCCGCGGTCATTATCAAAAAATCAAAAAAGCGATGAAGAAATTCGACGAGGTGTTATTGTTATCAAGCATCCATCTTGTTGGGCATCTAAATACAAAACCAGTCAACCCAAAGCATATGACTGCCGTTATCCTCGTCACAGGATACAGTGGATATGGGGTCAACACGTTTTTATCATTAATCCGTAGTTTTCCTGGTCTGTATAAAAACATTATTTTTGTTTCAATTGCGGAGATTGATTCAGGATCTTTCAAAGGTGCTGAGGAAGTCGAAGCACTCAAGACATCCGTTCAAAGTTCCCTTCTTAAGTACGTCCAACTCGCTCAGAGGCTTGGGTTCTCCGCAGATTACCGCATGGATGTTGGGACCGATGTGGTGGAAACCGCAAGCCATCTTTGTGAATCCATTGCAGAGGAGTTTCCAAAAGTTATGTTTTTTACAGCAAAGCTTGTATTCAGACATGAGACGATCTTCCATAAGATTCTTCATAATGAGACTGCATTTTCTGTACAGCGACGATTGCAATGGAAAGGTTTACCCGTCGTTATTCTACCCGTGCGTATCGATATATAAAAAAAAGTACATGGAAAAAAACGTGATCGATTTTTTTGATGATACGAACAAAACCTTTTTAATCATCTACGTGATATGAATTCTTAAAATGCAAAAAGGAGGAGAGATGGCAATGCCGGCAAAAAAAACCAAGAAAAAAGTCGTCAAAAAGAAGAAGAAATAAGAGTAGTGAAAGCTAATTATTTTTTTTGTCTTTTACTTATAATAACTGTTTCTTCTTCAACTATTTTTTTCATTTCCTCAATTTTTTATTATTTTTGCTAGACATAGTCAGACTATCAAACAACACTCTTACCGATAATGTATTTTCAAAGAAATGAGAACCATGTTTTATTGATATGGAACACTAGAGATGCTCAAACAAAAGATTTTTCCAAATTACAGCCGGTTCAAACATCGTAATGATGGGACAATTAGTTAAATTTTTTATTTAAGTTGGAATCATAATGATGCTGCGAATATTGGTAAATAAACATTGGCTAATGATGATTCCGTTGTACATTAGTTGAATTATCCATCTGTCTCCTGCTTTAAATTTTCCAAGGGAGTTAAAGATAATCTGATCCGAGATTCCAAGGACGATTGGGTTACCGTCTTTATCAGTAAGGCTTGCTCCAAGCAATGATGTTTGAATTTCCTGACTGGTCTCATTTATGGCCGTGATGGAACACATTCCCTGGTCTATGGGTCCATTGATAATTCCGATAATGATGACGGATGTATTCGATTGTGTCATTCGAACTACCGGTGTGTCATAGGGACCTTTCGAGTTTTTAAAAACACATTGACCAATGATTTCACTCCTATAGATCAATTGGATGTCCCAGAGTTCTCCGTCAGAAAAACCTGATAGATTCTGAAACGTAATTGCGTCTCCTGCACCTAAAAAATTTGGATTACCATCACCATCATTGATCATTGGTCCAAGAGCAGATGTTTGATTTACTGTACTGTTCCTATTAATCGCGATAACGTGTACCTCGGATTGCAGGACATGACCATTTTTTACTTCAGTAATCTCTATGTAAAAATCGGTTTGAATCATACTAATATTTGGTTTTTCTATTGGTTGATTAACAGTAATTGTTGTTTTCGCTGTAACCGTTGTCGAACCTGTTGCCGTAAGAGTGTACGTTGTCGTCTCCATCGGGACTACACTTCGATTTCCAGCAGATGTCACTGCCCCGATTCCGATATCAATGGTTACTGAGGTAGCATCTAAGACATTCCAATGAAGGGATGAGGTTTGTCCAAGTTCGATTTCATTTGGTATAGCTTCAAAGTTTGATATGATTGGTTTTTTTTGTTCATTACATCCGCTTAAGGCAATCGTGCAAAGGAGCAGAGTGATTCCAATGGTTAGTATTATTTTTTTCATGTTGCTAAAACCTCCAAAATTTACTCTCATAACAACTTCTCCTTTAATAATATAACGAAGGATAAAAAAACCGATATCTTAGGACTTTCTCAGTATTTTTCATGGTCTAATTATATCACCGGAAAAGAAGTCATCCATTCATCCATTTTATCAGAAGGATATTAAATTATTGTGAAGGAATTTATACTTTGATCGACAACCGAGATATATGTCTCGTAGGTAACAACCAAAGATGTGTAAATCACAGAAAATATTTTTTTGTTTTTTTCAAAAAGAACCTGTTTATGCTGAAGCATATTTGGTTCCTGGCCTTCTGAATATACAAGGTCGAATGCATTCAGGCCATTGATGGTCGTTTGATTACTAAAGATTAGGGTGAAATTCTTAAAATACGATGTCGAATAACGTTCTATCAACTGTTCACCAAGAGTCCCTACTGTTTCGTTTGACGTGATTGGTTCTTTCACAGCAACATTGATTTGGTACTCATTTTGATCTGGACAAAAAAATTTCACGGGATCTATTGTGTTTTCATTGACTATCCAGTCTTTTGGCGGTATGATTGTGAATCCATAGTTTTGGTTTATGTAACGGGAATCATCTTGATTGTCTTGTGTACAGCCTCCAAGGATGAGTACAAGAAGAATAACGGTGAGTCCAGATGTCATCACGTTTTTTTTCTTTTTCATTATGAATCAGCCGTTGTAATGAGGTATCTTAGTCATGTGAAGGATGATAAAAAAGAAGAGAAAAAGAGGGGTCTAGTACCCCACGAGATGTCTTAGGACCGGGAACATATGAGGGAACATTTCAAAGAGATGGTTCAGGAACGTCTGTAGCGAGAATCGATACTCAAATGGCATCGTTATGTCCATTGTACCCCAGTCGCTATCATCGCCGACGATATCTTTGGCCTTGATTTTGACAGTATAGCTTCCTTGCTCATTCCAGCTATGAGTGGTGGATGCTTCAGCCCCGGAATTGTACGGTCCGATCCAGTCAGTTGTTGTACCATCACCCCAGTCAATGAAGTAATACACGTTGTCTCCATTTGCATCTGTTGTTTGCATCTTGAACAGATACGCTTTCCCTGGTGCTCCTGTCGCAGGGCCCGTGATTGTCGGGATGTCTGGAGCATCGTTCAGGACAATCGTGATCGTTTGGGCCGCTGACCAGTCACTTGTCGCACCATTGATGTCTTTTGCTTTCACTTTGACATTATAATCCCCGATAGCTGACCAAGAATGAGAATCAGAGGCCGTAAAGCCTGATGAATAGGGTCCGAGCCATGCACCTGATGTTCCATCGCCCCAGTTGAACATATAGTAGATTTGGTCATTGTTCGGGTCGGTACTCATGCTTGAAAATGTGTATTGTCTGTTGATAGTTCCATGTGTGGGTCCATAGGGCGTCGATGGTGTGACTGGTGGATCGCTTGTGGTTACTGGACCCATGGTTAGGTCAGGATTGCCGAATAGTGATCCCCATTCGAACATTTCCATATAGGTGCCCGCTGTCCATAGGTTATTGACATACATTTGTCGGAGGGACCATTGAAGTGCTTGGCCTTGTGTGTAGTTCCCGGAGGTGCAACATGTGGTGAAGAAGTAATCAAGCGACTGACTTGATCCATCCATCGGATCGTTCCAACCAGGCTGTCCATAGGCGACTTTATTCGACCCTAGGAATCCAATGGCACCTTGTTTTAGCATCGTCTGACCGATGTTCAGATAATCGGTATCTGAGTTGCTGCAGGAATCTGCGAAGACAATTGATGGAAATTCGTCATTTAGAGAAAGACAGGTGGTTTCATCAACGAACGGTTGCGATGGATAATACTCATATGCTGCATCAGGTGATCCATGTCCTGCCCAATCGACAAACGCGTAACTACCCGTGGACCAGACCGATAAGACATTACTATAAGAAATATCAAAATCACAGGGATATGATGACTGTGCATCCTCATACATCCGGGTCATCGTCCAATCCGTCATCCATGGCTGATCGACTTTCGCTTCCATGAGTACTGCATTATCAGTATCCGGCCAGAAAAACGAACCAATGAGGAGGATGTTTTTCTTAAATGAATCATCAGTGTTCTGTTCGTAGGCAGCTGTTTTATCACAAATACTTTGGACTGTATCAGGGTCGCTCCAGGGGATACGACCGATATTGATTTCAGCTGCAAAATCAATGGGATCAGAATTTTCTCCGTACTGATGATCCCCATCGGTGTCCCAAGATTCAGAATCTGGGAGGGAAAGCTCTGCATAGTAATAGTCGGTTTCAGGATCTTGCCAGGTTGTACGCATTGGAACATCATCGACATCACCAACGAGACACACATCCATAATACCCCAGTCTTCCGAGGCGTATTTATCCCTCAGAAAAGCTCTCATTTTTGCTGAAAGGTCCCACCCTTCATAATAGCTGCTAATCCATTCAGTCGTCACCACGTTCACACTATGTCCTTTCGCACTTTCCCAGTCCGCTAGTGATGTCACCGATGATGCTAATGCATCGGTTGTGATGATAACATAGTCGTATTGTTCCCTATTCAAAGGTGTTTCGGGGTACCAGTTCTTCGCTTGATCGTAGTTCAGAATGATTTCTTTTGCAGTCTTCTCAGCGCTTGGTAAGTTATCGACCAAGATATCCTCTGAAGAGAAACCCTTTGGAATCGTGTAATGGATGGTTACTATGATTTCTGGATGATAGAATAATTTGCCAGAGAGAGGGTAATAGATAATGGGGTTGATTCTTACGTCAACAAGGTTATATTTACGGTAACCACCAGTGCCAACGACCTCCCCTATTGATTGAGGATACGGGGTATCCTGGGTATAGACAGATTTAAAATTCTGGTCATATTGTTGCTGATCACGTGCACTCGTTGCAGGGTCCGCAGAGCCAATCACTCGTGAGAGAGGATTTGGTGCTATCTTGTATGTTCCGGGTAACAAGATATTGTTATCTGATTCGAATGAGATATCTTCGACTACTGCACCTGGTGGAATCGCAATGGAGAATATCTTTGAAGGCAGAATTGGTTTACCGGGAATCAGTAAACGACCGAAATTTTCTATTGAGACGCCTAAACCTTGATTTTCTTTCACAAACTCGTAGGATCCTATAGGGATCGTAACGGTTATCACTCCAGGATCTGTAATAAACTCTTTTTTATCCTGAAGCAAGTTTGTGGCGCTCACCAATACACCACTTATCATCAGCATACTCACAAAAATACCTAATAGTTTCTTCATCATAAATTACAACCTCGTCCGAAATAAATATAAGAGTAATACAGGGAGAAGTAGTATATAAACCTTCATATAATTTATAATTGAATGATGTCTACACATCATCAAAAAAAAGATTGCTGCTATACTGCATCTAATATTTGTAAAAAACAAAAATGAAGCTCGAATCAAGGATTTTTTTTAAAAAAGATTTTATTTTCTTTCTCATCGTGACGCAAATTCAATTTAGCAAGTGAAAAAAAGATTTTTTCTTAAATATGTTTAAATATAACCTGAGTATAAACGAATACAATACGGGGGACCCTTATGAGGAAAAAAAACAATTTGTTAATAAAAATGATAGTAAGCCTTCTCTTTTTAATGTTGATTCCCACCTCGACTGCCCACATATTAATCGATACAAACAAAGACACTACCAACCATTCATCCGCAAATGAGGATGGCGATGGTTTATTATCAACAATGACTTGGGAAGACCTTTTTGATAATGCAACCAAAATAGATACAAACCCACCTGGTGCGGGGCAATCGGATTATTATCAGGTTTCGAGCGGTCAGGTTTCCATGATGAACACCTACCCGACTTGGACCGACCCAGCTTGGACAAAAATGAAACCAATCACGATTACGAACACAGCTGGTCAAATACTCACCAACACAATCGTCTATTTCGTCATTACTCATGAATCAGGGATGCAGTCAGAGTACCAAGATATACGGTTCAAACATCAAAACAACCCGACCACCTGGCTGAATTATTGGATTGAGAGATATAACAGCACAGCAGCACAGGTGTGGGTAAAAGTACCAAGCATACCTCTGGGGACTAGCACGATGTATCTTTTCTATGGGAATCCATCCGCCTCTAGCCAAAGTAGTTATCCAGGTGTGTTTAGTTGGTCAGCGTTTTGGGCAGATGATGAGAAAACAACATTACATGCTGATAATGAAGGGACATGGGATCCCGACGTTGCTTATGGGAATAACGAGTTCCTCATCGCGTGGGAAGAAGGCCAACCATACAATCCACCGTACACGTTTGGATTTAAACAAGAAATTAGAGCCTCCATGTATGACATCTACGGAAACAAAATTGTTGATGATGAACAGATTTTTAACGATGGTACCTTCTATTACAGGAATGAAAATCCATCGATTGATTATGGTGGTGGTAAATATTTTGTTGCATGGGAACATTATGACACAGTCGCAAACCCAAGTGTCACCACCATGGATGTCAAGGCAAGGACTGTTGTGCGAAATGGTGATTTGTTACAGTTAGGTTCTGTCATCGATGTATGTATCGCATCGAATTGTCAGGCGGATGCCAATGTTCAATTTGATACTGTGAACAATCAGTTCTGTGTCGTTTGGGAGGATGCTCGTAACGGGGGCACGAATTACAATGTCTATGGTCGTCTTTATGACACAAACGGAAACCCTGTTGGGAGTGAAAAAGGGATTGCGACAGCGACCTATAGTCAATGTGAACCGTTGGTCGCTTTTGATCCAATTCATGAGCGATATATGATTGTCTGGGAAGAAGGAATAACTCCTGATAACGGTCCTTTTAGTATCAAAGCCGGACTTTTTGATGAAAACCTCAATCCATTTGGAAGCGCCATCACAATCGCTACAGGCAGTGACGCTATCGACTATAACTTCCCCTGTGTGGAGTTTAATCCACAAACCCAGCGGTTCCTTGTCACCTGGAATGACGATGATATCAGCTCTGGTGATTGGTGGGGGAATCTTTGGGGGAAAATCTTCGATTCTTCAGGTAACGTTGTCGTCAATACGTTTCAAATCAAATCCGGAGAATATACTCGTACTGATATCGTCCCATATTTCTCATCTTCCTTTTTCGTCTCATATAATAGTAAAGGAACGAGTGGATCAGGGTTAATCTGGGGTAAGATTCTTTCTTCGAATGGGGAGTTAATCGGAGGTGATATCCAATTATCGACGAGCGCCTCAGCACTCGCAGATTGGGCTAATATCGCTGTCGGGAACAACAATGTGTTTGTTGGTTGGGAGGACATTCGGTGCACGTATCCATCTCCTTGGGATAACATGCCTGATGTGTATAGTAATCTATGGTCTTCCTCACTAGCAGGATCGACTGTGACCTATTCGATAGGCACTGAGAAACAGCTTGTCCTTTCTGCTCATATCACCTCTATTCGAATCACTCCAACAAATTTCCATCATTGGGATATCTTCAACGCCACCTATCTGGATGGTAGTATCACATTTGATATTTTGGATGGGATTACCGGAGCATTGCTCATTCAGAATGTTTTACCCGGCTGGAACCTCTTTTCCCATGGTGTTCAAGCATCAACTATTCGGCTGAAAGCAACATTCACGCGGTTAAATCCTTCGACGACTCCAAAGCTGGATAAATGGAGTGTGAAATGGCAAACGAATGAACCACCGTCGATTCCGAGTAACCCTGTCCCCGCCAATACGACAACAGATATCCCAGTCTCCACTGATCTGAGCTGGTCTGGTGGAGATCCCAATGGGGATCCGGTCACTTTCGACGTCTATTTTGGATCAACTAGTCCGCCTATAAAAATGGTGAGCAATCAGACAAGTAATATCTTTGATACAGGAACGATGAATTATGGGACTACGTATTTTTGGAAGATAGTATCATGGGATAATCATGGTGCATCCACCAGTGGTCCTTTGTGGCACTTTACCACTCATAATGATCCACCAAATACCCCAAGTAGTCCAAACCCGGCAAACGGAGCAACTAGTGTTTCTATCAACGCAGATATTAGTTGGACCGGTGGGGATCCAAACCCTGGTGATACCGTAATCTACGATGTGTTTTTCGGTACCTCAACTCCTCCGACGATAAAGGTTTCTGCAAACCAATCCAGTGTGACATACGACCCTGGTCCGATGACGTATAACACCCAGTATTATTGGAAGATTGTCGCCTGGGATAATCATGGTGCCTCGACCATTGGTGTCATATGGAATTTTTTTACGGAAAATAGAGCTCCTTACCAGCCGAGTTCACCAGTTCCATCACAGGGAGCAACCAGTGTTGGGATCACCGTGGATTTGAGTTGGATTGGTGGGGACCCAGATGGTGATCCGGTGACATATGACGTGTATTTTGGAACTAGTAGCTCACCGCCAAAAATAACGGGGAATCAAACCACGACGACTTATGATTTACCAACATTAAGTTATGGAACCACATATTATTGGAAGATTGTCGCCTGGGATAATCATGGTGCTTCCACATCTGGGCCCTTGTGGAACTTCATGACAAACTCTCTTCCGTATGAACCGAGTAATCCAAATCCATCGAATCATGCGACTAGTGTAGATATCAACACTGATCTTGGTTGGACTGGGGGAGACCCGGATGGTGATCCGGTAACCTATGATGTCTATTTTGGAACAGGTACTCCACCGCCAAAGGTTTCTAGTAACCAATCCGGGGCCACCTATGACCCAGGGACCATGAATTATCTCATGACGTATCATTGGAGGAT
Organism: Euryarchaeota archaeon UBA346; assembly: GCA_002496355.1. Taxonomy (GTDB): domain Archaea; phylum Thermoplasmatota; class E2; order DHVEG-1; family DHVEG-1; genus SM1-50. The sequence goes on along the minus strand of DAJP01000128.1, from coordinate 27,558 downwards.
CGTGGCATGGGATAACCATGATGCATCAAAAGTTGGTCCTCTTTGGGATTTCACCACGACCTATATCCCAAATAATCCACCGTATATCCCCAACAACCCAAGTCCACAAAACAATTCAAACAATGTTACTATCGCCAGTGATTTGAGTTGGACTGGTGGGGACCCTGACCCTGGTGATACCGTCACCTATGATGTGTATTTTGGAACAAACAATCCACCACCACTCATCGCTTTAGGCCATACGACAGCAACATATGATCCTGGTACTCTAGGGTATTCGACAACATATTATTGGAAGATTGTTTCATGGGATAACCGCGGTGCATCAACCCAAGGTCCTCTTTGGGTGTTCACGACCATGTCAGTACCAGACAATCCGCCCTATCCCCCAAGTAATCCATCGCCAATGAATCATGCAATTGGCGTGAATATCAGTGTAAATCTCGGTTGGAGCGGAGGCGATCCCGATCCAGGAGACACTGTTCTTTATGATTTATATTTTGGAACAATGAATCCACCTTTAAAAATCATCGGTAATCAATCAAGCACCATGTATGATCCTGGTACAATGGACTTTGACACAATGTATTATTGGAAGATTGTTGCTTGGGATAACCATGGGTCGTCAACAGCTGGTCCTCTATGGGATTTTACCACGGAAAGCGAGGTGAATAATCCGCCGTATCTTCCCTCTGATCCACAGCCGATGAATCATGCGGTGAATGTTGATATCCTTGCGGATATAAGCTGGAACGGTGGAGACCCAGACCCGGGTGATACGGTCACCTATGACGTGTTTTTTGGGACAGCAAGCCCACCTCCAAAAGTAGTGAGCAACCAGACTACAACGACGTATAATCCCGGTGCAATGATGTATGATACAACCTATTATTGGAAGATCGTCGCCTGGGATAATCATGATGCGTCAACACAAGGTTCCCTTTGGGATTTTACAACGATACAAGAGCCGAATAACCCGCCATATCCTCCCTCAGACCCCTCTCCATCGAATGGGGCCACTGATGTCGATGTCATGATAGAGCTGAGTTGGACCGGTGGGGACCCTGATGGAGACGTCGTTACTTATGATATATTCTTCGGAACAACATCTCCACCAGTAAAAGTGGTGGCAAATCAATCAACTGCCTCATATGATCCGGGGTCTTTGGAGTATATGACTACCTACTACTGGAAAATCATCTCTTGGGATAGTCATGGTCTTTCTACACCAGGGGCTCTCTGGGTGTTTACGACGATATCCGAGCCGAATAACCCACCCTATTCTCCTAGCGATCCCATCCCTACAGACGGTGCAATCGGGGTCGATATCGAAACATCACTCAGTTGGATTGGGGGTGACCCAGACCCGAGTGATATCGTCACCTATGATGTTTACTTTGGCATGACGTCTCCACCTCCACAAATCATCAGTAACCAGACCAGTACCTCCTATCAACCTGCAACATTACATGGGAACACCACGTATTACTGGAGAATCGTTGCTTGGGATACTCATGATGCATCGAGTGCGGGTCCTCTTTGGAGTTTTACAACAGAAATCCTTGGAGATATCACACCACCAGCGGTCCAGATAACAAAACCGGAGAAAGCAATTTATATCAGAAATGATAAAGTGTTACCATTTATCGTACCTCTTGTATTCTTCGAAATCGACGTACAGGTTGCTGCCTCAGATAATCAATCAGGTGTTGCCCGAGTTGAAATCTATATTGATGATGCATTGATGACAAATGATACCACCGAACCATACAGTTGGACCTGGAGTGACCGAGGGTTCTTTATGTATACTCTGAAGGTGATCGTGTATGACAACGCCGGGCATCATACAGAAAAAGAGATGACTATATGGAAATTCTTCTGAACCTGAAGAATTGAGCAATGCTCTTCTTCAAGGTATTGCTTCAATACTGCAAAGACATTTGAAACACACGCCAATGTAGAATTCGATACAGCAGTCTATCAGATCACTGGACATCAACAGATGACTCGATCCGATCGATGGTCTTCTGAAGGAACTGTTCATCCGTTATCGTTACCCGAATGGCCTTCTGGGGGCAACAATCGGCACACCGTCCACAACCTTTACAGGCCTCACCGATGACTGCGTGTCCTTCCTGGATACGAATGGCATTGACGAAGCAATGCTCTGTACAAGTTCCACAGCCTGTACATCGTCCTGTCACCGTGACCTCAACCCCTGGCATTCGTTTCACTTTGGAACGTATTTGAGGATCAACATCTGTGAGGATTTTCCATAGACAACAACAGATACAACAATTACAGATTGTCAGAAGCTTACCATCGGAGCCGATGCCAAGCCATGTCTCATCTATCTTATCTCTCCCAATTAAGTGAATAAGACCTTCCGCGCGACATTTCTGTACATACGTCAATGCCTCCTGCACGGTTGCTTCTCTGCCAAACTCAGGGTTAATGCCGCGTGCAGCTTCTCCAAGAAAAAGACAACCATATTCTATAGAATGGTTTTTACAGTGGTTTGCTTCACGACAGATACAAAAATTCATGATAAATCGATAGTTTGTTTTTCGTATGAAATATTCAACGACTTGTGAAGGTAGGACGATATTGTCCGGAGGTTTGATGGTTCGGTCAAGGGTGAGTTTAACAACCGAATCCTTTGGAAGGATGGTGAGGTTTGTCTGTTTAAAAAGCATCCTATCAGCAATTTGCTTCATGAGCGGGATTCTGGTCATTTTTGCTGCTAGAAATCGGTAGGGAAACAGTTTTTCAAGGAAACGGACGAATCGCCGTGTTGGTAACATAATAGAATTTACTGATAATGATATGGATAATAAGCATATCGATTTCAGAAAAAACTGATAGTGATGACTGGTGAGGTATATTTTTATGCACCTACCTAATTACAATGATTCATATAGGGAGTGAAAGGGTATGAATAAATGCAAATTTCTTGAACAGTACCGCATCCCTCTTGTCAGTCACAATGGAGACAATTTCATGGAGAGTGAGCGTTGTCGGTTGGGCAATGATATTCCTCTAGGGGGATGTTTAGAGAATTGTCCTGATTTTGAACCAGTAAAATAAAATGAAGATGCAGCATGTAAACGCTAATTCGTATAGTCTCATATCGTGAGTGTCTTTTCTTGATTAAATAAAATTAGAAGAACATAATCGGTAGTCCCTAATTCGCCTTCCAGACAAGTCCAACAAAACGAACGACAATATTGGTCTTTGATGGTGTAATTGCTATGCTTTCTAAGTTTTCAGTCATTGGGTTGATTTTTGTATCCAAGGTACTTACCTCGGTTTGGAATTGGGAATCGAGACGTTGTTTTTCTTCTTGTAGGGCTTGGAGGTTTTCTTTTGCATACTCGCTTTCCCTCTTTTTCTTCACACTTCTCCCCATGTCCCGGGAGGTTGTTCTGAAACCACCAAGGGCTTTTCTACCAAGAAAGCCACCTAACAGTGTTGTTCCGAGTGATATTGCAGTCTGATATTTTTGATCCCGAGTTTGCGCTTCATGTTCCTGGACATCGACCTCAGCTCGTCTCAGTCGCTCATCGATTTTCGCGTATTTCTGAGCATATTTTTGCCGTAGTGTATTGACTTCTTCATCACGTTTTTCTCTTGCGATTTGCTGAAGACGTATCCTGAAGTCTCGGTCGGTTTCTCCAGTCATTGATACCGCATCGAGGTTCTGGCTTTTCAACAGCTCTAATTTCTGTGTTTTAAACAACCAGTTTGTGAAGTCTGACTCCCATAGAGAATAGTTTTTTGCTTTCAATGCTGCAGCGGGTAAACCTGCATACAGAACGTTTTCTAAAGGTGTTTTTTGCAGGTCTGAGATAGGCATGGGTGTCTGTTGTGAGCTATCCCAGTTTACAGCGATTGGCTCATCGGTTACCGGTGTGAGGAACACCACATCTTTCACCTGGTCGATTTTTGTTTTCGCATTGGTAAAACGTACTTGTGCTGCACCTAGTATGTATGGATGATAGATGACAGGTTGATTCACCGATTGATTCTGGATTAAGGGTATAAAAAATTGTGGGATATCTGGGGGTACCGCCGGTATCTGAGAAATTCCTTGTAAGGCAGTGGAGGGCGCCATGGAGGAAGACTGCACAGGTTGTAGCGAAGGGGATTCTTTCCACTGTTTTTTTGTTGGTTCAACAAGTACCTTGATCTGTTCGCGTGTAAGAGGTCCTCGAAGATAAGAGAGCGCCCAGCGTGTTTCAAACAAGGCAGGGGCATCATCATGTACGTTGTTCATTAAAAAGATACGATTTCCTAATCCTGATAGTATTTGTTCCATGTTTTTACGGTCATACTGTTGTTGCCCCGAGAGTGATGCTCCTTCTAATCCATCCATGACACGTGCCTTGTCACGCTCGGTCTGTAAGCGGCCAAGGAACCATGTACCCGCATTTGAGATAGCCTTATAATCGAGATCGACTGGGTTTTGTGTCGCAAGAACGATCCCCAGGCCAAAAGCACGAGCTTGCTTAAGCAATGTTAGCAATGGCAGCTTTGAGGGGGGATTGGAAAGCGGGGGGAGGTACCCAAATACTTCATCGATATACAAAATTGAGCGTAAACTTGTTGTCCCTGATTGTGTGCGCATCCATCCTACGATTTGGTTCAGTAAGAGCGATGTGAAAAACATTCGTTGTGCATCATTGAGGTGGGCGGTGTAAAATATTGACACTTTTGGTTTACCATTCTCTGTATAAAGCAGCTTGTTGATCTCAAGGGGTTCTCCTTCTAGCCACAGGCTGAAACCAGGGGCTGCTAAGAGATTATTTAGTTGCATGGCAAGATCAAATCGGTCTTTTGAGGGATAGAATGATTCCACATCAAGCATTCCGATGCGTGTCATTGGTGGGGTTTGGATCCGTTGGATGATTTGACCGATATCGACATCCTCACCATGTTGCCATGCACTCGCTAGTATGGTTGATATCAGGATATGTTCTCTTGACCGAATGGGATCAGCATTGATACCTAATAAACCTAGGAGACTTGTCACCGTAGTGGTTATTCTTTCTTGTAACAGTTCGTTGTCATCTCGAACCCCCAGGGGAGGTGCTGAAAAAGATTTTAGTATTGAGATAGGCAAGCCAGAGTTACTACCCGGAGTATAGATAGCAAAATCCGCTGATTCATGGAGGCGTTGAATTCGTGTACCATCTTGTCCCCATTTGAGCAGCCCATTTTTCCAAATAGCTGCCTGCTGCTCCGCGTAATCGTTTGGTGATAATCCTTTCTTCGTCGCATCTTCCTCATTGATCCAGGGTGCAAAATCTTGACCTCTTAACTCGGGGAATGTTAAGAGAAGATTTGTGATGTCTCCTTTTGGGTCGATAGCGATGGTTGGGATCCCATCGATAGCAGCCTCTTCAATGAGAGAAACACACAAGCCTGTTTTTCCGCTCCCGGTCATCCCAATACATATCGCGTGGGTGACAAGGTCTTTGGAGTCGTAGAGTAGTAAGTCCTCCATTTGCGTTTTGTTTTTGATGTCATAGAGACGGCCAAGATAAAAAACACCAAGTTTCTCGAAGTCTTGCATAGAATCATTTCCCCAAGACAGATATCTCTGGTTAGTATATCTAGGCTACGCTATTTTTTGGATAATTTTAAACACAAAAGATAGTGTTTTTCTCGTAACCTACCAGTTTTTTTCAAAAAAAGAAAAATCAAGACCGGACCAGTCGTCATAATCAAATAATCCATGAGATCCATCTGAGTAATCAAGAATGGAATACGTATATCGATAGTTCATACAGCTTTTGTAATTCCCAAAAAACCAGTATGCGACATGATACGGTCGACTGGTTAGTATATTATCACAGCCTACAGGGAACATGAAATCAATACCAAATGTGTGACCTGTCTCATGCATCATTGCACAGGAAAAAATAAAATCTAATGGTTTGGAATTTTTTTGTGATGTTTTCTGCATGGATTGTGCGGAGATGGCAAACGTATTGATACCATGGATGTGCCAGTAGAGCCAAGGATGTTCTCCCACATACGCGACTGCAGCGGCGACAGTTTGATTAAAAATAATGGTTGCATAACGAAACACGCTTCTCCGCCAGTTCTCAGAATCATTATGGAGAAAATAGGAAGTATAAATATTGCGAAGTTCTTGACGATCTGTGCTTTGGTCAAACGGGATTTTTTCTCCACCGCCGCCCATACATCCGTCGTCAAGATGGTACACGATATTATTTCGATCATAGGCTGTCCTGAGCAATTCCTTTGAATGCGATGGGACCGTGCTGTTTTGTCCAAGTGGGCCTGTTTCCATCACATCCATTTCAACATAGAGGTCTCTTCGATATGGGTCAGAGTCCCATGCGGACATGTAGTATTCCTCGATGTTGGTCAAACTATCTTCATCTATATCTAATTGAGAATGATTCTCCCAAATATTGGGATTGAACATCCACGTATATTCCCATTCGATTGGAAGGAGGTCCCCATCTAGATCTTCTCCTGTATTATCGTATTTGGGATCTGTTTCATAGTTATTAATTTCAGTCCAGTACGGAACACCATCACCATCAAAATCGGTTTGATTAATTTTGAACCAGAGTTCATAATCACAATAGATATTTTCAACATCACAGCTATTCAAACGACCATACCCACTAGAATCACCAATATAGTCATCACCGGTCCAATGACCTGTTTTTATATTGTAGATTAAATCAGTATTGGATGAATGTGTATTGATATTGGCTCCAAACATCGCTGTATCATATAATTCAATAGTAATGTTGACCTGTTCGATATCATCAGGAACATTTGCGGTAGCTATCCAATGGATATCATAGAGATAGGGAGAATCATCCCAAACCGGAGATGAATATTCTTCTGAATTTATGAAAACCTTAACAAAAAAATCAGTATTGTTACAAAATTCACTGTCATTTAATGTTCGAATTGAAATAATATCGACTGTTACTTCAATATCGACAAGAGGATCAATATCGTCAATGGTATCTATAGTCTCTTCAGTAGATAGACC
>DAJP01000128.1:0-20207 GCA_002496355.1 Euryarchaeota archaeon UBA346 | reverse complement strand
TTTTTTTTATATCATATCCCCCTTAAATCTGTAACTCTATAACAATTATTCTTTTATTATATTATGTTTTCTATCCTAATTTATAGCATAGATTTCATCATTTTTGATGTGTAAATATCTTCACAAATGATTACTGATGAAGAAGAGAATTATGAAGGGGACGGGATTTCAACTCGAAGTTTACATCTCTTTATCGTTCGAGAGGATATATAGGAAAAAAATGTGATATTGTAACAGGGTGGTCAAATATATTTTCAATATATATAGATAATAATTTTTTTATGAAAACATTTAAATGAATCCACAAGATATAAATTCCTATACCTGGTTATTTAGGTGGGGGTCATAAGCACCATGAAGCAAAAGATAATCGGTATAATTGTGTGTATTCTGTTGGTGGTTAGTGTTGTTCCCGCAGTTGGATCTTCAAAAAATAGTAAGATAACTCCATTGTTACGTACTTGTAGTACTCAACCATGTTCATTGACTAACTGGACTGAGGAGAAGAAGCTCCTCGCATCTGATGGTGAGGCAGGTGATAATTTTGGTTGTTATGTTTCCCTCAGTAAGGACACAGCTCTCATTGGAGCATGGTTAGATGATGACAACGGATATTATTCCGGTTCTGCGTACGTGTTCATCCGTAACGGAACGACATGGACTCATCAGGCTAAGCTCCTCGCGTTAGACGGCGGCCCAACCAATTTATTTGGCTGGTCTGTTTCTCTTGATAATGACACCGCCCTTATCGGAGCATACTGGGACGATGACAACGGAGCCCATTCCGGGTCAGCGTACGTGTTCACCCGCAACGGTAATACCTGGACTCAACAGGCCAAACTCCTCCCATCAGATGGTACAACAATGGATTATTTTGGCTACTCTGTTTCCCTTAGTGGTGACACCGCTATTATCTCAGCGCCATTGGATGCCGACAATGGAGATGCTTCTGGGTCGGCGTATGTATTCATCCGAAGTGGTACCACGTGGACCCAGCAAGCAAAATTGCTCGCTGCAGACGGTGCACAAGGAGATAATTTTGGTATCCGAGTTTTTCTTGCTGGTGATACGGTCCTCATAGGAGCATCTGCTGATGATGATGTCCGAGGATCAGCATATGTGTTTACCCGTACTGGTACTACCTGGACCCAACAAGCCAAGCTGCTCGCATCAGACGGCCAGAGTAACGATTTCTTTGGCTGGTTTGTTTCTCTATCCGGAGATACTGCTCTCATCGGGGCACCTGGTGATAGTGACGACGGAGATTCTTCTGGTTCTGGGTACGTCTTTACCCGGACCGGGACCACCTGGACCCAACAGGCAAAGCTCGTTGCTTCAGATGGTTATACCTGGGATTATTTTGGTTATGCGGTTTCCATTAATGGTGACACCGGTATCATCACAGCACCTCAGGATGATGACAACGGGGTTGATTCCGGATCAGCGTACGTGTTTACCCGCACTGGCACTACGTGGACCGAACAGAAAAAACTCCTCGCATCAGATGGCCAGGAAGGAGATACGTTTGGCTGGTGGTCTGTTTCTCTCGATGGGAATTCTGCCCTCATTTCCTCATGCCGAGATGATGATAATGGGCTTGATTCCGGGTCAGCGTATGTGTTCACAGAAATATGTGAAAATCAACCACCAGAGATACCAGCAGCACCTACCGGCCCGTCCTCTGGAAAAAATGGATTGGAATATACGTTTTCAGCGATAACGACGGATCCTGATGAAGATAATATCTCCTATTTCTTTGACTGGGACGATGGCGAAAACAGCAGTTGGGTAGGTCCATTTCCCTCAGGTACAACGGCAAGCACAACACACGCTTGGTTGGAAAAAGGAACTTACCATGTGAAAGTCAAAGCCAAAGATGAAAACGGCGCGGAAACTAACTGGTCGCCAATCCATCCAATTTCTATAACTATAGCACCAAACCTTACGATAGAAGGGTTCAAAGGTGGAATAGGATTCAGTGCGGTTGTGAAAAATATCGGTGATGACCCAATAACAAATATCGCCTGGAGTATTGACATTCAGGGGAAACATGTGACCGGAAAAATACTGAGTCTGGCACCAGGAGATGCAATAAAGATAAAAACAGGTCTAATCCTTGGATTTGGAAAAACAAAAATAATTGCAACAGCAAACTCTGAAGACGGGGCAACATGCACAAAAAATGGAACAGCATTCCTCCTAATTTTCTTCGTTGTAAGAGTATTAGAGACAATTCTGTAACTTCCTCATTTTTATAATTAGAAGAATAAAATAAAAATGATGTTAAATCCAAACTTCTTTTTCAAACAAAATAAAAAAAAAAAAAATTACAAAAATTACGTGGTTCTGCTTGAAAAAAGATAATAGTGCAGGGGACGAGATTTGAACTCGCGGACCTCTACAGGACAAGGCCCTCAACCTTGCGCCGTTGACCATGCTTGGCTACCCCTGCATGTATTTTTTCCGGTAAATGCTCGCTACTCTATATAGCTTTTCGGGTCACAACCCTTAAATATTGTTGAGATCCATGCCACATCGTAGACTAAGCTCTCGATGTAAAGCCATCAGCCGTTCCGCGTGCTTCGTCTGTCCTTTCTGCAGTGCTTTTTCGACCTCGATTTCAATCCGATGCTCATGATCGTTTTCGATGAGGTTGTCAGCGTGTGCTACGATTTTTTCTTCTAAGGTGAGTGGCATATAATCTTTTGGTGGTAATCCTAAGAGGATTGATTCTTCTTTAGGGATGCCAGCACCTAGATGTCGTTCGATGATGTTCACAATGGATTCAGGTAATCCTAACTGTGTTGCGATTTTTGCTCCTTCTACCCCATGGAGGATCCCCTGTGTTTTCGACCTTCCGATATCATGCAGTAATGCACCAGCTTCAACAAGTTCGATATTTGCATGAGCTTTCTTAGCTATTCTGACTGCGACCTTCCGAACTGCTTTACAATGGTTGATGACTTCCTCTGGACATCCTGCTTCTTTGAGAAGTTGCAAGCATTGTCCTGGGGTAGGTATCACGGTCATGTTGTTTCCTTTGAGCGAACCTTTTTCCCTTTAACGCAGGGAATAATTTGAATGTTTCCATCGAATTGTTTCTTCTGCCAGGATGCTTTTGTATATCGGTCAAGAAACAATGCAAGGGCAGCAACCTCAGAATGTGGTTGATTTCCTACTGAGATATTGAGGTCGGCAATCTCGTAGAAATACGGAGGAACCTTTTCTGCTCCAACGATAATAAGTAAATCTCGGTTGGTGTCAAGTTGTTTTAATGCTTTTTCCAGCTCCTCACCGTACATTGTGAGGTGGACAATAATTCCTTTCCAGTTTTTGATGATTTTTTTATAATCGACACCAGTCTGGATCTGGAAATCACCACCAAACCGTTTGCAGACTGATTGGATGTTCGTTTTGATTTTTTCGTCTTTCGTGGTGATGTATATGATATCTGCACCGAATGCTCTAGCCACTAACGCGACATGGGTCGTCACTCGTTTGTCCCGATCGATCCGATGTCCGATTCTTAACACCGCTATCATCATCTATCAATCCTATGTGATATAGGAAAGAAAATGAGTCTTAAAAACACTCCGCTATCTCTAGTATTTCTCAGCGGATTACTTTTTTTTCTTCAACAGGATGAAATCAACTTTTTTTTCTGTGTCGACCCCTTTTTGAACCCGGCTAGAAACGGATTCCGTTTGGTTGATGTCTAGGTTATCGACGTTGCGTTCGATTGTTTCAGTATTTTCCCAGGTGGTCCGTCGTATTTGTTGTTTCTCTTGTGAAGAGAGGGTGGCTGGTTTTTTCTGTGTCAAATCTTTTGAATAGAGTGTCTCGTTGTATTCTTTGATAGGTGTTTGTGGGTGTTCTTGTGTTGTCTTTGGTATGGTTGGTCTTTTCTGTGATTTTTCTATTTCTTTTTGTATTGGTGGTTCATTGATTTGTGGTTTTTCTTTTGGTGTAAGGTGAAATAGCTTCAGTTTTGCCAAAGAGCGTCCCTCGCTTCTTGTTTTCTTGGAGCGGTTATCCTTTTCGCACTTGATAAGGTTTTCCTCAAGAGTTAACATGGTTCGCTGTTAGGATGAACGAAAAGCATTTATCCGAGTCCTAAATTCAGAGTTATACCTTTTGAGAGAAATTGGGCTAGTGGTCTAGTTGGTTATGACATCGCTCTCACACGGCGAAGGCCGCCGGTTCGAATCCGGCCTAGCCCATTTTTTTTTTAGTCTATTAAATCGATTAGCTTATTAATCACCATGTGATTCCCTATGTTGGTTTCGTGGATGGGATGCAGGATGACACAAAAACAGCGATTTCTCCAGAGATGTTGAAACCTCTTATCATTCGATCACTTCGGAGAAGTAGCGTACGGAAGAAAATAGCGGAGTACCTTTTTGAAATTAGTCCCAGTGGGAGTTATACGTCTGAGATAGCATTCAGTGTGAAGACCACCCCCACGAATGTGATTGGTGCAATCCGTGGGATGAACACGCGATATCGTGATGATGAATCTCTTATCAGTTTAAACCTTGTTGAACAAATCGAGGGCGGGAAACACAGAGATGTTAAATTATACCGTCTCACAGATCTTGGCAAGGAAATCGTCACCGGTCTTCGTGACAATAAAAAACGTTTCTAATTACTATTTTCAGTCTCGTCCTTTTCTGTATTCTTCAAACATGGTGGTGACTTGATCTTCTTCCACCTGTGCATAATCACCGCTTTCGAATCGTACCACGCACCATCGGCTAGGGCTGGGATATGTACGGATAACGACAGCTCTTCGAGCAGGCTGATGTGGGGCATCAGGATTTCGCACTAACACCTCAATACCTTTTCTGATTCCCCGCAGTTCTAACATCAGTTATTTTCCCATCCCTTGTCTTACTTTTTCAGGGAAACAAATAACTTGGAAGTATATAGAAGTGCTTGCCGTGTTTAAGGGACTATTTGAGCGACGAAAGTGATGTAATTTTAGGATGAAGTTTAAATATATTGTTTATGATTCTAGAATGTAGTGAGGGATTTATGAAGGTAAAAGTAAACGTGATATTTTTATTCCTTTTTGCGACGATTGGCTTTTTTCTGTTTGTCAACCCATCATGTACTGCAGAAGAAGCAAACATTATATTCAAAAATGTAGCCGTTCAGTTAACGCAAACACGTCCACCGGTTGGGACAACAACGATTCGAGAATATCGAATTACTGCAATATTACAAAACATCGGTGATACAGACTCGGTAAACATCACGATGAAACTTAAAGACCCCCAACCGGGTCTGAATGCGACCCTCATTTTCCAACCTGTGAGTTATTCATTAGCGCCCAATGAGGAAAAAACCTTTTTATTCGAGAACTGGCCGACATCACTGACCGGTTCCATTCTACTCAATATAAGCTTTAAACCGACGTCTCCAAATGTGTTGGAAACCGACTCAAACTCCCGGTTCTATTACTACACGCTACAGATTGGAACGGAGGCTCCTAAGACCTCAACTCCAGGTTTTGAAGGTCTCTTCGTTCTAATCGCGATTGTTGCTTTCTTGTTCATAAATCAAATAAGAAAGGTACCCTACTGATTTTATTTCGTAAGATTCAAATGAGTATGAGTCGTTGTTATAATTCAGTAGCGGAGATCACCACGTGATCAACTAGTGCCGCCCCTGCTCCTTCGTAAGATACTTTATTTGAGAGTTGGTAGGATTGTTCGGTGTACCCGGCAGGCATGTTTCTGATATACTTTGTTTGGTTGTATAATAGAATGTCATTGTTGTTATAAAATTGTACATCTATCTTCACACTGATTAGTTTCCCTGCGATGTTATGAAACAGCCAACCGACCGTTACTGATTCAATGTCGCCTGATTTTTTGATATTCTCTTCATATGAGGTATTTGCAAATTCTACAATCGTTGAGTCAAGGTATACGTTCTGTGGTCTTTTTTGTGTCTTCACGCTACTTGTGTCTTGACAACCACTTAATGTTATACTGGCGCATAGAACTAAAGCCATGACAATCAATATCGATTTCTTCATCCTTGTTCACCCCTCCGAATCTTCTAAAAAAAGATATGGTGCATGAACATTTATATGTTTCGATAGAAATGTATTTTTTTCTAGGAGAAAGTAATTTCGGGATAAGACATCAGTTTTTTTTGACCAAAAATTTTTAATATCTCTAGGTCATCATTGATGTTAAAAATCTGGGAACAGGATAGTAAAAAAACCCGAGGGATATGCCGTCACCAAAAAAATCAGAGCTTATCAAGAATGTCTTACGCACCTTGGTATCGATATCGAGTAGAAAAACAGATCTCCCCTATACTATGATAACGATGGAGGATCTAATACGACGATTGGAAACTAAATTTAGATTTCTTAAGCATATTCAGATTAAGAACGATTTCTATAATGAAGAATCCGATGATATGATCAGTGTAATGTCGGATATTAATTCGGTCCCTCCAAATGAGTTAGGAAACGCCCTTCATTCTATTATCGATTCAATGAACCGGTCTCTTGGCGATGAAGCAGGTCATTTTTTCATAAAAGAAATACGGAATAAACTCAGCGATGAGTACATCACAGAGATGCGCGGTATGGGAGTCGATTTAGGTCTTATGCAACTAGAAAGCGAAATCTATCGACTCGAGCGAGAAATAACTGAACGGAAAAATCATTCATAACAACTAAATCTTATTTTAAATGAAAAACATACAATGTTGGGATTTTCTTTTTCTTTCCAGTCCAGTATCCACACACATCACATCGGAACTCTATGGTGACCTCACCACCATAGATGGTCTGATTTTTGACCCGCTGTAATGGACCTCCACAGACAGGACATTTGTTTAGGATTTTATCTGGATCGCCCTCTCGCGTCCGAATCTCGACCTGAACTAGACCACTGTTTAAAACAAGTGTGCGTAACCGCGGTCCGCTCACATGTAAATGTTTTTTCTTCGATTGTAATTCCTTCTCAACAAACTTTTTCAAAGCATGTTGGGATGTCACTGTATGATACTTCCGAAAAACTATTTCCACCGCACTGAGGATTTCCTCATCGGAAGGGATATGATATATCATACAATAGTGGAATCGTCTTGGTTACTTTAATCTTTTTACAGAACAATCGTCTTTAATAAATCGGTTCGGGTCACCATCCCGACAAGCTTATCATTTTCTATGAGTGGTAACGACCCTACATTCTGTTTCAGCATCAATTGCGCTGCATCGTAGATACTCATAGATGGGTTCGACCATACGACTGGTGATCGCATGACGTCCTTCACAAGCAACTCATCGAGGTGATGCTTCTGTCTTCCTAAGGAAAACGATTTCTTTAATGATGCGAAGGCCAATGCTATCTCGATATCTGAGATGATTCCGACAAGTCTTTTTTCATCAAGAACAGGGAGACGTGCGACATTATTAGTAATCATGATTCGTCGCGCATGGATCACACGGTCCTCAAGACTCACGGTGTAGATTTTTTTTTGCATAATGGAATGAAGTTGATTTTTATTGGTAACCAACGGCAGTAAATCTGCTTTCGTCACGATTCCCACCAGCTTTTCTTTTTCGACCACGGGTAGCATCGTTGGACCTGATTCCCCGACGGATTTCAAAATGTTTTTCACTTCTTCTTCAGGGGAGATCATAAGCACTTCTTTCTCAGTAACCGATGATGCATGCAACCGGGATGCTGTGATTCCCCGCTTTCGTATCGACCCAAGCTTATAGGCAATGACGTTATCGGTCACAAGGCCAAAAAATTTTTTTGCTTCAGTTACCGGAATCTTCGTAATGTCATGTTTTTTCATCAGATCTAAGACGAGTTTGAGGCTATCGTCTTTATCTACTGTAATTATTTTTGTCGTCATTATTTCTTTTACTTTCATCGCCGTTTTCCTCCTATTTCATCAATAAAAAACGTTATTCATATTTTAATCCATCAATGCATTCTTCACAAAGAAGGCGGCCATCAACGCTTTTCAGACTGGTTGATAAGATATCGCAATCTTCGCATTTTCCAGAGAACGTCTGGCTCCGGAGGTACTCCTCATCTTTTGTATCGATACTTGACCACTCATGGCTGATTTCTGTTAACGCCGGTGAAAGGCGGGAGATATCGCGTTGGGTGATTATCCCGACGAGTTCGTTGTTTTCAACAATGGGGAGTCTTCTGATATTACATTTTCCCATTATTTTTAACGCTTCTTCTAGGGAAATGAATGGCTCCGCGATAATGATTGGGCTGCTCATGACTTCTTCGACTGTTACATCCTGCGCGTTTTTTGCTTCGCAGACCACTTTTTTTATAATGTCGCTTTCAGTGAGAATCCCGATCGGATGATTTATTTCTGAGATGATCACATTTCCGATTTTGTTCTGTTTCATCATTTTGGCTGCTTCTAGTACTGTTGTAAATGGTTGTACAGTCACTGGCTTTATCTTCATAATCTCTTTAATTAGAACGTCTTTGTTCATATGTTATCCACCAAATCGTTGACTGATTGAAAGCTCCAATCCCAAACATTAAAACATTACGAGGTATTTTACCTTTTTCATATGAGCAGCACTTACGAACGAGAATTAAAAGGTATTCTAGAAGGTGATGAAAAAATTCTTTCGAAAATGACGAAAACCTGCTCGGCATTGGAAAAAGGAAATTATTATCTCACGAAACAGAAACCGTTCATCGTTGTTCGTGCTGCAGGATCGTTCGGTGTCGATTTGGTCGCTCTCAGAGGTGATATCTCGTTTCTCATGGAGATAAAATCCAGTATGACCGATACGTTGCATTTCAGTAGTGTCGATGGGAAACTACAACGGCAGGCTGAAAAAATGCAGCGGGAATGCGAAAAAACAAAGACGTTGCCGGTCTATGGTTTTCGACTGAAAGGGCATGGTGGTGATAGTTGGCGGCTCTTTTCCATGGATATTTCTCAGCTCGAGGGGCGAGCCAAGATCCTGCATAACCGCCTTCCAAAACTCAGCGTGAGTAAAAGTGGTAATTTTATTATGCGATGGGAGGAGGGTTTACCTCTGTCTGATTTTCTTATGTATCTCTGTAAGTAGTCATGTACTTTACATTCGGTCCTCGTTCGATGAAACGTGGTTTTATATCAAAATATTTCTGTCTCATTCTGTGATGATACAAAATCTATTTTAGTCAGTACCTTATTACTAGCAGAGTTGTGGTGATGTATGAAACGATTACTTGTTGCCTATGATGGATCAGAAGCATCAAATAAAGCAATTGATGTCGCAGTCCAATGTTCAACACCAGATGATGAGCTTGTACTCCTCACGGTGATTCCTGCTGCCTTGGTTGAATCGACATTCACAAACATGTTACTACCGACGATAGACCTTAGCACCGTAGTCACCCCGGGGACCTTTAAAGAGAAAGCTATGGAGAACCTTGGTAAGCTTGCTAAAGAACTCGAAGGA
The DNA here is from genome assembly GCA_002496355.1 of Euryarchaeota archaeon UBA346. Classification (GTDB taxonomy): domain Archaea; phylum Thermoplasmatota; class E2; order DHVEG-1; family DHVEG-1; genus SM1-50. The sequence continues at coordinate 10,744 of DAJP01000128.1, read as the reverse complement.
AAAATCGGGAAAGTGGATGTCGCTGTGGAAGCAGGAGATCCTGCCGATGAGATTCTCCTTGTGGCAAAAAAATATGATAGTGACATCATTCTTATTGGCTATAAAGGATACGGGAAAGAAGGAAGATTTTTACTCGGCAGTGTTACGGATAAGGTAGTCCGACATGCGAGTAGATCCGTACTGGTTGTGCGATAGAAGAAATGTGATGAAATGCATCCTGCAGAGGAATTGCGCGGGAAGAAAACCAACAAACTTCTCAACAAACGTATTGTTCTTGGAATCACTGGAAGCATTGCTGCTGTTGAAAGCGTGAAACTCGCCCGGGAGCTCATCCGTCATGGGGCAACCGTCTATCCGATGATGACACCATCAGCAACACGGATCATCCATCCAGATGCCATAGAGTTTGCTACCGGTCATAAACCTGTCATCCAATTATCTGGGCAGACCGAGCATGTCTCCTGGTGTGGTTTGGTAAAGGATCCGGTGGATCTCCTTTTGATATCACCATGCACCGCAAACACTATTTCAAAGATTGCTCGTGGAATCGATGATACCCCGGTCACCACCTGTGCGACCACTGCGATAGGCTCCGGGGTACCGATTCTTCTTGTGCCTGCGATGCATCTGTCGATGTACGACCATAAGATCGTTCAGAAAAACATCGAGATTTGTAAGAAACACGGGGTATTGTTTGTCGATCCGCTACTCTCGGGCAACAAGGCAAAAACTCCTGAGATTGTTGAGATTGTCGAAACCGTGATTCGAACGACTGGGAAACAGGATTTGAGGAACAAAAAAATTCTTATTATCGGCGGTGCCACCGCGGAACCTCTCGATGATATCCGAGTGCTGACGAATCGAAGCTCAGGAAAGACAGCTGTGGCCTTAAGTATCAATGCGTTCGAACGAGGAGCCGATGTTACACTCTGGTATGGCTATGCACAGGAGATGATTCCGCCCTATATTTCTTTTATACGTTTCGAAACCGTCAATGACCTGTTACAGTTACTAAAGAAGAATCCCATACCGTTTGATAGCGTTATTGTTTGTGCAGCGATCGCTAATTATATCCCAAAAAAACAGAAAGGGAAAATCCCTTCAGGTAAACAAACACTCGCGATAGATTGTTATCAAGCCCCAGTTGTTCTTGAAACACTACAAGTGCGGCTCCCTCATGCAAAGATCATTGCCTTTAAAACAGAGGAAAAAAAACAAAATATCCGGAGAAAGACCCAACAGTTACTCACCAAATACCATCTTGAGGCGGCTATTGGAAACACTCTATCCGGGTTTGGAGGGGATTCTAACGAGATTCTTCTTCTTACAAAAAAAAGAAAAAGCACCTGGAGAAAGGGAAAAAAAGAAGAGCTTGCTTCAGTTATCCTCGATCTGATGCGATAATCGAGAGGCAGTCTATGAAGGGAATCGCTTTTGCTCCAGGGCATATTTCTGCGTTTTTTGAACCGGTGTACTGTGCGCAAAACATGGACCGTACCGGGTCTTGTGGTGCGGGAATGAGTGTTTCTCTTGGTGCAATCAGTCAGGTATCAGTACAACCAGCATCAAATCAGACGGTCATCGTTCAAATCAATGGGAGACAATCACCTGCAGCGGTCACAAAATCCGGTGTTCATTATCTTCTGGGAGATGCCTGTGTACGGATTGCCATAAACACAATGATAGATTTACCAGTTAGCCAAGGTTTTGGTATGAGTGCTGCAGGAGTGCTCAGTGCGAATCTTGCTTTGGCAGATCTCCTAAATATTCCAAAGGAACATGCGATCAGAGCTGCACATTACGCGGAAATCCAATCACATACAGGACTTGGTGATGTGGTTGCAAGTAGTTTTGGTGGTATAGAGATTCGAAGAAAAGCAGGTCTCCCTCCATGGGGGATGCTTGAGCACATCCCTGGGAACTATGATATGGTCCTCTGTGTCATAGGGAAAAAGATTGAAACAAAAGAGATTCTAACCGATCCCAATAAGGTTCGAAAGATCGCATCGGTCGGCCGGTATTGTACAAAAAAATTATTAGATAAACCATCATTGGAGCATCTTTTTGCCCTTGCTTGGGAGTTCACACGAAAAATCGATATCGCGGATGCGACCGTCCTGCAAGCTATAGAAAAAGCAAATGTGCATGGGATGGCAAGCATGTGCATGTTAGGTAACTCGGTGTTCGCTATCGGAGATACACCCATGCTGAGCAAGGTGCTTTCAGCGTATGGGACGGTTTTTTGTTGTACGGTCGATGTACAGGGGGCACGAATCTTACACGAAAAATAAACTTTTACTCTCACGGTTATTTCGTTCGTGTTTTATGGTTTTAGGTAGCACTTTCGATAGCGTTCCCACAGATCATCAATGTATTTTTGGATTGCTTTGAGTCGTTCCTCATCCCGCTGTGGTTTGAAAAGATGACTGAATCGTCCCTGATACTTAATCCATTCTTCAACTGGTTTGGGGGGGATCTTTTTTTCCAAGATAAGCTTGCTTTTTCCATTGAATGTCATCACATCATTTTCACATTCCCACAAAGACCATGCTCCAGAGTCGACCGCAAGTCTTCCCATTTCCACGGTTTTGTCCATGCTGAACCGCCAACCAGGTGGGCATGGTGCGAGGATCTCAATGTATTTTGGGCCAGGTATGTTCTTTGCTTTTGTTATTTTACTGATAACATCCTCTGGGTAGCTGATGCAGGTTTGTGCAGCGTAGGGGATATGATGTGCAAGGATGATTTCCCCCATCTCTTTACGAAACTCGTTCTTCCCACTGACAGTTGTCGTCGTCCATGCTGCGTACGGGGTCGCACCACTCCTCTGGATACCGGTGTTTGAATAGATCTGATTGTTGTAACAGATGTAAATGAAATTGGTCCTGCGTTCAAGGGCTCCGGAGAGTGCTTGGATACCGATATCGTAGGTTCCTCCATCTCCCGCCCAGGCAGCTACCGTGATATCGGTTCGTCCCTGTTGTCGTAATGCTGCTTCAACCCCTGATGCGCCTGCTGCGGCTGCCTCAAAGGCGATATTCATGACGGGGATATCAAAGGATGTATGAGGATAGAGGCTTTCAATGACTGCAGTGCAACAAGCAGGAACCACCATGATCGTTTTTTTACCAAGTGCCTTTAACACCAGTCGTAACCCAATGGTTGCAGGGCAACCGGGGCATGAGGCGTTCCCTTGTAGGAGGCATTCGTCAACTGGATAATCTTTCAACGCCATGTTCTACTCCTCCATCCCGTACCACACTTGTTCTTTTGCTGTTCCCTGTATTGCTTTTTGGCACATGGTTTCAATGTCCTTGTAGGTCACATCTTTTCCACCAAGACCTGCGATGAAACCGGTTGCTTTTGCTTCTGATTCGCCATATAAGGCAGCCTTGACTTCGTTGAAGAGTGCGCCTTCTGAGCCAATGGAGATATTCCGATCGATGACGATGAGATTCGCTTGTTTTCCTAACTTACGGACTTCCTCTGTGGGGAATGGTCGGAACACTCGCAATCGGGCAAGTCCAACCTTGTGACCGGCTTCTTGTAATTCATCAATGGCGATTTTACTTTCTGCACCAATCGCACCCATTGAGAGAAGGATATGTTCTGCATCATCGCATTTGTAATACTCAAAAAGATCACCATGGAAATATCCTGAGGCTTTCTTCCAATCTTTTGCTATCTGAGGGATCAGGTGTTTTGCATTCATCTGAGCCTCTTGCATCGCTCGTCGTATTTTAAAGTAGTATTCAGGACCGATGATGTTCCCAAAGGTCGTTGGATTGTCAATATCGAGTTTCCAATGTGGTGTGTATTTTCCCAGGAAATCATCGACGGTCTGTTGGTCAGGGATTTCGGCGGGCATGGATGTATGTGAAAGGATAAAGGCGTTCAGATTCACCATCACAGGGAGTACGATTTTTTGATGTTCTGCTAGTTTGAATGCTTGGATGACAGTATCATAGATCTCCTGGTTGCTGCTGCAGTAGATTTGAATCCAACCCGTATCTCGTTGAGAGATCGAATCATTCTCATCAACCCAGATGTTCCATCCTGGTCCGATGACCCGGTTAATATTGCACATAACGACTGGGAGTCGTGCGAGAGCAGCCCAGTGAAGCATCTCATGCATCAGCAACAGTCCATGGGACGAGGTCGCGGTAAACGTCCGTGAGCCAGCAGCGCTTGCTCCGATACATGCACACATCGCGGAATGCTCACTTTCAACACAGATATATTCTCCCTTGAATTCACCGTTGGCGACATACTCTGCGATTGCTTCTACAAGCGTCGTCTGAGGAGTGATCGGGTATGCTGCTACAACCTCGGGTCTGGCCATTACTGCTGCTTTTGCCGCGATGCGATTTCCGGTATCCATCATAATCGTCATTTTTTCTTTTCCCCCTCTCGTTCCATGATGATTGCTTTTACGTTACATTCATTTGCACAGACGCCACAGCCTTTGCAGTAATCATAATCAATACTCACTGAATCATCTTTCTCGCGGTGGATGCTTCCTTCAGGACAAAAAATCCAGCATCGGAGACATTTCACACATTTTTTCTTGTCAAGGATTGGTTTGAACACTCGCCAACTCCCGGTTTTTCCCATCGCACCTTTTTTAGGGTAGGAGAGGCTTGTCTCGACTGGGTATTTCTTCAAAAGTTCACCTCTGTTTGATCGAATGCATCTTGAGTTGCGTTTACGTTTCGTTCAATCAGCTCTTTTTTCGTGGTCCATTTACTATTGATTGCTTGTTGTATCGATTTGAGTGTGACTCGATTTAGGATTTTTGGTACCGAACCAAGGATCGGTGTGTTCACAACAGGGATCCCTCCAACGAGGATGTCGTATTTGAGAGCGATACCGGTTGCATCGACCGTAGCGACATGGTACTGCTTTGAAAACTCAAAATCCTGTGGTTTTTTTCTGGTGTTGATAAGAATTTTTCCGGATGGTTTCACTCCCTTGAGCACATCGACGATCTCCATAATACTTTCGTCAAGAACGATGACGATATCTGGGTTGTAGATTTCGCTTCGCAGGTGGATTTCTTCTTCGGATATTCGTGCGAATGCTCGTACTGGTGCACCTCGTCGTTCTGCTCCAAAGAGAGGGAATGCTTGTACCCCTTTGTTCCCGTCTTGTAGTGCTGCGCTTGCTAGAAGATTTGCTGCTGTGACTGCTCCTTGTCCACCGCGGCCGTGAAAACATATTTCAACTAAGGATTTTGATGCCACAATGATACCTTCCCGCAACTCGAAATGAAGATGCACCATATAACTGTTTTGAAGCCTCTTTTTGTGTTCATTTTTTGATGGATTTCAGTTTTGTTTTCATGGTCGCTTCTTTGTCTCGTCGGTCATCGATTTTTATTTCGGTTATGATGCGTTCTGCTCCTGCATCCGCGACCGCTTGGTGTGCTTTTTGAATGACCTGGAAGAGTGTTGTGAGGTTTTTTGTTTCAATGACGGTTGCCATCGGGTTTGTCTGAAATGTCACGTGTTCTTTTTTTAAGGTTTCGATTACGATTTTTACATAGGTGCTGACGCTGGTACCTTTCCCTAGAGGTGCGATACTCAACTGAGAGATTATCATTATGTTCCCCTCCGTGTCTTTAATCTTCGTTTCTTCATTAATCTTTTGATACATATTTCTTATATGTGACCTGAAAAAAGATATACATTGATATATACATATATATTTCTTATATACGGAAAACGGATTCGAATCAAAAAATAAATTTTTGAATCACCATATTTTTAAAAAATTTACATCGCTTAGATCAATCGATTCAATAAATCTCGATTGTGAATGATCTCATCATCGACGTTTTTAAAATCGGTCTTATCTAGATCCCTAATTTCTTGACTGACAAGCTCCAATATGCCTAGGATTGAAATGAGCGTAAGCTTGTTATGATAAAAACGACAGGCTTTCATTAACTCTCCGTACAACTTTGTCTCCATCGCTTTGTATTCATTTAGTTTAGGGCTGTTAAAGACGTTCGGTTCATTTTCCTCCATCGATCCTACCTCACAATAAGGAATCTCTTCGTAATTTATATCCTTATTTATAAGAAAAAAAATGTGTTTTACGAACTCGAATGCACACTATATTGTTGTTTTAACCTCTTTTTCATGAACGCTTCCATCGCATTAAACGCTTGTTCTAAAGTTTCCATAGGTGGGAGAATCACCGCTCGGAAATGGTCCTTGCCGTATGTCGCGCAAAATCCGGATCCATTGACCGTTAGCACATGAGCCTCTTGTAAAAGGTCCAGGACGAATTCCTTATCGTTCTTCCATGGTCCTTTTCCCATCGCCTCAATTTTCGGGAAAATATAGAATGCACCATCAGGTTTCGCTGTGGAAATACCATCTATCTCATTGAGACGTTTATAGGAGAAATCACGCCGTTCTCGTAGTTTGTCATTGACCTGTTTGATATGATCCTGTGGTCCCCGTAATGCTTGGATGCAAGCGAGTTGACAGACTGAATTTGCACAGAGCCGTGATCGAGCAATCCTCATGAACGCCTCTTGAATCTCATCTAATTCTCCATTATGTTTGAACATGGTATATCCGATACGCCATCCCGGCATGATATACACTTTGGAAAACCCATTGAACGTGATGATAGGGACATCTTTTGTTAGGGATGCCGTTGCATACTGTCTCCCATCAAAAGTCAAGTCATCATAGATTTCATCGGAGATTACCATGATGCCGTGTTCACCCGCAATATCGATAATCTCCTTTAACACTTTCTTAGAATACAGAGCACCAGTTGGGTTGTTCGGGTTGATAAGAACAATACCTTTTGTTTTTTCCGTAATCTTTTGTCGGATATCGTCGACATCAGGTTGCCAATTTTCTTTCTCGATACAGTGATAAGGAATTGGTTCTGCATCCGCAAATTTCGTAATCACATTATATTGTGGGTACGTTGGGCCAGGGATCAGTAGCTGGTCTTTCGGGTCTAAGGATGCATTTAGAAGCATTTGAAGGCCTTCCGTGACACCAGTCGTCACACAGATATCATCCGGTTCATATGACACATTATTTCTTTTTTTCTCCCGCTCAATGATTGCATTGCGTAGTTCTAGAAACCCCTCTGAGGGTGCATACCCGTTATGTCGCTCATTTGCTGATTTGTATAATGCGTCTTTGATATGTTGGGGTGTATCAAAATCATATGCGTTTGGATCACCGATATTCAGTTTTAAGATAGCGATTCCTTTCTTCTCCAGTTGTTTTGCTGGGATGAGGACGTCTCGAATCGCGTATTCAACACCTTGGGCACGCTGTGATGGTTTTATTGTCATATTCTCAAGACCCCAGATAAGAAATTCACATAAATAGTTGATGGTTTTCGAAGAAAACCTTATCGTAACAACAGAGGAAGTAGCTTTTTTTTTTTGAGGTTTTACATCGTATCTTGTTTTACCATACAGATAAACACATTCCGTTCCTTAAGATAGGTGATGTGTTCGCTCACAAAAATTGAGGAACCGTCTTTTTTCTTATGAATGCTTTTAATTTGGCTGCTTCCCTGTTTCTTAATATCTTCTAAACTTGCCTTTATATCATTGTATGATTCAAGATAGACGACATCAGCAAAGGTTCGGGTCAGCATCTCCTCTTTGGTAAACCCTAACTTCTTTTGGATATCATTGGTGCAATCGATGATCTTTGCGTCCTCATCGAACAGAATCATATAATCGAATTCTTGTTCTGATACAGTGGTTATCGTTGGCTCTATTAACGGGTTCCCAATTGACTGTCGTTGCAGAACAGTATGGAGCTGTTTATACGTGTCACTTAACCTTTGTTCGAGTTCTTCTATCTTGGTCTCTGCAACCTGATATTCTGTCGCATCTCTGCTAAAACAACGTAGACCCTGGAAGGTGCCTATGCTGTCAAACATAGGGATACAAAATGAGCGTACCCATATAGGCCTGGAGGTGTCTTGGTACATCCAGTGCAAATCTAATTTGTTGGTGGAATCTGTCTTCTGTTGGGATAGGATATATACTATATCCTTGAATTTATTTACATCCTCCGGTTTTAAAAATCTAACGATTTCCTTACCTATGATTTGCTTCGGAGTGTACCCAAGGGTTCCACTGATTTTTGAAGAACATTTCGTACAAATCCCATTCGCATCCGTCTCCCATATCCACCCATCGATCTTTTTTAAGAGGATTTCATACTTTGCCTCTGCTTCTTCTTTTGCCTTGACCGCATCTTGGAAAATCTCTTCTTTTCGAACCCCGACTTTATTGATTGCTAATTTAAGACTGGCCATCACTCTGTCTAAAGAGTCCATCAGATTGTTAATCTCATAGATTTCACTTTTTTCCAGTTCGACATCAAGATTCCCTTTACTGATTTCATCAATGTTTTTTGTCAATTTCACCAGCGGCATTGAGATGATGTAGGATATGACAAATGCGACTGTCAAGGTAATGACTAAAATCAGACCAAGAAAGACGGTCACGATTTCTAAACCTTCAAATCCGATGATCATCGCAATTGGTATGAGTGATATCACCAGACACATGATGGTCAATAACCAACGTAGTTTCATTTTATCACCTTTGGTTCTCCTCTTGGTTCTTTATCTATTCGTTTATTTTCTTCTTTTCGGTTTTCTTGTCCAAAAATCTTTCCGATATTTGCTTTTAGATCATTTGCATGTGTATGACGCAGAATTCTTTGATTTTCCAGTGAAATAACATAATCAATGAGGTCTTCTCTGTTTAGTGAATGTTTGTTTTTTAGTTCATTAAACTCAATTTCACCCATCGGGCCAAGGGTGTTGATGAGTTCATTTCGGATCTTCTTTTCTAGTTCTCCTTTTTGGGAGAAGAGGACTTTGATTGGTTCGATATCGTACACTGGTGTGATGGGGACCGTAAAATAAAATGTAGAGCCGAGTCCAGGTTTGCTTTCTATCCATATTTTTCCTTTTTGTGCTTCGATGATGCCTCGGCAGATTGTAAGGCCTAGTCCTGTTCCGCCATAGTTTCTGCTCAGCGATCCCTCCACTTGGTAGAATGGTTCGAACACACGGATTTGATCCTCGGTGTTCAATCCGACTCCTTGGTCCTTGACGTTGAATTGTATAAAGTCTTTTTGTTGCTCTGCATTGATTTCTATGGTACTGTTTTGGGGAGAAAATTTTATGGCATTGTGGACAAGGTTTCGTAGGACTTGGCTGATTCGATCCGGGTCTATTTCAATTATAGGGAGTTGATTGGTTGTTGATACTAAAGAAATATTTTTCTCTTTTGCAAATCCGGTCATGAACTCTATTGTCTCCTTGATGGTATCTTGAAGATCTGTTTTTCTGAAAGCAAATTTTAATCGTGCAGCCTCTATTCTGGATATCTCAAGGAAATCTTCTATGATTTTGTTAAGTCGCTCTGCGTTGCGGAGAATGATGGTCAGGCTTTCTTTCTGTTTGTCGGTAAGTTTTCCAAAATATTCCTGTTGGAGCATCTGTAGTTGTGCTTTAAGGGGTGTGATGGGTGTTCGGAGCTCATGGGACGTGATGCTAAGGAATTCTGATTTTGATCGGTCAAGATTGTTACGTTCTTCTTCCATCTTGCTTAACGCAATCGCACTTCGGTTCAATGCATCGGAAAGTTGCGCTAGTTCATCGTTCGTTTTAATGTTTGTTCTGACTTTGAAATTCCCTTTTTCTAATTCCTGTGCTCCTTTGTACAGTTCGTGAATTGGTTTTGAAAAGGATCGTGATATGATGAAAAATCCAATAAGCATGGTGTTGACTGCGATGAGGATAATGATGAGCAGAGCAGCGGCGTTCAGCAGCATTTGTTGTTGTATGAAGAATTCTGAGTTTTCTATGAGGAACGAATTTGCGATTAAATAGAAATAGCCGATCCCAATCCCAGGAGCGACGAATCCTACGAGGAGGAATAATAAGGTGAGTTTTATGTGTATATGACCCATGATGTAGTTTTTGAGGTCGAATGGTTCGTTCATGATTTTTTTGCCCCTCCATTGTTACCTTGAGAAATTATTTGAAAACTATTTTTTTTGATTTGCTTTTTCATTTTTTTTCCTTTCGATTTTTTCATATCAAATTTGATATAATCCATCTTAATAATATCTTATTATTCCGTTTTTGTTAGCATTGACTCATGCAATTCAATCATGTGGAAGTTGACTCCCATCTCTTCTATTTTTACAAGATATTTTTTCTCAAGGGAATTCTTGAAGTTTTGTATGAATTCGTTGCTGATGTTCTCGCCTAATGACTGAATAATGGTTTCAAGAAGTTGTTGGATTGCACGCCGTGCATCGGTTTCACTGATCCCATCGATGTTACCTCCGATGATAATATGGTACATCTCGTCCAGTTTCGTAGAAGGTTCTATGTGTATGAGTCTGAGGAAATCAAACTTTGTTTCAATTTTTCGTAGAAAAGAATTGACAATTAAAATCGCATAATTTTCAGAGCTGCTTTGTCCGATGATATCAATCATCGTCTTGATGACATGTGTAAAGACCGCGGTGAAACCTATCCCCTGTGAGGTGATTGTGACACCCATCTCCTTTAGCATCGAGAGATATTCATAGGTCAGATGTGTTTTAATCTCACCTGCGATAGAGTTCCGACCAAGATCTATTAGAGTTTTGTCTGTCTCAAACAGTATGGATGTTATCGCTCTACCTAAATCTAAATTGTCTATCGAGTTAATATTCTCTTG
>DAJP01000070.1 GCA_002496355.1 Euryarchaeota archaeon UBA346 | reverse complement strand
AAAGGAACATATGCAACTCATACGAGGATTCAAAGAAGTGTCGGAGGCTATCCTGAGGACATCAACGATGGGTCTAACGTCTATAATGGGACTTCAAGCATCACCTCAGATACTGGTCTGAGCGAAGACACACGATATTATTACCGCGCTTGGTCGTGGAATGATACGAGTAACTTATGGTCATCAACAAATGAGACTGGGAGTAACACCACATTTAGTCTTCCATTTGCACCAACAGGATTTTCTGCTACGACTGTTGATATCGATCAAATTAACCTGACCTGGACCAAGGGTACTCATGCGGTTTACACAAGAGTGATGCAAAAGACGGGGAGCTATCCTGTCAGTCTCACCGATGGTTCCCTGGTGTATAATGGAACGGGTGATGAGAGTTCTTCTTCAAGCCTCAGTTTTGGTATGAGGTACTATTACCGGGCATGGTCGTGGAATGATTCGAGTGGGATTTGGTCAGAGGCAAACAGTAGTACCTATAACATCACAGCTCCGTTTGCACCAACAGGGTTTACAACAACAGTCATGAGCACTAGTCAAATCAATCTCGCATGGAATAAAGGAACCTATGCGAATTATACAAGAATTCAACGAAAAACAGGAAGCTACCCTACAAACATATCGGATGGTATCAATGTCTATAACGATACGAATTTTTCTGTGTCTATTACTGGGCTGAATCCTGGAACCCTGTATTATTTCCGTGCATGGAGCTGGAATTCTTCATTGGGTGTCTGGTCGATTACTTATGCAAGTGCACAAGCCACCACACAAGGTGGTGGTGGCGGTGGAGAAGAAGCCCCACCCCTAACAGAGGGCGAAGCACCGACTGCTGACGCAGGAGGACCGTATAGTGGATATGTCAATCAATCCATCACTTTCAACGCGGCTCTAAGTACCGATGATGTCGATGTGGTCGGGTATCGATGGGATTGGACCAATGATGGAACCTGGGATACAAACTGGCTCTTGTTGTCAAGAACAACCCATGTCTATACAATCCCTGGAAACTATACCGTAAACCTACAGGTTCAGGATGGGGAAGATCTCCGAGATAATGATACTGCAACAGTATTGGTGAAAACCGGTGGTTCCCTACAACAAGCCCCGGTCGCGGATGCAGTCGGACCCTATCATGGGTTGACGTATCAGATGATACAATTCGATGGGTCAAAAAGCTATGCGATCAATACAAGTATCGTCAACTACACCTGGGTCTATGGAGATGGATCATATGGTTATGATGTATCACCCGTCCATTCGTATGATTCTGCGGGGATCTTCACCGTGATACTCACTGTGAAAGATACAAACAATCTCCAAGCGATTGACACGACGCTTGTCACGATTATACTAGATGCAAATAAAAATAACATCTCGGACATTATTGATCAGGCGATAGGAGCCGATATCACCCCGGATGATCTTCATTCTGTTACCATCCAAGGTGTCCTTTATTATCTCGTTGATACGAATCATGATGGAAGTTATGATGCGTTTTACAATCCAACAACGAATACAAAAACTATTCTTGGTGACCAGGATGAAAAACAATTAATCGATATCGATGGTGACGGAAAATGGGACTATGTGTATGACCCTATCTTAGGTTCCATATCACCCTTTGTGGAAATCATTTCACCCCTTACGACCCCCTGGCTCAGTATTGCTTTAAGCGTGATCATCTTCATTGTTATCCTGATGATTGTCTGGCTGTATAAAACAGGTCGTATTTGAGGAAAACCAGATAAGGAAAAATCTGATAATATTGTTCAGCAGTTCTGGGTGATTCTGTGGAGAAATTAACAAGACATTTATGCGAGACGAAGCTCTTATCCGCAGTATTTTTATTAGATGTTATCCATCTGATTTTTGAGGCTCCCATCCCAAAAAATGTTTTTTGAGAGAATCATTTGTTCTTTTGTCAACGTTACTTTTTCGATAGGTGGAAGATCGGTATCCCCAACCTTTGCTGTCCAGGCGACGAATCTTCGGACCATCCACCATGTATGTGTTAATTCCTCAGAGATATCCTTACTTAAGGGTGAGATATCCTCCCATTGATATAGACCGGTTCCAAGGCAAGGATAATCATCTGATTTTCTTTCTTTTATATTTCCGCCCCACCAGATCATATATTCAGGGTGTGCGGCACACAAAAGGATCCTACCTTTGTTTTTATTTGGATAAACCTCTGCGGTTATGCATGGTCTGTTGGAATAATCTAGCGTGATAACTTTATCGGTTATCTCCCATTTGCCGGCAAGATAGTACGTGTATAAAAACAGGTTTTTTAGGGGCATTTTTTCTTTTTTTATGTATCGGGCTGTTTTGAAGAATGCAGAAACAAGACCATGGATGCCTCCGGCATATCTCCAGGCATGGATTCGGAGATTTGTAGTATCGGAGATGTCCTGGGCTGGGTAGCGTGCAAGGATGTGGACTTCTCTATCCGGGTGTTCTGGCAAGATCAAGGCTGGTCCTGCCCACCAGCGGATTCGTTCTTTATCCTGTCGAACATCTGAGAAGATTGGATGATCCTTCTGCAGTTGAAAATCAATCGGTGCGCCACCGGTATGGATTCGAGCACCATCATGTGTTGTCCCTGGTGCAAAGGAAAACACATATGCGGTTGCACCGATGTTCTGCGGATAGTTTTTTTGAAATGGATAGAACAAGGGGAATGCTATGGTTTTGTAATAGGAGGAAACACAGGTCACCCCAAGAGCGCTCTTGTGATACTGTTTTTCAAGAAACGTATGAGGTTTTTTCTCCGCTGTTATTAAATCTGTAAGAAGAGCGGTGCCTCCGCAGATCCCGATGTAACCTCCTCCGTTCTTGATGAAGGATGCAATGCTGTTTTTCCATTTTCTTACGCTTGGCAAAAAATGGAATCCTTTTACTATCGATTGGCCATCTCCCACGCCACCTCCTGGTACGAGTAAGACGTCGAATTCTTTTGTCGTCAGACGTCCCCTTAAGATATCCTTATCTGAGAGAAACTGCGTGGTGATTGTATAGGTTCCTTGCGTGGTCTTCCAGGTATAATCCTGTAGGATTTCTGGGAACATTCGTTTACCGGAGCCCCATCCTAATAGTTCATCTGCAAGGATTGCGACGCGGATGACATGTAGGTGTTGATCATGTGTTGTTTTCGCATCTTTTGATTCTAGCATGTGTCTCACTTCGGTGGCGTGTACCCCCAGCGATCGATCGTAAATTTCCAGTTCTTTTCGACATGTTGCAGTATCTTTTGATCGATTGAGTAGACGTTTGTTTTGTACTCGGATTGGCGTTCCAAGTATTTCATCAGCTCAGGTCTAGCTGTCTCAAAACCAGGGATTTTCAGGGTCTCATAGATGAACTGGAGGTGTTTCATTGGATTCTGAATGAGTTCTTCATATCTCACCTCAACAAACCTATCAGGTTGGATCTGTTCTTTTTGCTCAAAAAAGCTGTTCATGAGACGGATATAGTTCGAGATAACCTGTTGTTCTATTTCTTTTTCAGAAGCATCTTGTAATGCGAGTTTATCTAACACTCGTATTCTCATTTTTTTTGTCGAAAGATAGACAAGATATGGACTTCGATAGATATGGATGAATTTTGCTTCTGGGAACAACTCAAGTAAGGTTGGGATACGGGCCGTATTGGGAGGGTTTTTCGAAAGGAATCGTTTTCCCGGGTTCATGAAAAGAACTGTTTTTATGAAACGTAAATATGTTGCGTTCCATTGTTTTTTTTCCTCAGAAGAAAGCCCTTGGAAATGGATGGATTTCAGGTACTGTTCTTCTGCGTTCCTGGGGAAATGCAGACAATGGAAAAACGACCAGGGCTGTAGAACAGCAAGCGCCGCTTCATCCTCGTAGGGTCCATCCATATCGACCTTTATCGCATCCATTGGTCGTTCTGAGGGGAGGAATCGGGCAAGAAAGCGCTTCATCGGCTCTAGAATGAGGCATCCTTCTGGTAAAAGGGTGCTCCAAAGCGTGGTGTAGCAGAACTGCGGGTCGTAACTTAAGAGCTCATGCAGGTAGGTTGTTCCACTCCGCCAGTGTCCTATGATAAAGATCGGGGGTTCATTTTGAGTGACTTCATTGATTTTTTTTCCGTATTTTATTTTAAAAAGCATGCGTATTGGAGTGGTACCAAGGGATATCATACTGATAAAGAGTGCTCGATTGAGATATCTCCTGTCGACACCACCGTTTTTTTTCACAAGCTGTATCCATTGTCGTGTTGATATTCCGAACAACGGATGTTGCGTGGTATGTTGATTTTTTTGTTTTTGTTGTCTGCTTTTCATGAAGTCCACTCCTTACATTGACAACTTAGTCAATAAGTTTTTTTTCGAAGACACGATGTTTTTTATACACTACTGCACCAGTATATGCGATCGTGGAATGAGCTATCGTGTTCTGCTCATCGATCCATCCGACCTCAGCGCGAACGTATCCTCTGTTTTTCATCTCCCGAAGAGCCCTATAATTGAGTAACGATGCAATGTTTTGATGACGGAAGTCTTTTCGTATCCCAACGAAGTGGAGTTTACCTGCATTTATTGTCCGTTGTGCGAAGAGGAAGCGAATGGCTTCTATCGGGCCCAGGCGTCCATGCATTTTTTGAAACACCTGGTTATACTCAGGTGTCGACCAGAGGTATGCGACAGGTAGGCCGTTGGATTCGGCAATGAGAAATAATTTTGTGTCGACAAACCATCGAAGCTGCTTTACCCCAAATCTGGTTTTCACTTCCGCTGGTGAAACTGGGACAAACCCCCAGTGTTCTGAGAATGTGTCTAAAAAAAGTTTCGTCCACCATTTCAGTTCGTTTCCGGTTTGGAGCCGTTTGAAAGTACGAAGCGTTATGCCTGAAGATAAACAGTGCTGTGCTTTTTCTTCAAGCTCCTTTGGCAAGGGATGTGTCAAATCAATAGTATAATGGAAAAAATCACGTGTTTTTTTTAAACCGTATCGTTCAGCAAAGGTGAGGTAGTACGATGGTGAATAGGTGGAAAGCACACTGGGTGGTGAGTCAAAACCCATAGATAGAAAACCACATCCCATATCGATACGTCCATCTATAGGACCTCGCATTATTTTCATTTTTTTTGATATGAGCCAGTCTTCAGCAACTTGTAATAATGCTTCTGCACATTCGTACTCTTCAACGCATTCAAAAAAACCAAAGTACCCGATTTTTTCTCCAGTGGCTTGACAATATGCTTCGTCGATGATTGCAGCGATGCGACCGATGTTTTTCCCCTGTTTTTTGACAATGAATAAGGCACATTCTGCATGGGACCAGAACGGATTCTTTTTTTTAAAGAAACCATCGAGTTCATTCCAAAAAGGAGCGACCCAATTGGGGTTGTTTTGATATACCTGAAAAGCGACTTCATAAAATGTCTTCAAATCTTTTTTGGTTTTCACAAGGTGAATTTGTAAGTCATTGGGGAATTTTCTTTCAGAGTTTGTCTGAGACTCAGAAATGTATTCTCCCTCATAGTCTGATGATATTAGGGAAATACTTCTGCCTCCGCTTCGCTTGTATCATAGTCCGTCCCAATTATTCATCGTTTCTTAATAAACATTCTTCCCAAATCTATCGCAAATTCTGCAAGAAACGTAAAAAGACCATGACGATAAAAGTAAGGGTTTCCTGAATGTTCTCTCAGTACCCTACCTCTTTTTCTCCTGAATGAAGGAAGATTATGAAATGAAATGATTCACAAGTGCCTCGAACAAAGGATGGTTCTGTAGAATATGAGTGATGAACTGTTGGAGGAACATAAACCAGGGCGGAATGATTTGTACCGGTGTTGAAAGGGTCACTGAGACGATGTCGTAGTCCGTGGGATCGTTTATGTTTTCTACTCGTATGAATCCTTCAAAATCTGAATCAGGTTCATCAGGTGCTGTCATGGTCGTAAGAACAGTCACAAATCCATCCTCGGGGGTTAATCCAGTTCCGGATTCTGGACTGAAGGACCAGGTTCCCCAGGAAATCGATGATGCGTTAATTGTCCAGTTCAGTAATGATTCGTTATCCCCTATATTTTGTATCTGAAAATTCCCAGCGACTGTCGCACCGGGTTTGATATTGGTCCATGAAAGACTTCCTGAACAGTCCAAGTCTGGTGTTGTCTCATTTTGTGGTGGGGGCTCTGGTGCTTCAGGGGGGATGTAGACAACCTTGAAGACTTGTCCTCCACTGTTATACTGCCATACCGTGGATCCTTCAGGGGTGACTTCGAATATTTTTCCTGATTCTCCATTGGTGATGAGTGTGTTCCCACTGGAAAGTCTCCAGGCTCCTGAGATATGGCTTGCATAGAAACTCGTAGGAGGGTTAGCCACGTACATCCATGTCTGCGTTTCCGGTCCGTACGCGGTACCAGGTTGGAGATAATACTCGCCATTCTCATCCACTGGTGGGGTGACCTCATCAATGGTAGAATAATGGCTGCCAGGGCGGTTTGCTCCATTGTTGAAGATAAGAAGGTCTCCTGCGCCTGGGCATCCTTCATCGATCCATGATGAGTCATGCTGACTGAATAGTTTCCTGTCATTGGTCGTACCCGCGTCATAGGTCATCGGGTTTCCCCAGCGATAGAGAAGGTCTCCACCTTTCCCGCTGTTCCCACCACTATGACTTGCTGCTTCCTCTGTTGTGGTGCTATGGTCAATGATCCAGATTTCGTTAAAGTTATGGATGCTGATGAGTATTTGGTCGAATTTTGCATTATAATCAATAGAGTTCGTATGCATCCAATCTTGTTGAGTTGAGGTCCCATAATTAATATCAATTAACTCGGGATGATCTCCGATTACCCCGTAGTTCTCTTTCGCGGAATCATAATCCTGAATCAGATGATCCCAGGCATGCCACTCCCAGACGATCTCACCACTGGACGGTCCAGTTGGTTGAACCTCAATGACATGATCAGGCCATAACCCAGAACTGGTCACATAGCTTGGGTTCCTGCCTGCAGCAATCGCTTCAGTACGTGTTTTGGTCTCCCAAGCAATCAATAACACATTTCCATTCGGTAATGTTTTAACATCATGATGAGAAAGAACACCACCGGTATTATACCGGAAGTCCCATACGATAGTTCCATCCCATTCGACTTTTTGAACACCACCACCAGACCCACCAGTTCCTCCGCCTGAACCAGTTCGTATCGTCCGAAGGATGGTTCCATCACCAAGCCACCAGACTGCGACACCAGGGAAATAACTGCTTGACCATGAATGATTCAGCGACCCATCCGGATAGCGTAAATACGTCGTTGTCGTCCACATAGGAGAATATAAAAATTGGCCTTCAGAAAAATTCATGGGTAATGGATTCTGAGTGATTTGCTGTGATGATGATAAGGGTACAGAGGTGCTGAGTAAGAGAAAAAGAATAAAAAAAACCATTAATCGTATTTCAGTGGATAATTTACCGGTCAATACCCGAGATAATAAGTCGTTCTCCATAATATATTTAATTGGTATTATCTATAAATAGTTTTTTCCCAAATTGTGTATAAATCGATTCGAGAAATGACCTTTGAAGAGAATAATTCTCCTAAAAAATTTATGAAAGATCGATCATTTGGTGAAAAATAAAAAAGAAATCTTTTACTTTATAGACGAGCCATTGTAGCATAAGCTGGAATGGCGAACTACCCACCGGTGTTTTTAACGTCACCGGAATTATATCAAAATCAGCCGGATCATCACAGTTTTCTATAACAATGAATCCCTCAAACTTTGTAGATGATTCCGAAGGAGCTTGCACAGTCACTTGGATGGTTATCTTTCCGTCCTGGGGCGTGAGGTTTTCACCGGATTCTGGAACAAACGACCATGTTCCCCATTCAAGACCACTTACATTGACCCTCCAATGTAAAAAGGAATCTGACCCTCCGATATTTTCTACCACAAAACTCCCTGTCACAGTCTCCCCGGGTTTTACTCTCGTCCAGGATAAACTCCCTTCGCAATTAAGATTTGGGACCTCGGGATCAGGTGGTTCATCCGCCGAAATATATTGTATGTTGAACACATTATTGGTAGCGGGAGTCGGATATTGGTTAGTATACTCCCATATAGTTTCCCCTGTGGGTGTCACCTCGAAGAACCTTCCACCCGGTCCATCACAGATAAGGGTATTTCCATTTGGTAAGCGAGTCACTCCTCCAACGATAAGTGCGAAGAAATCACAGGTAAAGGTCCAGGTTTGTTCAGATGGACCAAATGCTTCTCCGGGCTCAAGGAAATATATTCCATTGTCATCGACCGGTGGGATGATTTCATCGATTGTAGTAATACTTCCCCCTGGACGTCCAACACCATTGTTGAATACGATGATGTTTCCTGCTCCGGGATACCCAAATTTTATCCAAGAGGCATCGTGTTGAAGGAAGAATTTCTGATCGTTTGAACTTCCTGCACGATACGCTTGCGGGTTTCCCCAGCGGTATAAAAGATCACCACCTTTCCCGCTATTCCCACCAGTATGACCAGCGGCTTCCTCGGTAGTCGTGCTATGGTCTATGATCCAGATTTCATTAAAATTCCGGGTTGTGAGAAGGATTTGATCAAATTCTTCGTTGTAATCGATTGCATTGGTATGTAACCAATCTGCGGTGGTGTACCCATAATTCAAGTCAATTAGTTCCGGATGGTCCTCGACAGCCCCATAATTGATTTTGTTGGGGTCATAGTCTTGAATAAGGTGATCCCATACATGCCATTCCCATACGATATCCCCTGTTGTTGGGCCTGTGGGTTTTACTTCAATGATGTGATCAGGCATCACCTTGTTTCCTGATATTTTATTAGGATCTCTTCCTGCAGCGATTGCCTCATCAGGGGTTTTAAACTCCCATGCAATCATCAGGACATTGCCATTTTTCAATGGACAGATATCGTGATGACTCAGATAGTCATCAGTATAGTAATGATAATCCCAGAGTAACGATCCAGTCCAGTTGATTTTTTGGACCCCACCGCCATCACCACCATACGCAAATGATAATTTAATTGTCCGTAGAAGACTGCCATCTTCCAGCAAGTATGCAGATTCTCCAGGGAAATAATTACTCGACCAGGTATGGATGACCTGGCCTGCGTCATTAATAAGATACGTTGTCCAGGAATCCATAGGGGCAAACAAAATCTGACCATCTAGTTGCGTGTTCAAAGACTGTTGAGATAATGTGTAGGAACCTGTCAGAGGCATACAGAAGGTTCCACAAAAAAGGCACATAATCGTGATGACCAATATCTTATTGATGAAACCTTTGCTCATTTGGATTCAACATTCCTTATTTTAAATAGACTCAATGAGTTAATATTCATTGACTTAATATATATAGCTTCTGTTTATAAATTCAATA
>DAJP01000016.1 GCA_002496355.1 Euryarchaeota archaeon UBA346 | reverse complement strand
ATGATTCGTTGAATCTCCTTGTTGTTCGCAATATCAACAATGGTCTGGAATAACAACTCTCGCTGATTGATTCTTTCTTTGATGGTGTTCTGTTGTGAGGTTTGGACTGACTGATACCCCACTACAGTACTCAACGAACCCAGAACAAGAAGAACCACAGCACAGATACTTACTCCAATCAGAGGTTTCTTATCCACTTGCTTTCCCCCGTTATCATGTTTATAATGAACGTTCTCTTATAAATAGATTTATTTTCTCATTGAGTAAATCCAAGCAGATATCGTAGGATCGGGAACGCATGCGGGAACCGCTGGAGCAATTGTTCCAAGAACCAAAAGACCGGAAGGTTATACGATACCGGCATCGTTACTTTCAGGGTCGCCCAGTCGCTCTTCGCATCATAGCGATCAGCTGCTTTCACCCGAACTGTGTAGTTACCTTTTTCCGACCAGTTCTTCTCCAAGGTGACCTTCTCACCGGATTGGTAAGGTCCTATCCATCCGACCGCTCCACCGTCCCAGTAGGTGTCCCCCCAGTTCAGATAGTAATACACATCGTCACCATCGGAATCGGTCGCCCAGAACGTGTACCGATAGGTTGTTTCGTTCTCCCCGGTTCTCCGTCCCAAGAGCCATGGTGTCTTCGGAGCATGGTTCTGGGTGTCGATGAACACCCAGGTCGTGTCTATACCAGAGTTGCTGGCGTTATCCGTCACCACAAGCGTGACCTGATAGATACCTGACGCATCATAGGTGTGGGTCACAGTAGGACCCGTCGCAGTGGCACCATCACCAAAATCCCAATGATACCCAACGATGCTGCCTTCATGATCAAAGCTTCCACTTCCATCAAACAACGTCTGACCCGAGACATTGATGCGTGCGACCGGCACCCAGTTACTAAAATTCTCTGGGCCGTAATCAACCCAGTTGATGTCAGTCTTATCGATGTTGAGACTACCGTATTCCAGGTTGAAGAACCCATCATATCCCCATTCTTCGCTGATGCTGTTCTTCACGATCCAGTACCCACCGTTCGAGATAGAAAGATCATCGTTCCAACCGACAAGGACCACCTGATGGTTTGTCCCTGGCAGCGGACCAGGGTACGCATAATACTCCGCTGGATCATGATGTGTATATCCCCATTCCTCGAGATTCTCTGGACCATGGGCATAGTAGGTGAACAGCATGGTGGCAACCACAGGCCCGGTCTGCATGATCTGGGTTTTGATCGCGTTACGGTCCTCTGCGCTCCCATCGGGCACCCATCGTCCGTAGGCGGAGATCGGCATAAGGAACGTTTCCCAGTCCGGACTGGCATTGGAACAAGGCACATCGTCGTTGACCTCATAGGGGAAACAGAACTCGGGGATGATCCCGTTGCAGTAGTTCCCCTGGGAGGTGTTGTATTTAATGTATTTATACGCATTATATGCCCATCCTCCCTTGCAGCTCCCCGCGGCATGCAAACAGGACAGGACGTACTGCTCAGAAAGGTCAAGGTTCAAACCCGGGCAACCTTCACGTATCTGCATGATGCTTTCTAAGGCGCCGATTGCTGCGAAATCCCAGCAGCTCCCACAGTTCCCCTGGTCTTTCGGTGTTGTTGTCCAATCGACACCATCGATGTCTCTCCAGCTGAAAAATGGTGGTAAATTAGATGCAACCAGTGGTTTTATTGATCGAGCTGCTGTCTCATCTATGGTGATTTGGTACGAAAGGGCCTGGTCTGATTCACATCCGCAGTCCTCTTTATTGGTGTGGTCATCAACACCAAGTTGTTGAGGGTCATCATAGGCAGATGATATCAACGGTACGGTCGTTCCTATCAGCAGCAGAAAAATAATCATTCCAACAATTTTTTTTTTCATTCTTCCTTCCTCTAAAATCTTTTCCCTCATAATTACAACCACCGAGACGTATTTAAATATTGTCACCAATATTTATTTTTCATAGAGGAGAACGGAAAACAAGCAAGCGACAATTCCAAAATAAAACAAAAGAAATCCCTCGATGAAAACTCCTTTATTTCTTCACAATATCAGCAGCAACCGATACACACACAAGATAATCATCAAGAGTATGCAGCAGTGAGGAGACTGATGTACTTTCCACGACCGCCTCAAGTGTTCTTCCGGTGACCTTTGAGGTGACGAACCCCTGGTCATCCGCCTGGATGGACCGCAACACCTTTTTTGCTTTTTCAGGATTCTCAAACTCCAGGCTAAGCGTACAGATCGCTTTCATATTACCCCTGCATCTGCGAAACAAGTAGGACATCAACCTTCTCAAGGAACTCTTTTTCTTTCCCAAAAGCAATCGTGGCGCCAGCAGCGATCTTATGACCACCACCAAACCCACCAAGTTCCCCAGCAACGGTTTTCATCACAGCACCCAAATCAAGGCCTTGCCTCACCAGCTGCTGGTTCCCACGACAGGAGATATGAATCTCATTGTCTGTTTCCTTCCGTGTCAGGGAAAACAATGGCTTCTTCTCATCAAGCATATAATTCGTTGCAATACCAGCAATGACGCCACCAAGCGAAGAATTATCTGAATAGAAATACCGCATTCCTTTGGTCTCATGAATGCCTTGTTCTAATCCTTCAAGACCAGTGAGGAGTTTCTGTTTATAGTCTTTCTCCACTTGCATTGCTTCTTTCCATGTGGAGCCATCACCCAGACAAAGAGAAAGACCTAGACTGCGGTACCCGTTCTTCCCACATGCATCAAGCAGATCAGCGAAACGCTCCAGCTCCCAGCCAGGTGATGCCACGTAGCGTTTTCGGATAGTCATCTCCAGGATGTTCTGTTGGCATCCTGCCTTGATTAAGACAAAGAGAAGATAGGATTGAATCTTGGTGATGGTCTCCGGGGGGATATCCTGGATCGATGTTGTTGGTTTTATACGGAGTTGTTCCAGCATTGTTTCAATTTTTTCACTCTTCCCAGAAAGACCAGGATAGTAGGGGTCCACAGAATAATACAACGCATCTGCGATCGTGTCACCGTACAGTTTGATGTTGGTTTGTTCTGTGAGGAATCCCTTCTGCAGCGCGTCCTCAAGGATGGTTTTGTTCAACCCCCGAACGCCCCCGATGAACTGTTTATCACCGGTCGCGCCAGCCAACGCGAGAGCCGCGAGGTCCTCATTTGCTGGATTGAGCGCGGTCGCAAACAGATAACTAAGGGTCGCACCAGAGACATCGTAGTTCCCATCAGCACCGAAGAGGTTCGCGTTGATCTGTCTGATGTTCTGTGACGTCTGGGCTCTGAGATACTGATGATGATCAAGGATGATTGCCTTGCAGCCTAGCGATTCAATGGTCTCGAGTTGACCGCTGCCCATGTCAGAAAAAACAATAAGCTCGTTTCGCTCATTTTTCAGACGGTCAAAACCTTTGGTGAATGGATTGCGCATCAATGATGTCTGGAACGCATAGCCTGCTCGGTACACCGCGGTGCAGAGGACTCCTGCGGCAGCAATCCCATCTGCATCGTAATGGGACACGATCCGAATTCGTTTCGTTGTCGGTACGGATCGCAGCAGGGATGCTGCGTCCTGACAGGCTCCGGTGATGTCTTCTGACATAGATTGTACTCTACAGAACGAAAAACATGTTCCAGGCTAAAAAGATACTGGATGTTTTTATTCGAACATCAGCTTTGCTTGTTCTAAGCTGTACTTCCATCCTACGGGAAGTCGTTGTTCGCGATGATAGTATTTCATCAGACGGCGGATCTTTGATTCTGTCAGTGACAGACTCCGTTTTGTTTTAAAATCCTTCTTATGTTGGTCAATGTGTTTCTTCAGTTTCAATGCGGTTTTGATCAGACTCTGCAGGTCCTCAGGGATCTCCTGGGTGATCTTGTTCTGTGCAAGGATCTGTGTGATGGTTTTTCCTGTCGCGATTTTCACATCAGGGACCGCGTATTGGTCACGTAGGATCATGCCGATCTCACTGGTGGTCTTCTCAGTTTTTGCAAGCTCTAAGATACGTCCTTCGATTTCTCGTGGATTAAGGGAACTCCACTCCGGGTGTTTCTCCCGCAGGGGATGGGTGGAACCTGATTTTCCTTTTGTTCTCGCGTGGATTCGTGCCATTCTTTACACTCCGCATTCGATTCTTAAGGGAACTCCCTAATAAACTACCCGTATATAAAAGTAAAGGTCGAACTTTTTACTCCAGGGACAGATGTTGATCCTGTAAAATCTTGAGCAGGAAACATATCTGATACAGAACCGGATGGTATCGCAGCAATGGCAATAGTCCTTGGAATGGGATCCATTGCGCTGACGATTTTTGTGTTGGGGTGGCCAGAGAGACTGGGATGACATTGAAATCAGTCGGGTCCTGCTGGTTTTCGACCCGGATGTATCCTTCAAAATCCGAATCAGCTTCATCAGGAGCAATGACGGTGACGACGACATCGATGGGGCTGTCTTCTGG
Organism: Euryarchaeota archaeon UBA346; assembly: GCA_002496355.1. Lineage (GTDB taxonomy): Archaea > Thermoplasmatota > E2 > DHVEG-1 > DHVEG-1 > SM1-50. The sequence continues at coordinate 37 of DAJP01000016.1, read as the reverse complement.
AGTCAACCCTGTTCCTGCCGCTGGGTTAAAAGACCAG
>DAJP01000004.1 GCA_002496355.1 Euryarchaeota archaeon UBA346 | reverse complement strand
CGAGTATCTTTCTTATCTGCCATGGTAATTTCCTTTTTTATAATGGATGGATGAGCGGTGGAGGAAGGATGTCAATTTCAATGAGGAGAAAACCTTGCCACAGAACAATCAGTAATACTGCTGGAAGCATCTGGATCATAAAATCATCATCAATATATCTGAGTTTCTTCACCTCACCGAACAACGCCCCTGACGCCCCAATCAAGGAGACTACTATCAAGATCCGCCAATCAGATTGGTACCATGTAATCAGGAAAAAGAACAAGGAAACAAGAAAGCCGATGGTATACGCCTTTTTTTCCCCAAGATAGTACCGTGTTTCACCGATGATCGGGTCAGTAAATGCAGCACATAGGATGCATGGGATTGCGATTTGCTGAGGGAACAAAAGAAACAACAACACGACAGCGATACCAAAATACAGGTAGCTTGCAGGTCGTTTTTTCTCATAGCTGCGCAGACCAAAGAACCGCTGGTGATCAAGAGAACCTCGCAGTCGACGATATTCAACCACCACCATAAAAAAGACAAGGAGGATCGGAACGATAATCTTGATGGCATTCATCAATTCTCCATCGGGAAGGAGATAATAGAAGAGGAATGAGGCAGCAAACGTATGGAACACACGGCGGAACCAATGCGCATCAACCTCGACAGCAGTGAGCTGTTCTAAAAAATCATCCTGGTATTTTGCCATCCTCTGTTTTGTGGTCTTCAAAGCGTCTTTTGCACTCATCTCTGAGAAAAGCATCTGTATGAACCTTCCTTCTAAGAATATCACCAGAGGTTATTGTACGATGTCCTGTCGTTCCAGGGTCATCATCCCTTGTTTACTCCCCACGATAACCTCATCAGCAAGACCGATAAACAACCCATTCTCAAGGACGCCAGGGATGTTGTTGATCTCTTTTTCCATAGTCTCAGGATCGGCAATCTTCCCGAAATCACAATCAATGATGTAATTCTGATTATCGGTGATGAACGCCTCGTCCATGATTTTCCGTAACTCAGCGGTGCATCCGAGTCCTTCAAGCACCTTCTTAGTGGCTGACCAACCGAACTTGGTGACCTCGACAGGGAGGAAGCAATCGCAACCAAGACCTTTCACAATCTTGGTTTCATCGACGATGATGATGACTTTCTTTGAATGATACGCGATGATCTTCTCCCGTGTGAGCGCGCCTCCGCCACCCTTGATGAGATTCAGATTCGAATCGACCTCATCAGCACCATCAATGGTAAGGTCAATCTCTACTCGGTCATCAAGTTCTATCAACGGGATTTTTAACTCCGTAGCTAACCTTTTTGTCTTCAATGACGTAGGGATCGCTTCGATTTTCAGACCGTTCTTCACCATCTCTCCTATCTTTTTTACCGCGAATTCAACGGTAGAGCCTGTGCCCAGTCCGATGATCATCCCATCTTCGATATATTGTGCTGCTTTCTCGGCAGCCTGTTTTTTCATTTCTTCTTGTTCCACTAGCCCACCAACAGGGTAATAGAACAAGGAATACAAAAACTTATACATCTTATACTATTACGGAACGTGAAACTATGCTAGGAAAATGTGACGAACATGGGTATTTCCGTGGAGATGTCTGCCCGGTGTGTAAAACAAAAGGTAAGTTCCTTATGAGTGACCGTGAGCTTGATTCCCTTGGTCGCATCATGGCCGGGGTTCTTCGCCATTTCCCCGAAAAACTTGGAGTGACTATGGATGGTCACGGCTGGGTTGATATCTCAGAGTTTGTCGAAGCCGTCGGTGGGAGCAGATCTGGGTTCCAATGGCTCCGAGACCATCATATCGAGGCGATCGCGTTGACGGACCCTAAGGGACGATATCAGGTTGATGGGGGCATGATACGGGCGACGTATGGGCATACTATTGACATCAGACTTGATGATCTGCCACTTGCTGAGCTAGATGAGTTTTTCTACCCGGTCACTGAGGAGGAAATCGATATTATCCTTGAGGGTGGCCTGAATCCAATTGATCGTAAAAACGTCCATCTGAGCGGAAGCATGGAGAAAGCAATCGAAGCAGGAAAGGTCAGAACCGAAGTTCCTCTGATTTTACGCATCGATGGGAAACAAGCAAGAGAGGATGGTATTACAATCTATCATGCGGGAAAGGACGTATATATCACAGAACGGATTGAAGCAAAATATATCTCAAAAGCAGACACTCCCGATGTTGAACCCTCTGTTTCTGATTCAGTGGCAGAAGAACTCATTCAAGAAGAATCCTCAGAACCGACCCAACCTGAGGAAACAGAGGAAAAACCAAGATCAAAACCGAAGAAAAAGGCAGCGAAGAAGACGAAGAAAACCAAGAAAAAAGAGGAATAATCTTTATTTCTTTTTTATAAACGCGATGGTATCTTCCCCCGCTTTTACGGGATCACCGATTTTCACAGGGATCGATTTTATACTATCTGCGGGGAGGTACACATCGACCCGTGAGCCAAGTCTGATGATCCCGATGCGATCTCCTTTTTTTAGTACGTCACCTTCTTTGATATATGGGTAGACTCGCCGGGCGATGAGTCCTGCGAGTTGCACGACAGTCACTTCCCCGATAGTGGTCTCAATTGTAATTATCACTCGCTCATTCAGATCCGATTCCTTTTTCCAAGCTCTCAGGTGATACCCCGGGAAATGTGTCATCTTCGTGATGTGTCCATCGAGTGGCATCCTGTTGACATGGACGTTGTTGACTTCCATGAACGTGGAGATCAGAACCTGGTTTTTCTCTTGTTTGATATCTCTGATTCGCCCATCCGCTGGTGCGATGACCCCCTCTGCGATCGTTCGTTCAGGGTCACGGAAGAAAATAAGGAAAAAGACAAGGACACAGAATGCTGGGATGAAACCAGCAAGGAACCAAAGCGAAAACCAACAAAGAACAAAAAACAAAATGCTGAGGATTAACGGGGGAGCAACCCAAGACCAGCAACCTTTCGCAATTCTCATAGTCTCTCACTAGCTGAGCGTGTATGTATCCCGCATTCCCCGCCCTTTTTAAGGGTTTTTCTCCATCGACCATCTCGTTCGCTTTCATGGTCGTAGATTGGAACCGTGCAGGGTTCACATCCTAAGGATCTGATTCTTCGCCCATCTGGATACCTCTTCTTATACCAGGGGTGCACCGGTATTCTATTGTTTTTAGTATACTTCCAAATCTCCTCTTCAGTCCAGGTGAGAATGGGGTTGATTTTTGTCTCGGTGTCACTTATTTTTTCGATTTCAGCGACATACTTCCTTGTGTATCCTTCTGAGTTGCGAAGCCCACTGAACCAGGCGTGCAACCCAAGAGTCGAGTACGCATAATGTACCGGAACGACTTTTAATAATTTACAACAGAGATCTGGGTTTACAGAGTAGATCTCATGACCAGTTTCTCTTTTTATTTTTTCGGCTTTCAATCGATATTCAGCAGAAGACAATAACCTAACATCAATATTCTTCTCGGTTAGCACCTCCGGAACTATGTCTCCGACCATGAAAATCCTTGGTGTGAGGTGGTATTGTTCAACGACCTTTGCAATGAACTCAAAGGTCGCCCGTGGTTTATGAAATGTAAGCACAGAAAAAATAGGGATA
>DAJP01000099.1:13505-40600 GCA_002496355.1 Euryarchaeota archaeon UBA346 | reverse complement strand
ATGTGCTCTGAGAAGATGGCATATTCTGCATGTTTCTGTTTTCATTACCTGGATGTCACCGTTCATGATCCGTTTCGTTGATTCTTTGATTTCTCGTCTGATCGCGACATCGTTTACTTTAAAATCCCCTCGTTTTTTTGAGACATATTGTGAGACAGCAGATTCTGTAATGCCGAGTTTTTCTGCTGCTTTTCGTTGGGTTAAGCCATGGTCTTTAATTAAACTTTTAGCGAATTCCTTTCTGATGAGTGGGAGAAGATACCAGACTGATTCTTCACAATCGATTTTTATGGTCATAATCGCCACAATCATTATATATATCATCTTTCCATATAAGTACTTAACGATTGTTAAGCTAGGTTGTTGAAACAATATGTTCCTCCGCATCCTTGGAAAATCAATTCTGAAACGAAAATCAAGAATCGCCATCGCAATCATCTCCGTCCTTATCGGATCATCAGTCGCAACCGCACTGCTCACGGTTTCTTTCGACGTCAGCGAAAAAGTAAGCTTAGAGTTCAGAAAATACGGTGCAAACCTTCTCATTGTCCCCCATTCAGACACCATAGAGGTCGGATTCCCTGGCGTCGAATTCGGCTCTGTCACCGAACAACGCTACATCAACGAAAGTGATATCTGGAAAATCAAATCGATTTACTGGAGAAACAACGTGATGGGTTTCGCCCCCTTCCTCTACCAAGTCGTTACCGCTCGTTCGGAACAAGTAGAACAACGGATAGTTCTGGTGGGAACCTATTTTAACAGAACAATTCAGATTCAATCACCATACGCCCCACAGGACCCCCTTACATTTACAACCGGAGTCCAAATCATCAGCCCCTGGTGGCATATCATGGGAGATTGGATCAAAGATGAGAACGATACCACCAGTTGCATGATAGGTGCAACAGTCGCTGAGAAATTGAACCTTAGCGTTAATGACTCTTTCACGATAACATACAACCAGCAGTACGGCTCGATAGAAAATACATCAATGTATAATCTGACAGTGGTCGGTATCGTAATGACCGATGGATACGAGGATAACCAAATTTTCGTCAACCTTCAGGTTGCCCAACAAATAACAGGACGACCTGGGAAACTCCATACCATACAAGTCTCCGCACTCTGTAACGCTTGCCCCGTCGAGACCTTTGCTGAAGAAATCAAAGAACTCATCCCCTACGTCGAAGGACGATCGGTAAAACAACTCGTCCATGCTGAAATGGATATCCTTGGGAAAATCCAAAACATGATGTTCCTCGTCACCATCGTTGCGTTAATCGCATCAGCACTCGGAGTCATGACGACCATGATCACCTCAGTCATCGAACGACAAAAAGAAATCGGATTGATGAAGAGCGTTGGGGCAGAAAACAAAAAAATCATCGCATTATTCCTCTCCGAAGCCACCATCATAGGAATCATCGGAGGCATCATTGGATATCTTGTGGGATTAATTCTTGCACAATTTATCGGCATCAGTGTCTTTTCACTTTCCATAACACCCCGATTAGAAGTCATCCCTATAGTAATCGGGATATCTGTCGGGGTCGCCTTACTAGCCAGTATCCTGCCAGTCCGACGCGCGGTGCGTGTAGAACCAGCTATTGTCCTGCGAGGTGAGTGAAGCAATGAACGAGGAAATCATAAAACTTCAGGCGATAAAAAAATATTATGATCCAAGCACGCATGTGCTAGAAAACCTCAATCTGATCATCCATAAAGGAGCCTGGACATCGATTATGGGACCATCGGGTTCAGGGAAAACCACTCTATTAAACATCATCGGATGTTTAGATTCAGCAACCGCTGGCTCGGTATTCATCAATGGCACAGAAACAACCAAGTTGAACCAAACACAACTGACCCGTTTCCGCCGAGAAAACATCGGGCTGATATTCCAACAATACCATCTTGTACCATATCTGACAGCTCTTGAGAACGTAATGTTAGCACAATATTATCATGGCGTCATCGACGAAGGAAAAGCAACCGAAACCCTCAAAAAAGTAGAATTGGGACATCGATTGGACCACATCCCTTCACATCTCTCTGGTGGTGAACAGCAACGGGTCTGTATCGCTCGAGCACTCATCAATGAACCAAAAATACTCCTAGCCGATGAACCAACTGGCAACCTAGATCAGAAAAATGGGGACATCGTTTTAGACCTTATCAAACAACTCCATGCCGAGGGTCACACGATTATTCTTGTGACCCACAACCCCGAGATAGCTAAACTTGGACAGCGAATTATCACAGTCATCGATGGAAAAATATGTTCTGATTCAACATGCAAATCAGAAATAAATGAAACAGACAAGAGGTGAAAAAAAGATGAAGAAAAAACTTGTTGTTCTAGGAATATTATTATTGAGTGTAATGATATACTTAGGGGGGTGCACAAGTACAACGAACAACAAAAACACAAATAATAATAACAATAACCCACCACAGCAAAATGAAACAGAAGTTCGCATCCCACTCTCCGATATCAGCACGACTGCAACATTTTATTCCTATGATTCTAACGGAGTCACTGTTCGATATTTCGCGGTTAAAGATGCGCAAGGGGCTGTCCATGTCGCGTTTGATGCCTGTGACGTCTGCTATGAAGCAAAAAAAGGCTACAAACAAGTCGGAGTTGAGATGCAATGTCTGAATTGTGGGAAACAATTTGCTATCACCAGTATTGGTTCTGAAAATACTGCTGGGGGATGTTGGCCAAGCTATCTGGACATGAAGATGGATGGGAATGATGTGGTTATAAAAATAGCTGATCTACAAGCAAAAAGCTTTATGTTCTAGCTATAAACAATGGTACTGATTAAGCAATATTACAGACGTTCGAACCCTCATCCGTGCAGATCTGAAGCGTACATTCAATGATGTGATATTTCTTCAAGAGATAATCATTTATTTTTGAGATGCTCGCCTCTTGTGTCCCCTGGACGTTAGTCGGATCAAACTGCATATGAGCGGAAAACACAAGCATCTCCGGGGTGATCGACCAGAGATGAACATTGTGGAGATCTCGTATCTCCGGGAAATTCTTTTTCAGATCCTCAGAGATCATATCGATATTCAAACCCTTTGGTGCTGTTTCCAGAAGAATTCTTGTGGAATCTTTTAGGACCCCCCATGCCCAGAATACGATGATAATGGAAATCCCAATACTGACGATCGGGTCGATGAAAATCCAGTTTGTGTACATGATAATGAGAGCGGCAATCACGATTCCGACCGAGGATATCGCATCAGCGAACATATGGTAAAACACGCCTTTTATGTTCAAATCTTTCTGATGGGCGCCTCTGAGAATAAGAATGCTTAGGATGTTTACGACCAGACCGATGAATGCGATAAGGAGCATCTCATTACCGAGGATTTCAATAGGATGAAGGAGTCGTTGGATTGCCTCATAAACAATGATTCCGACGACGACAAGCAGGAATAATCCATTGACAAACGCAGCAAGAACCTCGGCACGATACAATCCGAACGTTTGATGATGACAGGGGGGTTTTCGTGCAATGAGAATCGCAGTAAGCCCGATAATCAAGGCAAACACATGGGTGAACATATGACCCGCATCGCTGAGCAACGCCATACTGTTGGTCAGAAACCCTCCCACGAGTTCCAATACCATGGCTACAAGAGTGATTGAAAGCGAAATCATGAGTTTTTTTTGTTCGATGTGTCGATATTCAAAAAGATGCTCTGCATCAGAATTTTTTTTCATATCATTCTTCATAGATTTTGTCGACTCTTACACACAGATGGTACTTAAGTCTAAAGATAACAACTTTTTTGATTTTTTCCCTCTTGATCATATAGTGGGGCAATCGGTAAGGTGAACCGGAAGATGCTGCCTTTTCCCTGCTCGCTATCAACCCAGATATTCCCGCCATGGGAGAGCACAACACCTTGTGCGATCGTAAATCCGAGATTTTCAATTCCTGAATCAATCTGGTACACGATATCGAAAATCTTCTTCTGTTTGTTCTTTGGTATCCCTTGACCGAGATCCCGTACCTCAAAAACGACCTCTTCAGACTCTTTATTGACTTTCACTGAGATTCTCGACCCTTCTGGTGATACGTTTACGGCATTCCGCAGGAGATTGACCAACACTTGTTTGATGCGTTCCTGATCGATGATCATTTCGGGGAGATTTTCATCGATTTCTTTCATGATTGTTATCTGCTTGACATCCGCCATGGGCTGTATTGTCCCTGTCGCGGTTTGGATCAATCGACTTATATCTGTTTTCTCCGGGATGAATTTCATCGTACCGGACTCAAGATGGGAGACATCGACTGTGTCCTGGATCAGTTGATCTAATCGGTCGGTGTTTGTCAAGATGACATCGAGTCCTCGTCGTTGTTCCTCTGTGATAGGACCAAGACTTTTCATAAGAAAAACCTCGACGTATCCTCTGATGGTCGCCATCGATGTACGCAGCTCATGGGAGGTGACATTCAGGAAATTGGATTTGATATGATCCAGTTTTTTTAACCGGGCGTTCTGCTGTTCAACCTTCTTCTGTGATTTCTGAATTTTCTCCAGCTGGACATGCAGCTCTCCGATGGTGCGTTTATATTCGTTGCTCCTCTTTTTCAATACCTGGTTTTCTTTTGAGAGGTCACCGGTGCGTTCTTGGACTTTCTTATCTAACCAATAGTGGGCTTTGTGGAATTCTTCTTCGATTTTCTTGCGTCCTGTGACATCCTCCATGGTAGAATACACAGAGAGTATGCCGCCGGTCTCATTAAAACTGAAGAAATCATGGATGACGAACACGCGTGGCTCCCCGTTTTTTATGATATACGTCCTTTCATGACCACCGGTGTAGGATTTCTTGCTTTTAATTTTTTCTTTGAAGGAAGCTTTTGCTGTCTCTTGTTCATCCCCGTGGATGTAATCAAAGATGGGGTTTCCAATCACTTCTTCTTTTATGCAACCGAACAGATTGCACCATTTTTCGTTGACATCGGTAATCGTTCCATCCGGTGCTAACGTATGGTAGGGAACTGGTGCTTTCTCATAGAGTTGTATGAATTTTTCTTCTGAAGCCCGTAACGATTGTTCCATCTGTTTGTTTTGTGAGTTATCTTTTATTATTCCAATCGAACCGATGACATTGCCGATATGGTCCTTCAGGACACTCAGAGAGATATCAACATCGATAAGTGTGCCTTCTTTTCGAATCATTTTTGTTTCCATGTGGTGCTGGATGCCTTTCTGTCTGATGTTTTCTGAGCGTATCTTCTTCCATTCCTCAGGCGGGTAGAGACATTTGACTGGTCTCATCATGAGTTCTTCTCTAGTCAGGCCAAGGAGTTGTTCAGTGTAGTTGTTCCAATGGACGATTCGTTCGTTCTCATCGGTCAGCATGATGGCGACCGCGGAGTTATCAAAAATGATCCGGTATTTTTGGATCGGATCGCCAAGATCAATGGTCTTGATGTCCTCCTCTTTGCGATGTCGTAAAATCGTAAATATCGAATCGAGTGGCTCTTCTTCGAGCTCCTTTGGGATGATGATCGTATGTTTTCCAGGGGTATGCGCATGCAGTTTTCCCATTCGTTCCTCTTGTCGTAATGTCTGTATGATTTCAGGGTCTTCTTTTTTCATCTTCTTCCTCCTGGATTGCTTCCTCTCTATATTTAGTCCTGACTCTGATGTAGATTGAGTTGTATCGGTGGATGAGTACAGTGTACCCATCGTGATCCCATCCATTTGAGTATGAAAAAGTAAACATTTTTTGGTATAAAACCGTTTGGTTGGAATATGTTCTCTTCAACTGTTTGATGTCTAGTGATAGGACACACCATCCTCTTCATTGGTACACAAATGTATTCATTTATATTAAGAAAAATATATTAATCATGAAAAGAACCAAAGGGATATGAAGTCCCTCAAGGGTTGCTTCAAACTCATCATCGTATGCATCATGATAATCGCGATATTCTTCCCAGTTGCCGTGTTCATCCATGAAGCAACACACTCCCTTCTCTACACCATGGAAGGGATACCGGTGACATCGTTTCATATACTTGATTCTGAATCCTTTCGGAACGGCAACCTCGGATATGTGACCACCATACAAGAATCTCGATATGGTGCTTTTTTTCACGAAGGAACTGCAACCATCGTAGGATCTCTTTTTATCATAACGACATTGCTATTCTTTCTTCTCGTTCCATTCAAACCTTTCACCGTACGTCAATTGCACGCAATGGGTTTGAAAAGGACCACACATCAGTTTTCTCTAAAAAACTAAGATCATTACTTTTTTTTTTCAGATTTTTATTTCCGTCCATGAGTATATTAATACCCATCCTTTCTGTTCATGATATATCCTATGAACTCCTTGAAAAAAACACCATCCGAATATCCTCAGATGTTCCATTACCATGATTTAGCCATTGCCCTGCACCCTGAGGTCTACGAGCCTGCAGAGGATTCTTTCCTGTTGCTTGAGTCCATCATGGTTCATCCAGAGGACTCGATACTCGAGATAGGCACGGGGTGTGGTCTTCTCGCATTAGCATATGCATATCATGGAGCGGACGTCCTTTGTACAGATATCAACCCCTTTGCGGTGCAACTCACCAGACAGAATATCGAACGAAATCGGACTGTCCTCAAAGGAAAAATAGAAATACGACAAGGGGACCTCTTTTCTGTAGTGAAAAACCATGAACGGTTCGACCTGATTTTTTTCAATCCACCATATCTCCCTACGAAAAAAAACGAAAGAACCGATGGATGGTTCAACATCGCAACAGACGGGGGACCAACTGGTCTACGACTGACCAAGAGATTCCTGCATGGTCTCCGTATGTATCTTCGACCCGAAGGTGCTGCCTATTTTATCTTTAGCTCCTTGTCGAACCGCTCCCTGCTCGAAAAATATATGAAAAACGAGCGATTCTCAGCAACCATCATCGCCTCTCACCGATACGACGGAGAGGACTTGGACGTCTATCGAATCACTCCGACAGCTTAAAATCAACAAACAGGGTTACGTTATCGAACTGAGGCAAGCTCTTCATGACCGAAGGTTTCTACCCCTGGGGCGGTGAATTCACCATCTGTGCACCACAAGGATGCATTGCTGTCGTGCTTCTCAATATCCAGTACACCCCTCCTGAGAGTGTGGCAATCTACGGACCATTGAAAACAGAGAACATCGGCATCGAAAAAATCATCGCAAACACCATCTCAAACCCCTGGATCCGTTTCCTTATCCTCTGTGGCGATGACATCAGGGGGCATCGCTCAGGTTCATCCTTAGTAGCCTTACATAAAAACGGGATAGACCACAACCATCGAATTATCAATGCACCTGGAGCAATCCCCTATATCGAAAACCTCAACATAGAAGCAATCAAGAGATTTCAAGCACAGCTTACCATAGTCGATTTAATGGGGGAAACACAAAAAGAAAAAATCGACGGAATCATCGCTGAATACATCCATAAGGCACCACCGTCTTTCGGAGAACCATTCATCGCAATACGAATAAAACCACAGACCACTGTCACCCTCACGGACAATCGAGCGTTACATTCAAGGATTCTTATCGATTATTTAGGGAAAGTAAAAAAAAGAGGTGAGTAAATGTTTTCGTTTACAAAAGAGCAGAAGGTATTCGACATCTCCGGAGTCTGCATCGGAGGACAACCAGGAATGTACCCGACGGTCTTGTTCGGTGGATTGTTCTTCAAAGGCGAACCTGATTTTGAGGATGCGAAACGACACATACAGATTTTTTATGAGCGCAGCAAACAGACAGGGGTCCCCGTCGTCCCTGATTTCTTCATCAGAAAAGTCGAGTATATCGAACCGATCCTCTCATTCATAGAAAAGATAATCCCTAAGAAACAACCATTCTCCCTTGACATCATCGAACCATCGCTGAAGATACAAACCCTGGAAGAACTTTCGAGTAGAAAACTGCTGCCCAGGACCATTTATAATTCTCTGCACATCGGGATGACAACCGAAGAATACGAAACATTACAGAAATATACACCAGAAGCAGCGATTCTTGTCGCGTTCAACCCGAAAGATAAATCCCCTGATGGGAAAATCGAGGTGTTGGAGAACGGGGCACATCTCATAGAAAATGGTTTATTAAAAACCGCCCAGACCATTGGTATTACCAAACTCTTGATCGATACCGCTGCACTTGCCCCGGGTGAGAACAGTGGGGCTGCGATTGCTGCTATTCCCGTGATCAAGGAAGAATATGGTCTACCAACGGGATGTGCGATCCATAACGTTGTTGAGAAATCACGATGGTTAAACGATTTCCCCTTTGCAAAAAAAACAGTCGACGTCAGCTCGAATACTACCATCCCTCTCTTCGGAGGGGATTATGCACTCTTTGGCCCAATAGAAAACACTGAGTTGATTGTTCCGCTCATCGCGTGGCAGGACATCCTCATCTCTGAGTACACTGAGAATTATTTTGGAATCAGCCCTGTCGCATCACATCCTCGGAGGAAACTGCTGAAATGAAGCAGAAGATACAGACCAGCGTCATCGGGTCCTATCCAGTCGCCATCAACACCCAGGAGCTCATGAACGATTATTTTACTGAACAACCATCCTCCTGGACACCCTACATAGAACAAGCAGTCCATGATATGACCACCGCAGGCATCACCTATGTCTCTGATGGACAAACCCGGGATCCCTTCATCCAGTTATTCACCAGAAAAATGAAAGGATGCCGGATCAGGGAACGAACCGAGATCATCGGACCGGTGAGATATAAAGACCCTATCACCGTAGCTGATCAGATCACCGCGAAACGACTCCTGCCTCGACATGCAGGGCTCATTGGAGTACTCACCGGCCCTTTTACTCTTGCGAAATCCTCTGTCGATTCCTTCTATCATGATGAAAGAACACTTGCCTTTGATTTTGCACAAGTCCTTCATAAGGAAGCAGAACTTCTCGTAAAACATGTTGATTTCATCAGCATTGATGAACCAGTTTTTTCCAATGAGCTCCCGGAGTATGCCTTTGAGCTTCTACAAACAATAACAAAAGGCTTGTCTCGTCCTACACGCTTGCACGTCTGCGGTGATGTGTCTTCCATTATTCCTCGACTCGTTGATATGCCGGTTGATATCCTTTCTCACGAGTTTAAAGCATCACCACATCTGTTCGATGTGTTTGTCGAATACCCCTGCAAGAAACAGATGTGCATTGGCGCTGTCCAGTCTGATGATACCAGGGTTGAATCCGTTGAAGAAATCGTTGCTCATGTCAAAAAAGCAATCACCATCTTTGATGAGAACGTTGTTCACATCGCACCTGATTGTGGACAGCGGCTCCTCCCACGTGATATCGCGTTCCAAAAATTAAAAAACCTTGCGTTAGCAGGAGAGATCCTCAATGAAAGATAGAGAAATACCTTTGATCAAAGCAAAAAAAACAGCAGAGAAAGACGTCATCCTTGACTCCCAGGGTTTTTTCGTCATCGATGTCGATAGCAAAACCATCCGCGTAGAATACTACTCAAATGTCTATAAGGATAAACGGATTGTCTCAGGGATTCTCCAGAAGGTATTTACCGGGACCAAAGCTGATGCCCTCTCAGATACTATTGCTTCCCATGCTCCACCGCTACGCCCTGAACATTACCTGTACCTCGGACGTGAACTGCAAAAAGCACAGCTCGCGTTTGACCAACAAAAGAAGTATATCCAAGGCGGATGTTAACCTCTGATGAAACGCTCCTCAGAGCAAATACGATTTTTTTTCCGCTGGATTAGCAATGTTTTTTTCTTTAGCGCAGCCATGTCTCTTTTATCGATTTTTGGTTTTGTATGAAAATATTGTTTGTCACGAGGCTGTTGATAATGTGGCCGCATGATATACCATCCTCCTTGATGTCTGATAACAATAAAGGTTTATATTAGAGTAACGACCCAAGAAAAGCGGGTTTATTTTCGTCTCTCAACGGAATCATTCTGTGTGACATGGAACTCTGTTTTCCCGTTGCACCATTTTTGTGTGATATTCTTCACTGTGATGGTATCCCCGATGTGGTAGGTTTGGATATCCTTCACGTTCCGATCCCAGAGAATCAGTTGTTTTTTTATGTTCTGTTCTTTCATCGTGATCGTCGTAACAAAACCAAACTCACCATCATCCCTGAAGAATGCTTTGGTGGGTTCTTTCAGCAGCAGGACACCTGTGATTTCCTCAGAATGGCTCGTCGATGGTTGCGATGGTGGTGAAACATCAGTGGGTTCCACCTCAAGAAGCCCCCAACGACCAAGGTGAATCTCCATACCACCGGTATACCCTGTCTTGGTATATCCGTTGATAATCTTAATCCCGGTCCCTGGCTGGATCTCCTTGTTTTTTATTTTATCGATATCCCCGTTCCATAGGACGAGGCGGCAGGATCCTGAGTCATCCGTAATCTCTAGATTGACGACCTTTCCCGGGGAGCCATTTTTCCTTTTAAACGACTTTGAGTCAGAGATGTTTTGGATTTTCCCCACAACAGTATAATCCCCGTTCGCGGTAAGATCAGCGATTTTAGTGACGCTTTGTGTGTTTCTCCCCAGCTGATCCACCAGTAAAAATGTGATAGTGTCCTTGTCAATCAGTTCATCAAAGAATTTATACTGTTTGTTTATCTCTTTTTCAAATTCTTTTTTTGGCTTGATGTCAGCAATGAGTTCAAGAAGCTCTGTTTTTGTCTTATGCATCCGCAGCGTACCACGGTATGCCGTCTTCTTTCTTATAGTCTGCTGTGGATAAAAAAAAATAAGGGGAAGGTGTGGTAGTTGGGATTGCACGACCGCAGCGATATGATAAAAGGAATCCTCGAATGTTAAGTGGAACGGATCGATTTCTGAGAGTTTTTCCACGGAAGTGTGGTTTGTTTGTAATAGGGTTCGGTCTTTTTCTTCCCAGTCTTCCGATACCCATGTTTGTATTCCCCATTCCCTCCATAGTGTTTATAGGTATATTGTTTCATTTTCTTCACCTCTCTTCCAGCTCTTCTCAGAGTGGAACGCATGGTGGGTTCTGTCCTTTTTGATATATATAGTTGACCTGTGAAAATGTCAAAATGGAAAATAGAGAATTGGAGTCAACAGAGGAAACGATATATATAATATCCCTGATATAATGATGGTTGCGGGATGAGTTATATGAAGAATAAAAAAGTGATATGTGGGGGAATCCTCGGAGTCCTTCTTGTTGTATTATCGTTATCCGGTTGTGTTACTCCACAGCACTCTATGGTACCCATGCGGGATGGAGTACAGCTTGCGACTGATGTCTATGTCAAACAACCAAGCCAGCAGCATGGCGCGATTCTCATCAGAACACCCTATAACAAGGATGCTCTGGTGTTTATTGGGATGAACTGGGCTCAGAATGGTTGGCCGACCGTGGTCCAAGATATGCGAGGCAGATTTGCATCAGAAGGGATCGATACCGTGTTTAGAAGCGACCATACCGATGGCCCTGATACCCTTGCCTGGGTTACACAGCAACCCTGGTCGAATGGGAAGGTTGCGACCTTTGGCGGGTCCGCGCTTGGAATCACCCAATACATGACCGCAGGAGCAAATCCACCGCAGCTTGCCTGCCAATACATCCAAGTCGCCACCCCTGATATGTACACCCATGCGATATATCCTGGGGGGGAGTTTCGAAAAAACCTTATCGAAGAATGGTTAAAAGGCCAGGGGAGCACGTATATCCTGCCTGAGCTCTGGGCGCATGAGAACTATTCGATGGATTATTGGACGAATGTCTCTTTACAGGATAAATGGGACCAGGTCAATGTACCTGCAATCCATATTGGTGGATGGTACGATATTTTCACCCAGGGGACCATCGATGGATTCCTCGGATATCAGCATCAGGGCGGACCTGGGGCACAAGGGAAATCCAAGTTGATCATCGGCCCCTGGACCCATGGGGGCGCTGGAACCACCAAACAAGGGGAACTGACCTATCCTGAAAACTCCCTGGATAATTTCTCTCAAGCTTTGTTCTGGCAAATGATCAATGAGTACACCATGAATGGTCCCACTGATTATGACACCTGGCCGGCGGTCACCTATTATGTGATGGGTGATGTCACCGACCCCAATGCGTCTGGCAATGAATGGCGGTACGCTGATGACTGGCCGGTCCTATCTGTTGAACGAGCATGGTACCTGCAGGCGGATGGCAGTCTCCAAACCACTCTTCCAGCGCAGGACCAACAATTCAGCTACTTCTATGATCCTGCAAACCCGGTTCCAACGGTCGGCGGAGGGAATCTCAACATCCCTGCTGGTCCGTTTGATCAGCGGTCTGTGGAAAACCGATCTGATGTGCTGATCTTCACTAGCCCCGTGCTTGACACCCCTTATGAAGCGACAGGTCCGATTATCGCACGGTTGTTTGTCTCCTCTGAATGTCCTGACACTGATTTTACCGTCAAACTCACCGATGTGTACCCTGATGGGCGCTCGATGTTGATCACTGATGGGATCCTTCGGATGCGGAATCGAAACGGCTTTGACCATTGGGAGCTGATGGAACCAGGCACTATCTACCCAGTGGAGATCGACCTCTGGAGTACCTCTTATGTCTGGAATACGGGTCATCAGATCCGCGTCGCGGTCTCCTCATCGAACTACCCCCGCTGTCTCAATAATCCAAATACCGCAGATGGGATATACAAGAATACTACCTCTGCAGTTGCCCACAATTCCCTTTATGTCGATGCGGTTCACTGTTCCTGTCTCCTCCTCCCAGAGATCCCACCGAATACGACCAAGGCTCAGCAGACCTGGGTTCCTACTCTGAAAATCTCCCTGTCACATTCAGATCCTGTATTAGTGCGACTCCCTGAACGACTCAAAGAGATTCTTTCCCGTTTCCCACGGTATGCCAACCTTATCGAATACCGCTCATTCATCATTCAATAACTCTGTAAATAGCCACGAATATCTCCTTAGTTCACCTCCAAGATGGATTCCTTCACAAACTATATATAATATATAAGGTCACTTTTATATAAAAGAGACGGAGTTCCTGCATTCATATGGTGACAAAAAAGACAATCATCGCAATAGCCCTCGTAGTACTATTTCTCATCAATATCATAGCTGCTGCGCTTATCTTTATCGACATCCAAGTGCTCGCATTTCCAAACACAACACTCCGAGTTGATGTCATCGAGATAAACACCGATGAAGTCATTATCCACCATGATATCCAATTGTATAATCCCAATTCATTTGAGATGATCCTCCGAGACTTTCAAATCGTCGCCAGAACTACCGATGGAGAAGAAGTCACAAATATGACGATCGGTGGAGGCTCTATCCCCGGTCAATCGAATCAGAGTTACTCGGCGAACGACCGCATCGTCATGAAAGGGAGCCTCTCTGGTCTTCTCAGCACAACGGTAACGGGGGTCGTTGGTTTCAGCATCTTTGGAATCATCACAAAAACAATACCACTCGAGGTAACCGTCCTTACCTCCCTCAAGGAAGCACTCAACAAGATAGTGATCCCTGATATCACGATTCGTGCTGAATTCGGAAACATCACAAAACAGGCGGTCAACCTCACCACTGAAATCGAGGTGAAGAACCAGAATCCCTTCGGCATGTTCATTAAGAATTTCATGGTCAATATCACAACGGAGACAGGAAGCAACGTGGGTCAATTCAACATCCCTGGGGCTTCTATCCCCGCAGAAAGCACCGTTGTTATCGAAGGATCCGGCTCCGTCATCATAAAAGCACTGAACGCAAAAAAACTCTTCATCGCCCTGAATGCAGACGCAGGGGCGTATATCGCTGGAATTAACAAATCACTTCCTATTTCAGCTCACCTCGAAATCACCATACCAAACCTAGAGGAATTCGTCCCCCCAGATAAACCACTGGAGCTTTCGTTGGATATCGATCTGTCCCGTGCACGAGGCGGACTGAAGGGAAACATGACCCTGGAAGTCTTCAACCCGACAAAAATACCGTTCATCGCAACAGACCTTGTCGTCATGTATTATGGAGTTAAGAATAACCAAAAGTACTTCGTAGCAGAAGGACCTTTTGGATCTGGTGAACTTGTCCCTGGAGCCACCACATATTTCCATGGAGAAATGATACTACATTACTCCAAACTTCTTAATTTCTCAGGGAAAGGATTCCTTCCAGATGCGGTTTTTGCGCAGCTTCTAGCAAAAATCTCCCTCCCCGACGTCTCCATTTATATCCCCGTCGCCATCGGATCGTACATCGATTTACATTTGCTTCGTCCCAATCAATGATTACCATCTATGAAAAGAACAACAAACACGATGAGAAGCAATATAATTTCTTTAATTATATATAATAAATACTTAATGGAAAACTACAAATATACCGACATAAATAGCAATAGTAGATAAGATGCGAGGGAGCCATGGTTGACGTAAAACATTCAAAGCGACAGCAAGGTAACTCAAACAGAAAAAAATTGACCATTTTTGGTATCATTTTCCTGCTCATTACCAGTGCTTTTCCGTTGATGGGCACGGCAGAGACACTCCCACAAGAATCACACCTGGCACTTGATTCACTCAACGCACCTATAGAACAGATGCCATCAAATCACTTCCTGGAAGCACCGCTCTCAACGAATCCCTGGTGGGATACCAACTGGCATTATCGAACAATCTACAACGTCACTGGGGTCGGCAACATCTCCCTATCTGTGAATTTTACACAACTCCTTCGCAATACATTACATGTGAACAACAAAACCTTTGATAACACCACCATCGTCATCGTACGGTTTTATCCAAATGGAACAAATGTCGTCGTCAATGCAACTTGGTTCAATGAAAGCACCAACTTCCACAACCGTACAAACGCCCGTGGCACCCTTATCTGGAGAGTGGCTGCTTCTTCACTCTATCATGTGTATTTTGATGTTCTCGAGAACAGAGGGACCCGCAACCCGACCACAGAAAACCCAACTCTGATAGCCTCAGGTTCCGTGCATGCGACCGTGGTAACCACCCAAGGTTGGTGGCCCGGGTATACCACTTCATTTGAAACCTTCTATCCCCCTCCCAAAACACTCGATGTACAAGTGTATACAACCGCTTTAGCAACAAACCTCACCGCTCAAGTCCTCTTCAATGGCAGCCTTAACTTCACCAGGCCGCTGAACACCCTAGATAGCCTCCATTGGAATATGACGATAAAAAACCTTACAAAAATCGGTGACTGGACCATTCGGATCATCGGATATGATGACGCAGGCTATCAAACCGCTCCGCTCACTGTAGGTTTTTATATCGGAAAACCAGACCTTGTTGCTACCCGCATTGATGCACCTAACGTTACCTACAAAGGTAGCAATATCACGGTAACAGCACACCTCATCGCGTTGAACACCACCGTGGAACACGTGGACGTCACACTCAAAATAGATAACCTTAACGTGGCCACCCAAAAAAATCTCACGATTCAAAAAAACCAAAACAAATCCGTCGAACTCCCCTGGGAGAACGTAACCAAAGGAATCCATAATGTTTCATTTACCATCCTGTACCATCTCGATTCAAACCTGGGAAACAACATAAAATGGAAACTGGTCACCGTTGAAGGAATACCGGATCTTTTCGTGCTCAATATCTCAGTCACACCAACCCCAGTCAACGAGGGCAACCCTGTAGCAATAACAGCCCTCATCAGAAACAAAGGAGACGGAAACGCCACCAACTATACCATCGTACTGTATTGCGAACAAAATCAAAACAACCAAACAATGCTCTACATACAAAGTAAAAACACCACGACCTTCGACCTGAAGAAGAATCTGTCAACAAACATAACGCTTACCTGGCCAAAGACAATCTATGGAAAAGCTAATTTTAACGGGGAGTGGGCTATTGGGATTAAAATTCTTAACAACACGCAAACCCCTGACAAAAACATAACGAATAACAAAAAGCCACTCTACCATGTCCTCCGAGTCATCGCAGCAGAGCGAAACCCACCTGCTCTCACCAACCTAGAGTTTCTCTCATCCCTTGAGGTGGGAGACCAGCAGCTCATAAGAGTCAAAGCAACTGACGCCTCCGGCATCGACACGGTTGTTATCTCCATGAAAACACAGAACAAAACCTATGTAAACGCCACCATGACTGCCATAGAAAACAATCGATACGAATACCTGTTTACCCCCATACAAATCAGCAGATATGACATCACCATCACCGCAACAGACCTCTCACCAAATAAAAACCAATCCATCATCACTGGATATTTCGTCGTTACCGCAGATCAGACACCACCAACTATTACCTATTATGGTGTCAATCCTCTCAAACAGCTACCAAATCGTCCGGTAGAAATCCGCTGCATCGTCACCGATTATTCGGGGATACGATCCGTAGAGGTGGCAATACAGTTCCCGGATAACCAAGTTGAAACCCATGTAATGAACAACCCACCAAGTGACACTAAATACGTCTATGAAAAAACATATGAAACCACCGGAAAATATGGTTTTACCATCACTGTGAAAGACAAACTAGGAAACCCAATAACAACCGATGAAAAAACATTTTGGATCACCGATCATCTAGACGACACCGATAGTGATGGGATGCCGGATGACTGGGAAGAACGATACGGATTGAATCCTTATGATCCCAACGATGCTTCACAGGACCAAGACGGTGACGACATCACCAACATAGAAGAATATCAACAAGGAACAAACCCAATAAAGAAACAAGCCTCCTCATCTGAAATCATGGATCGATTGCAGCAGAATTGGGTGTATCTCGTGACCTCTCTTATCGTCTTAACCATCATTATCCTCCTTGCACTCTACGGATTACGGAGACGCACCCCATGAGCTTCATCACCCGACGGACCGTACCCTTCATCGCAATCATCTTCTTCGCCTTCCTCGTCTTTATCTTTTCCCTTTGGGATATCATCTATCATGAACAATGGCTCGAGCGTATCATCGCGCTGTATGGAATTCTCATCCTTCTCACCTTCCTGTTCCTCGTATCTCGAGAAAAAAAGAAACCAGTTGTCCCCAAAACCGTTGATACCTTTGAAAAATCCCTAGACGGAAAACTACAGCATTTCAAATGCCCCTCCTGCGGTGGTATCTTTGCGATAAAAAAATCAAACATGAACAACAAACAATCATTCATGTTAACATGTCCTGATTGCGGGATGACTGGGTCAATTTCCTCAAAACCCTCGCAGGTTCAGCAGGAAATCCCTGAAGAAAAATCAGTACATAAGATCTTTCAATGCCAGAACTGTGGGGAGACCATCACGATCTGGTCTGAAGGACAGGACATGGTCCAAGACCGGATTCATGTGTATTCCTGCCCATATTGCGGGACAAAACAAGATTTACATCCTGCCTAGATATGATGACGGATTTTCACTGCTTCCCCATGCGAAGATTCTGTCATTTCTTTTCCATTCATGAGTGCGACACCCACACCGCAAAGACTGTTCTTTTTCCTCACAAGGACTTCATCACCTATCCGTATGGATTCGTCCGCATCTGTTACTCCTGGGGCGAACACAGATCCTTTCAATGTAAAATCATCTGAGATTTCCACCCAGTACTGCTCTGTTTCTCGCAGCCGATTCGCACCATCCATGGTCAACGAAATAAGTCCTCTTTCTTCAGTGAGCATCCCTAGTTGTTTGGTGTTATCCATTATTTTTTGATACGGGTATTTCCCAGTAATGGTGCCATCTTTCATCAGCAGGTTCGCAAGAAAAGGACCGAATTGATAGCACGCAAGCGATGTGATGTTATCATACATCCGTACCTGTGGTCTGATATGGTCGTAGCGTGAGGTAAGCTGTTGCAGCACGCTTGATAACATAGAAAGGGATTCAGCTGATGTTGGTGAATCCTTACAGGTCACCTGTGGGTTTTTTAAGACATCAGAGACGAACGATTGCATCGCTGGGGAGATATGTAGAATGGTCGCATCATAGGTGTTTTTTTTCAGATAGTCCTGCAGCAGTGAGCGTATCATTTTCTTTTCGTCTTCATCCCAATGACCCGTGACCGCGATATCATAGCTATTCGCAGGATAGGTCAGCTCAAGTTCCCGTGGCACAAGACCCAGTGGTGAGGTGAGAATAAGTTCATGGACCACGAACGGATTTACCTGATTCGCGATACATTCCCGGAAAAGTTTATGAGACTTAGAAAACGAGTACGGTTTTTTCGCTGAGCAGGGCAGCAAAAGTAAAATCTTCGCACTTTTTGGTTTTTCATACCGTTGGATGACTCTCTGTTGGAAACGTCTGATCTCCGGTCGGAAAAGCGCGTCTTTTGTGGTGGCAATCAATGGTTGTTTCCGGACAACCGGGGTTCGTTCCTCTAAAAACTCATACTGATTCAGATCCAGGATGTGGAGCAAGGCGGAAAGATGTGGCCTGGTGCGTACCCGTATCTCGACAAGCTCTCGTAATGAACCGGTGGATATCGCGTTCCTCACCAGTTTTATCTCTGAGAGAAGCATCGAGTAGTTATGCTGTAAGATTTCTTCATATGTCATCAATGAGATATCCGTTGTTGTGGCACATGTCGGGCAGCAACAGGGGTTTTCCTTCAGTTGATCTTTTGTGTAAAACCCTGTTGGGAAGAGGAATGTCTCGTTTCGTGCTGCCATGAGCGCCTGAAACGAATCAAATAAATCCACACCCATGTAGGTCAGCAGCGCAAGGCTTGTTGGATCGCCAACACACGGGAGGTAGAGAAGTTTCGTATAACCAATCTTTTGTCGAAGCGTGGTGATGAAATCAACAAAATATGATTGATGAGCAAACAGTTGGATCGCATCAGTAACTATACAGAGCCTTGCGTCTTCTTTTCCTGTCAAGTCCGGTATCAGTTCTTTTTTTCCTGGAACAATACAACACGTGGTGTTTTTATTCTGCTGGGCCGCGCTCAGATGTAATTCTTTGGTGACGTCCTTTGGATAAATGAGGTAGTTATCGAGGCAGAGGTGTTTCTGTGTTTTGTTTTTTGGTGTGTAAAAGACGCTCTCGCCTATCTGTATCGAAGGTTTTTTTGTTTTCAGAGGACCATGTGTCAAGAGGATGTTGGAGGATGCTGGTGCGTTTAACCGGGATGTATGAACGAAAAGGATTTCTGGAGTACAGATCGTCTCATCATTCATTATAAGTTGTCCGATACGAGCAGGTCCGTCTCGAAACTGTACCTGAAAATGCATTGGCTACTGATACGATGTTCTCTTTAAGAACATTTAGTTTTCGTCTTAATGTCGGAAGTACCTCTGCCCGGTGAACACCATGGGTATCCCATGTTCGTTTGCCGCTTGGATAACTTCGTTGTCCCGAATGGAGCCACCTGGTTGGATGATTGCTTTGACTCCTGCGTTCACCGCGACATCAACCGCATCCCTGAAGGGGAAGAACGCGTCACTGGCCATGAGGGATCCTTTGATGTTGTCTTTGCCTTTGTTGGTGGCGATCCAGGCGGCATCGACTCTCGACGTCTGTCCCCCACCAATACCCACTGTCCTTGTATCTTTCACAAACACCACAGAGTTGGATTTGATATGTTTGACACATCGTACCGCAAAATCCATGGAAATAAGATCGTTCTTTGTTGGTTTGGTCGAAGTCACGACCTTCCAGGTGTTCTGATCCGCGAACCAGACGTCTCGTTCCTGGATGAGAAAACCTCCGACGACACTGCGAATATCCAAGCCTTTCCGGTTCTGCTGCCTTTCGAGACCCGGAAGTCGTAGGAGCCTGAGATTTTTCTTGGCTAAAAACAGCTCTTGTGCCGCTTTTGTGAAGCTGGGTGCGACAATCACCTCGAGGAAGTATTTTGAGAGATCCTGGGCGACCTCTTGGTCTATTTCTTTGTTAAATGCCACGATACCACCGTAGGGTGAATAGATGTCGGTGGCGTACGCATCCTTCCAAGCTTGAAGCAATGTTTTTGCACTGGCGATACCGCAGGGGGTCGCATGTTTAATGATCACACATGAGGACGATCTGAATTCTTTGATACATTCAATCGCGCAGTTCGCATCCAGGATATTGTTGAATGAGAGTTCCTTGCCCTGTATCTGCTCTGCTGTGGCGATACAGGGTTCATCAATAGGTGGGAGATTTTTATAGAACGCTCCTTTCTGATGTGGATTTTCCCCGTAACGCATCTCCTGGATCTTTCGCATGGTCACGGAGAAATCCTCTGGTAAAACCTCTTGTGTCCATCGGCTCCTGAGATATTGGGCGATCATCGCGTCATACTGGGCGGTATGCCCATATGCATGGATAGCTAATGCTTCCCGAAACTCCTGTGATACTCCTTTTTTTGACTGTAAAGCGGTGAGAACCTCAGGATATTGCTTAGAGCTGGTGACGACGAGGACATCTGTGTAGTTCTTCGCAGCTGCCCGGATGAGAGTTGGTCCACCGATATCGATATTCTCAATAACCTCCTCGATGCTGACGTTTGGTTTTTGAATCGTACTCTCAAACGGGTAGAGGTTGCAGACGACAACATCGATCAAGCTGATATGGTGTTCTTTGAGTGTTTTTTGGTGCTCTTTCTTATCTCGTTGCGCAAGGATCCCTGCATGGATGATTGGATGGAGGGTCTTTACTCTCCCGTCAAGCATCTCTGGAAAACCAGTCACCGTAGAAACCTCGGTGAAGGCGATTTTAGCTTTCTTTAATGCAGCGGCGGTGCCACCGGTTGAGAGAATACAGAAGCCTAGCTTGATAAGTCCTTTTGAAAAATCGACGATACCTTGCTTGTCGTAGACGCTCATCAGTGCGTATCGGTATTCCATTATTCTTACCCAAGGAACATATGTCCGATGCCCATAAACATTTGGGTCGAGTCAGTAGTTCCGAAAGTAGGATGTAAAACTCGTGAAACTGACTAAAATAAGAGATCGGAGATGTTCTTGCAAGAATCATATGGATAAAAATAATGATTTTACAAGAAAAAACAAGTTTAAAAATAGAAAATCAGAGGAGAGAAATCTACTTCCTACTAAGAGATATAAAGCCAGTTAGGCTGGTTTTTTTTCCTGCTCGAGAGCCTCAAGTAAACTCAGCTCTCCTTTTAAGACCCGGTGTGCGGTCTCCTCAGAGATCGTAAATCTCCCCTCGCTGAGCTGCCGGCTCCATCGCTGAATGTTCTTAATCGCCCCACGAGACGTCTCAATGGGGAGTGTGGACTGCACCCGACCACCCGATAAGAGCGCGATAGCGGCTGCCGCCTCGCTATCCCGGATGCATCGTCGTTTCTGCTGGACTGGCGTCGTTTTGGTCTCATCAACGATCTCGATAGGCGTCTCCAAAGGAATCAGTGAATTGATGATGCGGTTCCTATTGATCACTGATCCATGGCCGATTCGGATGTACGTCTCTTTCGAAGGATAGCATTGTAAAAAACGTTTCACTACCCCCACCACCTTCTCTGGGCTGTCCACCTGCAGCTTCTGCAACAGGATATCATCACAAACGACAGCGATCCCTGGTCGATCTCCTGGATCAATACCAATCGAGATCTTCGAATACAACTCTTTACCCGTGAGTTTTTGCATCGCAAGATCAATGGCGTAATCAATGGAATCATACGCGTCCGCAGCGACTTTCTTACTAAGGGAAATACGATGGTACTCTTTTTGCGATGTGAGAATCACACCGATTCTGCGTGGAAGGTTCTCTGGGGATGCCAAAGAGACATACGCGGCGTTTCGTTTCCTTAATCCTTTAATGATATCATGATATAACGAAAAATCCTTGGTGTACACACCCAGTGTTTTCATCCAGAGAAACTATCGGAGATGTTCGATATATACGTTTCCCCTTGAATAATTATATGAAGAATTTCGTCAGAAGATTCCCACCAATGAACATCCCGCTGAGCAGCAGCACAGAGACCGCGAACAACACGAACCATACCGTCTCTTTCCACATCATTACCTTCTTGCCATCCAAGGGGCCAAACGGCAGTAAATTGAAGGTCGCCAGCAAGAGATTCACCAGGCATATAAACCCGATCAAGGTTCCCCACAATCCCATGTCTGAAAAAATAAAGTGATACAACACGTAGGTGAACACCGCAATCACGATATTTGCACTAACTCCCGCTGCAGCAATCCTCCCCGTATCAGAAGGATTCGCATTCCCTCGGAACATGACAGCACCAGGTGCTGCGAACACAAGACCAGTGAAGAACGCAATGACCACAGAGAGGAGTAATCCGCGGGGATACATACGGAACTCAGACCATAGCCCACATTTCTGTGCGACAATCTTATGGGACAGCTCGTGGATGAAAAACGCGGTGACGATGCCTAACAGAGCGATAGGCATAAAATAAAAAAAAGATCCAATATCGATCGGGGATCCTAGTACGAAGAATAGAAGATTGTTCTTTGAAAAAGTAAATGAAAACGCGATGGTCAACACCGCGATTGCGATGATCAGGTGACCTACTTCGATTTTACTAAACGACCCTGGTTTTCCCACCTCCAGGCTTCCTTCAGGGATATACATATACTCCCGGGGGGACAGATCATGAAAAGAGGTGTAGAACTTCCGCCGCTCAGACATTGTAGTCGTACCTAATGATACGAGTTATAAAGAATCTGGATAAAAACATTTAGCCAAGCCCAAGGCTCAGGATCCACGGTAACGCAATGATCGTTCCAATGATGCTGCCGAGATTTCCCAAAGCGACCACCATCAGAAGACGAATGACCTTGTTTTTCAAAAATCCACGCACGCTTTCAATTTTGCTGAGCTCCTGAAAGTCTTTTATCACTGGTTTCCGAAGCTTTGCTTCGACTAAACCTGCGAACCAACCAGGTGCGAAGAACGGTTCTAAAGATGTGAACGGGGCAGCGACAAACGCAGTGAGAATCGAGAGCGGATGACCCCGAGCAATGGCTACACCAATCCCGGAGAGAATCCCATGGATAAGGAACCATATCAAAAAGATATCCTTAATTTTATTCCACGGGTCGAACCCTGTCGAGTAGATGATCCAGGCGATCAACCCAAAAAAAATCACGGGGATCGCAACCTCAACAACCTTCACAAGACTAAAGCGTTTCTTTGGGACCTGCTCTAACTCATGGAGGTTCGCATCAAGTTTCTCGCCCTGCAGATATTTCTTGATCCCATTCAGATGACCAGCGCCGACGACAGCGACGACTTTTCCTTTCTTGCTTTCCTCATAGATCTTCTGCGCAATATAATGATCCCGCTCAGAGATCAGCACCTTTGAGGCACTAGGGGCAATCTTGCTGAACTCCTCCATCATCTGAGACAGAACATCCTGTTTCATCAGTTCCTTCAGGTCAAGTTCTTCGAGCTCCTCCTCGTCATACCCGATCATTGCCTTCAGGAACTCCCAGACCACCCGGAACTTCTCACGGATGCCCATCATCCGCCAGGCACGCTTCAGGGTCACGGTGATGTCACGATCAACCAGGGCGACCGGTAAATGGTTTTTCTCAGCCTCCTGCATCGCAGCGATCATCTCAGAGCCAGGCTCCACCCCGTACTCCTCGCCAAGTTTCCGTTGGATAGAAGCCAGGAAGGTCTGAGCAAGCATAAAATACGCGTTGTTGGACTTGATTAACGCAGTCACCGGAGTGTTTTCCCATTTATCCTTCTTAGAAATCGAATCATACCGGCGCTGGCACAGCTCAACAGCAACGATATCAGGTTTATAGGTCTCAATGGCTCTCCGTACCTCAAGCACACTCTCCTCAGAAATATGAGCAGTACCGATAAGGATGATGTTGTCAGAGATTTTTTCTTCCAAAGGTCTCTCCTTTGAACTGGTTACCTGAGCGACGATTTCAAAAAATTACTTAAATTTCCGCCTCGAAATCCTCGACTGCTACCTTAAATTCTTCATCGGACTGGATCTTCCCTTGTTCACGTAAGATCGCACGAGCAAGCAGCCAGTAGATCAAGGCAAGCGCACGTCGTCCTTTGTTGTTCGTCGGGATGACATAATCAATGTATTTCGTCTCATTGTTCGTATCACAGAGGGCAATAACAGGAATACCAATGTTCTTGGCCTCATGCAGCGCCTGAATATCGGCAAGCGGGTCTGTCAACAATATGATTTCAGGCTCAAGGAATGTTTTCGCATTCGGGTTTGTCAACGTACCTGGTTGGAACCGTCCATCGAGGACCTGGATGCCTGTTATCTCCCCAAGTTTCCGCACCGGCTTCTGCCCGTACTGACGGACCGATACAACAAGGATCTTGGAGGGATCATATTTCGCAAGAAACTTCGCAGTCGCCTTTATGCGCTCATCGGTTTTCTTCACATCAATGATGTACAAGCCATCGTTTCGAACCTTATAGATGAACTCCTTGATATCAGCGGTTTTCTGCCTTGTGCCGATATGGACACCTGATGTCATGTAGATTTCTTCGGTTACCATCATCGTCTGTTCTGTTTCTGTTGATTGTTTTTCTTCCGCCATAGTCATGCCTCAAATCTACGCTTTAATCCCCTTTTGTTTCACCGTGATGGGAATAGCATTCTCATCATACTCAAGCATCGCGATTTCAACAGGGTCAATCATGTCTTTCGGGATCTCCGCTAAGATAGTGGGAGCCCCCATTGAGAGTTGTAAGGCGCGCGCGCCAATGATACGAGCTTTTTCAAAGCGAGTATACGTCACAGTCATCCTCCGAAGCCATCGGGATAGGTAGAAGCCCAAATAACAGAAACCTTTAAAAATATTGCCCCTAAAAAGACCGTTTTTTCAAGGGTAACAAGGTTTTTGCAGAAGAGAAGGGTTTTATTTTATCTCATCGGTGAACTCCGCAATATCGGTTGCGGTCATCCTGCTTGAGAATTCATCGTCTAACGCAAGCTGCATATCGACGATGATGTCACGGAGTAATCGGTCGATCCGGTTGTTTTCAAATTCTTTTACCCCGTCGATGTCAGAATAAATCTTCCCCATATAGTTGCCCTCATTACGATGTATTTCTATGTTGTAGAGAACTTCCTCCATCTTCAAACACCCTCTTTCTCTTTATCCACCCAATAAAATAGAATCCCTATAATAATCTTTTGGAATATTTCGCTTGCTTACAGCATACGTTCAATAAGTGTGTTGATCGCGTCCTTTCGGTACCCCAGCGAGCCTTTATTCACAAACGATCGTTTCACCGTCCGATGACCTTTCCTTGGTGGGTTGAGTCGAAACAGTGGCTTAACCTCCGGGATGTTCTTGTACTGTACTTTGTTTTCCAAAATCGCCTCAGAGAGTTTTTCAAAATTATGATACGGTGCAGCCTTTTTCAGGTACTCCTCAGTCAGCGGCTTATCACCAATCAATCTCCCTCGCGTCATTAACAGCTTCGTCAGTGTTTCTTTGTTAATCTCACCCCAGGTAGTGTAGTCTTTCACCATCTGAAGCATTCCTTTATACACCGTATTTTCTTCCAGAAGCACGCAGTGGTTCGCGCGTGTTAACCGTAGCAATTGCATTGTTTTTTTGATGTCAGGCTTTATGTTTACTGAGCCTCTTACTCTGATAACTGCATACACCATGGATTTATTCCTCCGTTTTAGCCGGGGCAGCTTGTTCTTCTTTTACTGGTATCACGATATTTCCTTGAATAATCCCAAGTTTACTCATCTCACTATCGGTAATCCTCATCTGTGCGTTCTTTTTCAACGCGTCATAGACTCCTTTTGCATAATTAACGACCGTCTTCGTTTTCCCCTCTGTGAACGCCCAGCAGTCGCTCACACCAGCGAGGCGGAGGATCTTCTTTGCGACATCACCGGTGGCTAGCCCAATACCGCGAGGCGCTGGTTTAAAGGTGACTTCGACAGAACCACTTTTCCCCGTCACTAAAAACGGGATCGTATGAGGGGTGCGGCATCCGCATTCCCAGGACCCGCATCCACGTCGTATCTGAATCATGTTCATCTTCGCGTTCTCAATCGCTCTTTTAATGCTTAAACCGACTTCTTTTCCTTTTGCTTGGCCAAGACCGACAAAACCATCTTTGTTGCCCACGACAACGGTAATGACGAATTTGACCCGTCGCCCGGAGTCTGTCATCCGCTGTACCATCTTCACGTCGATGACTTCATCCTCAACGGCTGGTAACAGAATATCAACGATCTCAGGTTCTCTCATGGGTAACCCGGATTTTAACGCGTCGCTCATGGTGGTAATCTCACCGTTTTTCACCATTTTTCCTAGTCTGGTCTTTGGTGCCCAAATGACGGGAGCTGCTCCCTCATCAAACTGTCTGCGTCGTCCTCTCGGTCCACCACGTTCTCGTCCTGCCATATTTAATCCTCCTTGTCTCCGTTCATCTTTGTTTTTATCTCACCGATGAGCGGTTTCATTTCTTTATTGACGTGTAATCCGTTTATTCTGTCTTCTTTCGGTAGCATCTCTGCATCATGGGGGCAATCAATCCCCGCGTCGATGACACCTTTCAATGAAGCAAATAGGGTGCTACCCCGGGTAGGATGATATAAACCGATATCCAGAACACCATGTTCGATTCCTTTTGCCGTTGCTCGTTTACCTGCCAGAAAACCAGTGAGATACGCGGCAGGTGTATTTGAAACTGAGTATTTCCAACCATATTCCTTGGCCAGCTCACTTGAAATCGCTGACACAAGAACCTTATCGCCCTGAGGACTGTACTCTATGAACTGGACTCGAATTGCTTTGAGTGATTTTCTGACGACAATCCGTGGTTTTTTACTGCGAAGCAACTTGAGCCGTAAACGGTAATCTGTTTTTCGTTCACGATGTCTACGTGGTTTCACATGGTACCGTGGTCCAAGCTTCATTGTTTTTCCTCCTTGATGATATTGTCCGCGAGAAGATGTGATTTTAGATGTTGTTTACTCCTAAAAACACCACCTTTCGCCTTCCGGTAGTACACTCGATAGGTATGTGCATCGATTTTCGTCTCTTCCCGTAATTGTTTCAGATAGGTCCGGATCGGACGAATCGTTCTGATCCATCGTTCCTTTTTTGGGAGACG
>DAJP01000099.1:1547-13186 GCA_002496355.1 Euryarchaeota archaeon UBA346 | reverse complement strand
AGGATATGTTTGTGGCGCCCACTGGAATTTCCTTGTTTTTGAATACTTTTAATCGCACCACCGTTCACTAGAATTAACACGTCATTCCTGGTCACTGCTTTTGCGATCTCTTCAAGTCTATCTGGGTCCATCCAGACTCTTGTTCCACCGCATTTCAAGATTGATGCAGCCAATCTGCGCTGATTACGTAGGTCCGTCATGTTTACCCCTTCATGTTTAAGACTCTAATATCTAACTCGTCGGCTCGTTTCACAATGTCGAGACGTTTTTTTGTTCCAACAGTACCACCAATGCGTACCGCCTGTTTCTTCGGGTCAATGGTCTCGAGCTCTTTCACCGTATGAATCATCACTTCTTCGAAACCAGATGCGTGGAGCCCTCGGACCATCTTTGGTGCACGAAAACCCACACGTACTTTACTGGGTCGGTACTTTAGGTTGATACGCAGTTTTGATGTATATCCTGTCGGGCGTCGCCAGTTCTTCGGAATGCGTTTATACCGGAATCCTTCATCTCGTAGGAAATGGGGGGTCCGCTTCTTGATTTGTCGTCGAATCACGAGTTGCTCTTTTTGTTTGTCGTCGAGCTGTGGTTTTATCTTTGGTTTGTATGCCCCTTCTTTTTCCTCAACGATCTCAACGTCACCTGTTTTCTTCTCTTGGGTTCCTTCTGTGTCTTTTTTTTCTTCTGCTGGCTCTTTGGTTTTCTTAGCTGGTTTTTCTTTTTTCTCTTTGAGTTGACCAAGAATTTCCTTTGCATTTTTCTCTGTCATTCCTTTCAGTTTTGTCAGGTCTTTTAGCTTTGCTTTTTTAAGCTTATCCATAGAATCGAATCCATTATCATAGAGGAGCTTTGCTTTTGCTTTGCCGACACCTTTTAGCGCCTCGAACTCTTTTAACACAGCTTCTTTTGTCATGGTTTATCCTCTCTTTGTGATATAGATACCATCTTGAAAGACCCGGATATCTCTGTTTTTGACTTTGGTCGCTCGTTCGATATTCGCTGCAGTTTGTCCAATTTTTTCTTTGTCGATACCGGTGAGTGTGATGATGTCTCCTTTGACCTCCACTTTGACGTTTTCAAGGATCTCTGCTTTCCGAGCGAATCGTTCACCAAGGAAGTTCTGAATCACCAGATGGTTTCCATCGACACTCGTTTTAATGGGAAAATGAGAAAACACCGTCTTCATCGTACATTCATATCCCAGGGTGACGCCCTTGACCATGTTTCTGACATGGGCTTTATAGGTACCAATCAATGCTTTTTCCTTTCGATGAGGCGACTGTGAACAGGAGATTTGCACCATGTTACCGTTGACCGCAAGATCTAT
Organism: Euryarchaeota archaeon UBA346; assembly: GCA_002496355.1. Taxonomy (GTDB): domain Archaea; phylum Thermoplasmatota; class E2; order DHVEG-1; family DHVEG-1; genus SM1-50. The sequence continues at coordinate 11,856 of DAJP01000099.1, read as the reverse complement.
CTTAGGATGAGACAAGAGCTTTGATATCGATCCTTTTTGACCTTTCACAGAAACGGTTTTCCCCTCAACCGTGATTTGTACACCGTCAGGGATTTTAATTCCTTCTTTTATTTCAGCTGTCTTTGCCATAGGTCTCACTCTTTAGTACACATACGCGAGGAGTTTTCCTCCGATGCCTTTCTTTCGCGCTTCGTCATGAGCGATAATACCCTCTGTGGTGGTGAGGATGAGTAACCCAAAATCACGTGCGGGGAGATATCGAGCTTCCCATTTGTCCATCTCTTGGACTTTGATGGGATAGCGTGGTTTAATGACACCGCAGTTATTGATGCTTCCACGGAGCTCCACTTGATAGATCCCTGCTTTTCCGTCCTCAACGTACTCGAAGTTACCGAGGTATCCTTTCTCCTTTAAGAGATGAAGGACTCCACCAACGAGTTTCGAGGATGGTCGGATGATACAGGTATGGATTCCACGTATCTCGGCGTTTCTGATGATTGATAATGCGTCTGCCAATGGATCGTTTAACATAATCTTCAACAACCTCTAATCATATTTTTTAAAACCCAATTCTTCTGCTTTATCTCGGAAGCATTGTCTGCAGAGATGAAGTCCATAACGTCGTATAATCCCACGTTTTCTGCCGCATTGTTCGCATCCTATTTTCCTGCCGAACATTTTCTTTCGCTCTTTGATCCTCATTCTACGACCTCGACGTTAAATTTCTCCGTGATAAATTTCATGGTTTGTTCTCTGCTGAGCTCATGGCGGTGCGGTATTTTACGGCGGTCAATTCGACGATGTTTAATCCGATACCCTGGGTTTTCCACAGTGACACAGATATCCATCCCGAAGATCCCGATATTAGGATCGTACTTCTGTCCCTCGAAGAGAGTATGATCTGGAACCCCAAACGAGAAATTCCCCTGATTGTCAAATGAATATTCTGAGATTTTATTCTCCCGTATTTTTAATGCGTTTTTTAAGAAGGTCTCCGCTACTTTCTTTCGTAAGGTTACTTTGCAGCCAATCGGCATGAATTTCCGCAGACCCCAGTCTTTGTTGGTTGTTTTAGAAAGGGTTTGTATCGGTTTTTGTTTCGTGACACCCTCTAAGACCGATTCTGCTTTCTTGAGTTTTTCACCTGCTTCACCAACACCAATATTCACAGTCACTTTTGCCAGGCGCGGCTGAATCGATTGTTTTTCTTCTTTTTTCTTTGTAGCAGGTTTTTTCGCCCGTGTTTTTGTTTTATGGGGTTTCGGTGCAGCTGTTTTTTTCGCGCTCATAGCATTTTCACCTCAGGAAGCGTTATAGCTGGTTTGTTTTTTCCTATCGGGAACACATGCGCTGCGATAGTGGAAAATTCTTTTTCTCCTTTCAGATTGACGAGATTTGGTTTTGATGATGCGACAATTTGAATTTCTTCGATACTGGCGATTTCTCCAATATGTGATCCACCGATGATCATCGACACGGTTCCTTTATCAAACTTGAATACATCATCGATTTTATTTTCCTTGAATGCTATTTTCAGGACATCCCCTGTTTTATAGTCATCTTTCTCGACGAGCTTGTTCTTACCGTCATGGAAATTGAGCTGTATTTTTTTTCCTTTAGTTATGGTTTTATTTTGTATACGACAGAGTTTCCATTCCGCATCGCTTTCTGAGATCGGGTTGAGGGTGAGTTTTCCGTTTCTATCGTAGAGGATCCGGACATTCTTCCGCATTTTAGGAATTGAGATAACGTCCATGAGGCCACAAGGGAATTTGAAGTTCTTTCGTTTCACTCCATCAACGAGAATATCCCCGTTTGAAACGATCTTTCGTGCTTCTTTATACGTGTCGCATAACCCTAGATAATCTCGTACGAGTAACCCGAGTGGAATAGAGTACTCAAGTGCATGGGGTCCTGGTGCGGCACGAATCGTTAATACCCGCTCTTTCCTATGAATCCGTAGGACTCGTGGTGCTGCGAGTCTTTTCAGGTGTTTGCTCATGTTTCACCTTCTTCTTTTTTCTTTTTTGTTGTTTTTTTAGAGGGAGTTTTTTTTGTAGATGGTTTCTTTTTCGGTAGTTCAGCAGTGGTTTTTTCGATCTTTTCTTCCGGTATTTCTTCTTTAGCAACTGGTTCTATGATTTCTTCAGAAGGTTCCGTTGTTACTTCTTCTTTAATGGGTTCTGTTGTCTCTTCTTTTAGTTTTTCTTCTGCCTTGGCTGCTTCCTCTGCTGCTTTCTTTTCAGCCTCCAGTACCTTGAGTTGTTCTGCGGCTTCTCGTTCGATTTCTTTCTTCGTGGTCTCTGAAAGCCCGCTCTCAAGTTTCCTTCGGCGCCATTTATCAGTGACATTTAATTTCATGATAAGCAACGTACTCGCATGGATTGGTTTGGCTATCTTTGTGCCTTTTGCAGTGGTAATTGTAACCCCTTCAATTTCCACAGTCTGGTCTCGTACATTGACTTTGGATATTTTATCCTCATGTCCACGAAAGTTCCCTCGCATGATTTTGACCGTATCTCCTTTCACGACTGGAAGACTTCGTCGATCATATTTTAACAGAAGGTTTTCTGCGAGATGCGAAGAGATCCATTTCCTTTTTTTATGCAGGGGTGCATTATAGAGGCGGTATCGTTGTTTTCTTGGTTTATTTGATATCATATCACTCACTTTAGAGAATTGTTGCTGCTAATGCAGCTATCTTTGGCCATCGTTCTGCAGCTTCGATTGCGACAGGGCCTTTTATCATCGTTCCTTTCGTTTCTCCTGTATCTGTAATTAATACTGCAGCGTTATCCTCAAACTGAACCATGAGGCCATCGGGGCGTCGGAACGGCCGTCTCTGACGAACAATGACTGCTTTTAAGATCTGCCGTCTCATCTCCGTCGCTCCTTTTTTTACACTGACTATTACCAAATCACCGACACCAGCTGTTGGGGTTCGACGATGAACACCTTTAATCTTGACAGTCATTATGATTTGTACAACTTTTGCACCAGTGTTATCGATACATGTTAAACGGGCGCCAACTGGCAACCCTCGCATCATTCTACCCGCTATTCCTTTCATTTCTTTTCACCAATCTTACACTTTTTCGACAGTAACGAATGAAACTGTTTTACTCAACGGTCGACATTCTGCAATTCGAACGGTATCGCCAGCCTCAAGAGTCATACAAGGTGGACAGTGAGCATGATACGTTGAGGTGCGTTTTTCGTACCGCTCGTATTTCTTCACAAAGTGCATGAACTCTCGTTTAACAGAGACGGTGTTCTGTCTTTTGGTTGATACCACGGTACCCATGATAACCCGCCCTCGTACGGGCAACGTCCCATGAAACGGACAATATTTATCGTTACAGCTATCGCTGGGTGGTTTGACATTCAATCCTATGTCTCGTGCTTGTTTTTTTTCTGTCAATATGTTCACCTTGTTTTTTTTATCCTATCTTCAGGTCGATACACCAATCGTGATCCGTTCACGATGGTTTTTTTACCATGATACTCAAACGCAAATGTTGTGTTTTTCTTTGCGATTCGTTTGTGTTTGTTTTCGATTTCTATGAGGAAGGTCTGTTGGGTCTCATCGATGATGAGGCCGGTTTGATGCACCCATGATGGGTCGGTGCATTCGATGATGGTGACGGTTCTACCGATGAGCTCATCGGTGGTGATCAGATCATGTTCCATTGAAGGACCCTCCCTGACGCATCGGGTGCGTCAGATTGGTTGGTTAGATCACGTCAACTGTGAATCCGAGTTTTTCCAATGCTTCTTTTACCCTTGTTCGATGGTCTCCTTGGAGTTCAATCCTGCCTTCTTTGATGGTTCCACCGCAGGCGCAGATCGATTTGAGGTTACTGACCAATGTGTTCATGTCAAGGTCATGGGGATTCAGACCGTCCACGACAGTCATCGTCTTCCCATAGCGTCTCTTGTCGACCGCGATTGTGATGCTTTGCTGTTCTCGTGCAATTTCTTCACAGACACAGATTTCTTTTGGGAGGCCACATTTTGGGCATATATCACTCATTTGTGTTCTCCTTCCTCCTGCATGATCGTAAGAATCCTTGCAATGGACTGTCGTAACTGCCGTATTTTTCCGGGAGATGGTGATGATCCCCCCATGGCAGATATTCCACGTTCATGCATAAGTTCTTCTTTCAATTCTTTGAGTTTTTCACTCTTTTCTTCAGGATTCATCTGTCTGATTTCTTTAACTTTGAGAGCCATTTTCAGTACCCTCTTCCAATAATTTTTTAATGTTTTTTACGATGAGTTCAGCGGTTTTATTGCCAATGCCATCGATCGCAATGAGATCATCAAGATTCATAGCATAGAGCTCTTCAAGGGAGGTAATCTTTGCTTTATCCAGTTTTTTCAACACCGATGGGCCTATTCCAGGGATCTTTGTTATATTTGAGATATCGGTTTTTTTCTCCAGTTTCAGTTCTACCGGTTTTGCTTCGATTTTTATTTCTGGTTTTACTTCCTCCTTAACAGCAAGTTTGTAAGTAATTTCATCAGGGAGTTTTGCATCCGGTCTCATGATTCTTACCTTTACCCCAAGAACCCCGGGTTTTAATTTCGCGGTTGCTAATCCGATATCCATGACTTCTTTCGCAGTTTCACCACAATATTTCACATGCCCTTCCGTGAACTTCTCTGTGCGGTGTCTTTCCCCCGTCAATTTCCCTGCGAGGATCACTTGGCACCCTTTTGCACCAGATTGCATAATCCGTCGGACCGTGGAATGTCCCGCCCGTCTGAAATGCCATCCTCTTTCGAGTGCTTCCGCAAGTTTCTCTGCCATGATCTGGGCGTTCAGGGATGCATTTGACCCTGCCTCTTGTATTTCAATTTGAGGGTTATCGACATTAAACTTGGTTCGAATGGAATCCGTCAGTTCTTTGATTTTTGAGCCGCTTTTTCCAATGACCATACCTGGTCGTTCGACAAGGATGTTCACTCTGGTTCCAATCGGGGTTCGCTGGATACTCATCCCACCAAAACCGGCTCCTTCGATTTCTTTTACCAGGAACTTTTTTATCAATGATCGCTTGGCGTTCTCTCTGATAAACTTGCGTTCATTCGCCATTATTCTACCTCTTCAAGAATGATTTCCACATCGGTTGTCGTTTCATTTTTATCAGTCGCCCTGCCATGCGCTCGTGGCATGATCCCTCGGATGATCCTTCCTTGATAGGCTGAGATATGCACAATTTTCATTTTATCAACGTCAAAGCCTTTGTATTCTGCGTTATTCTCCGCATTTTCAACGATCTTAAGCATATATCGTGCGGCTTTCTCGGGGAAGCTTCCTGGCCCGATCCCCTTCTGATGCAATCGTTTCTTCTTATGGTAGACAGCGGGGAGCGCTCGTTTCATTGCAATGATCTCTCCGAGATACTTTTTTGCTTCTTCAACCGTCTTTCCATGTAATGCATGGGCAAGGTTCATCGAGTCTTTCTGGGAACAATGCAGTTCGTATCCATAGGCTCGTGCGCTTTTTTCCAAGTCTTTCTCAGCTGAGTATTTTGGCATGGCTCATCACTTCAATGGCATGAATTTAGAACCTCTGGTAGCTCCTACTCCAGGTCCTGTGTGTCTTACTTTCTTGCGGGTTAATGCAAACTCTCCAAGATAATGCCCGATCATCTGGGGCTGAATACTCACTCGTTCGAAATCCTTCCCGTTATGGATAAGGATATTAAAACCAACAAAAGAAGGTAAGACAATCATATTCCTACAATGTGTTTTTATCAGATCACCCTGTTTCGCTTTCTTCACGTCTTCCATAAGTTTATTCTCATCCTTAGACAACCCTCGTTTTAACGTCCGACGGGATCTTGAAGGAAGCATCGGCAGTAATTCCTCGACCGTAAGTTTTTGGAGCTCCTCGATGGTTTTTCCATGAAATTGGAATTCCTTTTTTCGAATCTCAACTTTTTTCCTATCTCTCTTCCGTCTGCTTTTCGCGGCTGATCCAAATTTAATTTGCGCCATGATCATTACCTTCTTCCAGTTCTTCGAGCAGCGATATTCCCAACTTTTCTACCAGGTGGTGCACCACGTGGGACACAACTTGGTTTTCCAACATGTTGGTGGCTTCCACCCCCATGAGGATGATCCACCGGGTTCATGGCAACACCACGTACCACGGGGTAGTTTCTCCCTTTCCCACGGGACGCATGCCATTTTTTTCCTGCTTTCATAAACGGTTTATCCTGTCGTCCGCCACCAGCGGCGACGCCAACAGTAGCTCGACATAATGAATCTAATGTTTTGAATTGACCCGACGGCAGTTTAATGATTGTTTTTTGTGCGTCATGGGAGATGACATACGCCCCACTCCCGCCAGCTCGAACCATTTTTCCCCCGTCGCCTGGTTTGATTTCAATATTGTAAATCGGGTACCCATCTGGGACATTCCCAATTGGCATGATGTTCCCAAGTTCACAGTCTGCTTTGCTTGCGGTGAATTTCACTTCATGACCAACAGAGCTCCCTTCTGTTGCTATCATTAGGATTTTTTTGTTATCCTGCATTCTGACTTCAGCAACAGGAGCACTTCGTCCTGGGTCATGAATGAGGTTTTCCACTGTACCTTTTGTGTTTCTTTCGTTTGTGTATTGGATATTTCCACGATATTTGTGTGACGGGACGTTGTATCGGCCGCGAACCCGTCCTCGTCGTTGTTGGATAAGGTTTTTCCCCATGATTCACCCCTTTAGAAGACTCCTATGCGCATCCCAAGGTCCTCTGCCTTGTACTCTGGCATGAAGACGACTGTTGCGTGTTTTCCATTTCCTGTTATCCGCGTGTTTACTGATTTGACTTTCACGGAGAACATTTTTTCAACTGCTTTTTTTATCAGCGCTTTGTTCGCGGTTCTTTTTACCACAAACTCTAACGCATTATTTTTTTCCATATGACTCATTGATTTTTCTGTCACAAATGGATAGAGAACGATTGAATAGGGATCCATGGTCATTATTTAGCCCCCCCTAATTTAGTCAACGCTGATTTCGTAAAGACTGTCAGTCTCCCTGCGATCCCACCGGGTGCAAGCAACTCGATGTTAAGGTGTTGTGGTTTTGTAATATCGACACCGCTGAGATTCTCAGAGCTTTTCTGTAGTCCTTCTTTTAATGACACGATGAGTATGGATTTTGGGATTCGATACCGTCGTCCTCGCATTTTTCCTTTGCCGGCACGCACATGCTTTCCGTTTGCTGATCGCAGAATGTCTGCGCCGATACCGATTTTCTCTAATACTTCGATGACTCCTTTTGTCTTTTTAATATTTTCAAAGTCATCTTCGATGATAATTGGTAAGGTTACTTTTTCGTCAAAACGATGTCCTCTTTTTGAAACAATCTCTTTGGTAGCGGTTGCTGCAAGAGCTGAGTTTCGAGCAAGCTTATTTTCTTTTTTATTCATTTTTTCTTTCCAATCCCGTTCGACTTTTGGGGGATGGGCTCGTCTTCCGCTGACGACGTTTGGAGCGAGTGCTGCTGCTTGTCCTTGTGTCAAGCGCGGTACTCGAGACATACCTCTGCCTTTTCCTACAGATGCAACCGCATGTCTTGTCCCTGCTAAGGGATCGGACCCGTATGGTTGTCGTTGGTTTGAGTGGATCACTTCGAAGGATTTTTTAATGATATCAGGACGGTAGGGAGTCTCAAAAACCTTTGGTAAATCGATTTTTTCTTTTACGGTTCCGTCTAACGCGTAGAGGTTCACTTTTGTCATCTTTAGGCCCCCTGTTTACTGGTTGTGGATACATAGGTGATTTCGGCTTTTTGGAATTTTACACCGCGTTGATACCGGACTGCATCTCGCATTGCAATGAGACGTTTGGTCGGTCCGGGGATGGAGCCATGGATTAAAACGTAGGAGTTCCGTATCACACCGTAGTTCGGGAATCCACCTGCAGGAGTTATCTCCTCGCCCTTTTCTCCGATTTTTAAGACACGTTTGTTATATTCTGTGCGCTGATGGTATCCCATTTGTCCTGCTTGCGGGACTGTTGCTTGCACCCAGCTGGGGTGCCAGGAACCAGCGGTTCCGATCATCCGTCGGTGTTTTGAGTTTTTATGTAATAAGAGTTTAACGTGATGTCTTTTGATGGTACCTTGCCATCCTTTTCCTTTGGTGATAGCGATGGTATCGAGCATGTCTCCTTCTTTCATAACGTCGTTTATCTTAAGGTCTTTTCCAAGGATTTCTTTTGCGTATTTGATTTGTTCTTCAATGGTTCCCCCGCCAATTTTTACCTCGCTGATCTCTGGTGCTTTCTTGGTCGTCCCGGTGACAAGTTTTGGTTGTGTGTAGAGAATTACTCGGATTTCATCGGCATCTTTGGTCAGGTCCCAGTTTTTCTCTTTCTGATTTTTCACAAGTGGTATTCTGCGTGCTAATTCGGAATCGAGTTTTTCTGCCCAGATTTCACCTACGCATTGTAATCCGTAGGCTGTTCTTTGGTATGTTCGTACCGCTGCGACTTTCATTGGTGGTGTTTCGACAACGGTGACAGCCATTTTGACTTCTCTGCCTGATGTTGTCGAGGTCGGTCGGTAATCGACGATGAATGCATGGGTCATTCCGGCTTTGTATCCAAAGAATCCTTGTATCTTTGGTTTGTCGTTCCCTTCTGCCCAACTTTTAATGTGGGGTGTTTCTGTTTTTGCTCGTTTCCGTGGCCAATAGCCATGTGACCCTCGTTTTGGTTTGTGGATATTTGCCATAATATATCCTCTGTTTTTATCTAGTCTGTATTAGATCGTATTGTTGTTGTGTCAGAACCGTGACATTTCCGAAACAACCAAAAATCATTGAGGTTGTTTCTTACCGGGATTCTAAGAGAATTGCCCGATCATGTCTGGTGGAGACAAGGAAGTAAGGCATAAAAGAATTGGTATATAAATGTTGTTGCGGTGGATGATTGTTTCAAGATATGGTTGTAAGAGCCGGTAGGTACTATACATAGTATATTATGCGTTTTTCAGGCAGGGATGTTCATCGCCGCTTAGCTTATTACATTGGTGTAATGTTGGTAGTTTACCAATAATTATAAATAGGGGCTAACGTATAATATTATTGCTGATAAGTTGCTTGTTATCATAGGTCAATGCAACGGTTTCAGAAAAAAAGGAGACGTTGAAAAATGAAAGAAAAAACACAAAAGAAAATAAAAGTAATCACCGCAATCCTTCTCATTACCATAGTTGGAATTGTGGGCCTGTCAGGATGCACCAATCAACAAGAAAATACCACCATAAAAGTATCTGGAGCATACTCTCTTTATCCGATGATGGTGGTCTGGGCGCAACAATATCACTCGCTCCATCCAGATATCAACATCGATGTCAGCTCCGGCGGCGCAGGAAAAGGAATGGCAGACGCCCTCGCTGGTTCAGTAAACCTCGGGATGGTATCAAGAGATGTCACCACTGCTGAAGCAAACCAAGGTATCGTTGCTGTTGCTGTCGTCGAGGATGCGGTCCTAGCGACTATAAACACAGAGAACCCCGTGTTAAATACCATTTTAGAAAAAGGCCTCACAAAACAACAATTACGAGAAATCTTCATCAACTACTCCATATCGACCTGGGGACAACTCGTCGGAGATGCGAACAACACTGACCCTATCAAGGTCTACTCGCGGTCTGATCCTTGCGGTGCAGCGGAAGCCTGGGTAAAATACCTCGGGGACTACACCCAAGATGATATTCCAACCATTGAACAAATCACAAAAGTAAAAGGAGATGACTCGATGTCAAAATCCATCGCAGGCGACCCACTTGGAATCGGCTACAGCAATGTCAATTATATCTACTCTAATAGCACAAAAGCACCAAAAGAAGGAATAACGGTCGTCCCCCTCGACCTCAATGAAAACAGGACGATAGACCCTGATGAGAGCTTTTATGAAAGCAGAGATGATGTTGTCAATGCAGAACTCAATAACACCTTACCCTCCCCGCCATCACGACTGGTTTATCTCGTCACACTGAACAACTTTACCGGGGCTACCAAAGATTTCGTCCAATGGATCCTCACCGACGGACAACAATACACCTTTGCTAATGGATACGGCGCTGTACCTATTGATATCCTAGATGATCAGCTCCAAATACTCGAGGAAGAATAGCGCAGAACAAAGCCGAGTATCTGCATTCTCCTTGAAAATAAAAAATAACATAGGATGAATATGCCTTCCAGTACACTCAGCAGTCTGTTCAAAAATAAGATAGTACTAGGTGGCATAGTATCCCTTCTTCTTTCATTTCTTTTTTTATTCCTC
>DAJP01000099.1:0-1243 GCA_002496355.1 Euryarchaeota archaeon UBA346 | reverse complement strand
AACTTCATCACCGTGACAAGAAAACTCTATGATTCCCTAGGCTCCCGACTGATGCTTCTTGTCACCGCATCGATTATTTTTGCATTCTTTTTACTCTTAGCCGTACTCATAAACGGTTCTCTTCACATCCTCTCAGAAGAATCCCTTTCTAGCCTCCTGTTCTCTTCTACCTGGAAACCATTCTCAGGAGAGTTTGGTCTCTTTGCTGTGATTATCGATACTCTCATCGTCACTGCAATCTCCATGCTCATCGCCGTCCCAATATCCTTACTGAGCGCAATCTACATCGCAGAATACGCTCCAAAGAGATTCAGGAACATCGTCAGACCATTCATCGATGTGCTCGCAGGCGTGCCCTCGGTTGTTTTCGGACTCTGTGCCCTCCTTGTGTTTGTCCCCTTAGTCCGGGACCACATCGCACCATTTTTCGGAAGCAGTATCAGCTCAGGGTTCAGCTTATTCACCGCATCGTTGATTTTAGCAATCATGGTCTTCCCCATCATCATCTCATTATGTCTCGAATCATTCAATTCGGTCCCCATCGCCCTCAAAGAAGCATCACTCTCCTTGGGGGCCACCAAATGGGAAACCGTAAAAAAAGTCATCTTCCGAGCCTCTGGTCCCGGGGTGCTTGCTGCGATCTTCCTCGGATTTGGAAGAGCATTTGGTGAGACCATCGCAGTGAGCATGGTGATTGGCAACCAAGAACTCATCCCTAAATCCCTCTTCGGGCCAGGCCAGACACTCGCATCACTCATCGCATCGAACTACACCGAAGTAAGCTCCATACCGATTCTTGCATCCGCACTCATCTTCGTCGCCTTAATCCTCTTTGTCGTCGTGCTCATCTTCAATATACTCGGATATCTCGTTCTCCGAAGAGCAAGTAAGAGGTGGAAATATTGAATAGACGCAACATCGAAGAGAAAATATTCATCACATTAATGCTTGCCTCCGTCTTCATCGTGATGGGCAGCCTCGTACTCATTGTAGCTGTTATCGTACTCAACGGAGCCCCCTCCCTCTCTCTTGAGATACTCACCCAGACCTCCGAAGGAGGATTCTATCTCGGGGCCGGGGGCGGATTTCTCAATGCTATCGTAGGATCATTGCTCCTTGCATTACCCGCCACGGGACTTGCCTTCCTCATAGGTGTCGTGATCGCCTTATATCTCCAGAAAGATTTTATGAGACCCAGCATCGCAAACTTCATTCGCATCTGCCTAGATATCCTCTGGGGAGT
>DAJP01000104.1 GCA_002496355.1 Euryarchaeota archaeon UBA346 | reverse complement strand
TCTGCCTAGATATCCTCTGGGGAGTTCCCTCTGTTGTCTACGGGGTATTCTGTTTAACCATCATGATCGCGATCGGGATGACTGGGGGGTCCCTCCTCTTCGGGATCATCGCCCTTACCTTGCTTGAAATCCCCATCATCACCCGCAGTATCGATGAATCCATCAAGATGGTTCCCGTTGGATTGAAGGAAAGTGCTTATTCCCTTGGATCGACAAAAGTCGAGACTGCGATGAAGGTGGTCCGACGACAGGCGATGCCTGGGATCATCGCTGGTGTGCTCCTGGGTTTTGGTAGAGGGATTGGTGATGCAGCATCCATATTGCTCACCGTAGGAGACTCAAATTATTTCCCAACATCGCTATCTGATCAAACCGCCGCGTTACCAACAATGATTCTCAATCTTGTCAGCATGCCGGACCAGGTCGTCCAAAACAAGGCATACGCGGTCGCCTTCGTCTTACTCATGATCGTGTTACTCATCAGCATCATCACACGATATCTGACAAAAAAATCATCAAAACATATCATCAAATAATAAAAAAAAAAAGAGGAATCGACAATGGGGAAATCCAAAACAATCCAAATAAAGACCAAGGATCTGAATGTGACCATACACAACAACCCTGTGTTGAAGAATATCGACATTGAGATACCAGCAAAGCAACTCACTGCCATCATCGGTCCATCAGGATGCGGAAAAACCACTCTCTTGAAATCGTTTAACAGATTACTAGAGCTCCAGGATGGCATAAAGATACACGGTGAGATCGTCGTCGACGGAATCAACATCATGTCCAGTGGATTGAACGTTCCAGATATACGGAAAAAAATGGGTCTCATCTCCCAGAAACCCTACCCATTGCCCATGTCGATTTTTGAAAACGTCGCTTATGGACTCCGCATCCACCATGACAAGAACACAAAGGAACTAGCAGAAGCCGTACAAAACTGCTTACAGGAAGTTGGGCTCTGGAGTGAAGTCAAGGACCGGCTTCATGACCCTGCCTCACGATTATCTGTCGGACAGCAACAACGATTATGTCTTGCGAGAGCCATCGCGATACAACCCGAAGTCATCTTATGCGATGAACCAACCTCTGCGCTAGACCCAATCGCTGCCCAACAAATCGAAAAACTCCTGTTGAAATTAAAGAAAGACTTCACCGTCATCCTTGTCACCCATACCCTGCGTCAAGCAAAAAGAGTCGCAGATCACGTCATTTTCCTATACTTCGGCAAGGTCGTTGAACAAGGATCTGCTGCTGAATTTTTCAACAACCCAAAAAACCCCGAGACGAAAGCATATCTCGCTGGAGAGATAAGTTAGCGAATCTATCATCTGATAGATCAACGGAAGTGAAGGAGCATGAAAATCGATCTAGACACTGTGAAATGCATCAAAGAAACCTCAATCACCATCCGTGGTTCCCGTAGACGAATCACAGTCCCCTCTGAGGTCGTCGACCTCCTCAACCTCAAAGATGGCGATAAACTCAAATGGATTGTCCTTACGGACCGGACGATCACCCTTTCAAAAGTAAAATAAAAAAAAGAAAGGTCAACCTTTCGTGGTTAGACCGCATCGATTTCTTTTCCGTAGGCTTGTTTCGGTGTGATGCCACTGGCTATCCCAGCAGCCACTGCTATTTTTACCGTATCACCGATAATGAACGGTATCAGACCCATGAGAAGCAACCCCCCTAGATCAACAGGAGTGCCACTCAACGAAAGCCAACCATAAAGCTGTAATAATCCAAAGCCGAAGACGATCCCGAAATTCGCGACACACATCAATGCGAACATCGTCCAATATTTTCGTGACCGGACATAGGTGTCAACACAATATCCAAGGAAGAATGCGGCAAGGACAAAACCAATCAAATATCCACCTGTCGGACCGGCAAGATATGCTAATCCACCGTTCATCCCAGCGAACCAGGGGACTCCTACCATGCCCACACCAAGGTAAATGCTCTGACTAATGCCACCCCACCATTTTCCAAGAACCACTGCACTAAGAACCACCGCGAATGTTTGCCCTGTCAGAGGAACAGGTGAGCCCGGGAAATAAAATCGTAGCTGAGCGAGCAGTGCTGTCAGACATGTGAAACTAATGGCAAGGATGACCTTGTTATACAGTTCAAGTTGATAGCGCCATTTGAAGAAAGCGTAGCGAGCATGTTTGTATTTATTCACATACATGTTTATTTCCATAGAAATCAACCTCTCTGAGGAAGGAATTCAAGAGGTGTAACGGGTCCTGCTAAAAGAAGTTTTTGCCTCTTTTTTCGATAATTTTCTAAAAAAATAAGGATAAACATCGAGAAATCATCACTCCATATGCCCGCCTTTGAAAAGATCTTTCATCCTTCATTTTCTTTAAGAGAAACCTAATTAAAGAAATCCTACTATACGACTGCCTATGTTTCAAGTGCCACGAGGAACTAGAGACTTTACTCCCGGAGAAATGCAGAAACGACGCTATCTAGAGCACAACATGGCTGTGACATTCACCTCATTTGGATACGGTGAAATCCAGACTCCGACCTTCGAAAATCAAGAGCTCTTCACCGCAAAATCTGGGGAATCCATCATCAATGAGCTTTACGCGTTCAACGATAAAGGTGGCAGGGCATTAGCGTTACGACCCGAGCTAACTGCCCCTGTCATCAGATGTTATGTCGAACGTTTACAGATGGAACCAAAACCGCTCAAACTCTTCTATTTCGGGAACTGCTATCGATACGACCGGCCACAGAAGGGAAGATATCGAGAGTTCCAACAAGCTGGTTGTGAGCTCATCGGAACAGACACCAGTGAAGCGACCGCTGAATTACTCGCCCTCGCGTTCACCCTGTTGAAAAACACGGGTTTACAGAACATCCAACTGAACATCGGGAATCTCACCATCATTAGCGCTATCTTCAAAAAATTACATCTCCTCAAAGACGATCAGAAGATACTCCTTCCCTTAATCGACAAATCTCAATTCGATGAGCTGCAAATCGCTCTGCGAGACTGCAATGTCTCCGAGGAAATGATAGCAAACTTCCTTGACGTCCTGCAAACATCTGATCTTACAAAAATCCATGCATTTATCTGTGATGATGCTGATGCGAACACAGAGCTGGCTGCCATGGAGACAATTCTGAGCCTGCTTAAAAATGCGTTTCATATCACGGACTATATCATAAAACTCAGCATCGTCCGAGGACTTGACTATTACAAAGGGCTCGTCTTCGAAATTGACGCACCAGTCCTTGGCGCAGAAAAACAACTCTGCGGAGGAGGCTCCTACGACCTGATCTCTTTGTTCGGTGGTACAGAAGTCCCTACGTCCGGTTTTGCTATCGGATTTGACAGAACCATCCTTGCATTAGAAGAAGAGGGTTTTTGCTTCCCATCACCAAAGCTCGATGTGTTTGTGGTTCCGGTCAATCAAACCATGAACACGACCGTGATACAAATTACCCAAGAATTACGAAATCGTGGTATCTCCGCTGATTTTGATCAACTCAGACGCGGGATTGGAAAATCCTTGAAATACGCGGATGCGAAACATGCAGAGAAAGTCATTATCGTTGGACCAAAAGAACTAGAGAACAAAACAGTCACCATCCGAGATATGAAAACCGGGGCTCAAGAAATAATCGCTCTGAAGGACATCTCGACAAAACTAAGTAAAAATTAATCTATCTAAGGATCTTTCATGAAAAAAAAATTTTTTATTATAGATACCTCTGCAATTCTCTCAGGTAAACCAATCAACTTGACCGATGCGACCATTATCACCTCACCAGGTGTTTCAGACGAATTAAATCCAGGGGGTAGAGATTACCGGCGTTTTGAACTGCTCAAAGAAACCGGACTAACGATCCTTATGCCCTCAAGAGATGCCATAAACACAGTGAAACAAACAGCACAGAAGACCGGTGATGACCGTCGACTTTCTACGGCTGATATCGAAATCATAGCTCTCGCGCTTGACATCAACAAAGAAGAGGATCAAGAAGCAACCATTCTGAGTGATGATTATTCCATTCAGAATGTCGCATCAACGTTGGATATCAACTACCAGGGGTTCTTACAAAAAGAAATAACAAAAAAGTTTAAATGGGTCTCTCGTTGTCCAGGGTGCGGAAAACAATTCAATGAAATAAAAAGAATCTGTCCTATCTGTGGGACGGAGACCAAAAACCATCTTTCGCAGAAAAAAAATCTTTGATTGTGTGACCGAATGAACCTGAAAGAACTGTTTATGAAATTTTGGAAAAGCGAGGATAGCAAAATCTCGATTATCCGCGACGTCGTCGTTGCGCTCCTTGCTGTGTTTATTATCTTGATGTTCTTATGGGGATACACTGGTCAGTGGTTTGCCGCTCCAATGGTTGCGATAGAATCTGGAAGCATGGAACATCCGAACTCCCCGTTTGGTAGACTTGGGACTATTGATGCGGGGGATATGGTCCTTGTCCAGAAAGTGACGAAGGTAAGTGATGTCATCCCTCATGGGGGAACGATCAAGGGTGCCGAAGCTGAGAACGGTTGGCAGACCTATAGTGATTACGGAGATGTCATTATCTATAAACCACTTGGTCGTACCGATGTATCACAGATTATCCATCGAGCGATGTGCTGGGTTGATGTATATCAAACAAACGGTGAAACTACCTATACAATCGCTGATTATGGTATCTACAACCAAACGAGCCTGACGATTGAACATTTAGGTTTATACAATCGAAACCCAGGATGGAGCCACTCAGGGTACCTTACCAAAGGAGATAACAATGAAATAATTGATCAGATCACAGATATTTGCCCTGAACCTGTTCAATTGGATTGGATCTCCGGAAAAGCTCGACTTGAGATTCCCTGGCTTGGAGCGATCAACCTGTTTTTTGAGGATGTCCTACATGGAAAGAATACCATTGGGAACGTTCATCAAGATAGTCTTATCTGTCTTGGCATTGTGATCGCGATTCTGGTCTCAATACCGATTATCCTTGATGTCTATGATTACCTGAAGAAACGTAAAAAAAATAATATAAAAAATGAATAGCTTTTCCTCTTGCTAAATTGTGTTCATCCCGAGGCGTCGTTTCTGTTTGGTCGATAAAAAAGATTTCCTAAAAATGTTCGATCGAATCAAATACTTGCCATTCTACGAACTCTGCACATTCAGCGATGATTCTTTGCGCGTTTTTTTTCTTTAACCCTGTTTTCACAAGGTCCTTCACGGTTGCTTGACGAAGCTTCTCAAGAGAGCTATACCCGGAATTGCTCAGAATTCCTGCGGTCTCCTGATCAATACTATCAAATGCGACGAACGGATCGCTTCGTTCGACTATCGGGTTATTCATTTTTTCCTTTATGATTTCTTCTTTCATATGGATATCCATTTTTTTCTTTGCTTTCTCCTCTTCTTTCATCTTGTATTTCTGTTCTTCTTTTTCTCTCTTCTTCTGTTCTTTTTGCATCTTTCGTTCAAATGATTTTGTTTTACGGAGTTCCTTTTCTTCTGCAGCGATTCGAACTAAATCCATGGTGTATTTCTGCTGTTCTGCTTGTTTACGTTCATCAATGAGTTTCGTGCCTTTCGTTTTTCCAAAAGAAAGTTTGCTGATGTTCTCTCGATCATTTTTCTCTTCAGATTGCTTTTGTTTTTGTTCCTTTTTTTCCTTTTCTTTTACGTCCAGTTCTTTTAACGCGAGCGTCTGCTTCTCTGCTTCATCCTCCTTTTTTAATCGTCTTTTTGTCTCACGTTCTTTTTCCTTGGCCTGTCTTTTTAGGAGTTTTTCATCAGACATCTTTTGTTTCCATGCCTCATTGCTCACCTTATTTGTTTTAAAGAGCTTTTGACGCTGTTCTTCCTCTAATTTCTTCTGGAGCCGTTGCTCTTTTTCTTTCTTTATTAATTCCAGGCGCTCCTCACGGGCTTTTTGTTTTTGTTCTTTTTCCAGACGTTTTTGTTCACGTTTTTTCTCATGCTCTAGCTGTTTTTGTTTCGCTGTTTCACGTGGTTCTATGGTGACAACAGATGGTTGACTTTCGAGTTCTTGTTGTGTTACCGCATCATAGGATTTCCAGGGAGCAAGATTTTTTTGTTCTTCTTTTTTTGCACCAAACAGTCTCCTGTGAGTTTTTTCCGGTTTTTCCACAGCGACCGCAGGAACATGGGCACGGGGTTGTTCCTTTTTCGTTTGAACTGATGGTGCAATAGGTGTCTTTTTTTCTTTCTTTCCCTTCCCTGCCTTTTGTTTTTCTTTTTCCTTTTTTTGTCGGTCTAAGAGTTCCACACGTGATTTCTCTTCCATCTCCTTTAAAAGATGTTGTTCTTCCTGCTGTTTTTCTTTGGCTTGGACAGCTGCTTGTTTCTGTTCGGTTTCTTGTTGTTCTTGTTCCTCGTGTTGTTTTTGTTTAGCTTGTAGCGTCTCTATTTTGAGTTTTATTTCTTTTTCTTTTGCTAGCCGTTTTTCTTCTTTTGATTTTATTTTTGCTTCCTGTTTTGCTTTTTTCTTTTCAATCTTTTTTTGTTTGCTGTCTTCTTTTTCTTTTTTCAGCATCGCTGCCTGTTCGATTCGTAGTTTTTCTTCTCGTTCTTTTAAAAGGCGTTGTTCTTCCAGTTCTGTTTCCTTTGATTCGACTGCTGCTTTTTTCAACTCAAAATCCTTTCTTTTTTGATTTTGTTTTTGTTTATGTTGAAACTCTATCCACTCTAGCTTCAGTTTTCTATCATGTTCTTTTGCGAGTCTTTTTGTTTCCTGTTTTTTTTCTTTTACTTCGAGTCGTGCTTTTCTCTGGTCTATCTTTTTTTGTTTCCGGTCTACTTTTTCCTTTTTTTGCCTCTCTATGACTTCCAATCGTGATTTTTTTTCTTTTTCTTTTTGGAGACGTCTTTCTTCCTGTTCTTTTTCATCTGCTTGAGCGAATTTTTGTTTTAAGTCCAATTCATTTTGTCTTTTTTCCTGTTGTTGTTTGTGTTGGGCTTCTACCGTCTCTATTTTGAGTTTCGTTTCTTTTTCTTTTGCTAGCCGTTTTTCTTCTTTTGATTTTATTTTTGCTTCCTGTTTTGCTTTTTTCCCTTCTATTTTCTTTTGTTTAGGGTTCTCTGGTGTCTTCTGTTGCATCTCAAAGCGCATCGGTTCTTTTTTCTCTGTTGTCACCGCTTGGAATTCAACTGGCTCAATTGAGGGTGTTTTGTCGTGTTGTTTCACAGGAATCGATAAAAACCCTTTTTTTTCCTCTTTCAATGGTTCAGCGTTGTGAAGCAACTGTTTTTTTGGTGAGATCTTTATCTGAGCTGGTGGTTCATTGACGACCGGTTCGTTTGATACCGGTTGAAACTCAGGAAGCTGTTCTTCTTCTGTCGGGGGCGCTGACACAGAGATGAATTCTTTTTGCTCCTTTGTTTTTTTCAATCCTTTTTCTTGTTTTGTCGGTATAGGTTTTTTCCTTGAGGATGCTATCTTTTCAATTTCGAAGAGTGATTCTTTTGCAAAAGGGTCTTCCTTGACTGGAAAAAAGTCAACCATCGGAGGTGCTTTTTCTTTTATTGTTGGTCGTGGACCAAGGTCGATTTGTATCACTTTTTCGTTTTTCTTCTTGGTTTCCTGTTGTTTATGGACAACAACCCGAGGCTGTAGTCCGTTTGGCTGTAGGTTATGAGAAGACGTTGTCTGTTTTTGGTTTATAAAGGAATCATCGGATAATTTCTTTCGTAACGCATCAAGTTTTTCAGCTTCATAGGAGGGTATTGTTCTACGTTTTGGGAGAGAGGCACTATCTATTAGTTCGTGCAACTTCTCTATATCTTTAGGTCGTGTTTTTCTCTCTCGCACCATCGGGCTTGAAAAGTGTTGTCCTGTATTAATAAATTTTCCTAAAATGAACTATGGTTATGTAACATGGTGGGAATATCTACTATGTTTCATCTGACGGTATAGGGGATTGGATCTTTCATATGTGCCTCTTGGAATCCTTTGAGGCGTAACAGACAGGAGTCGCATCGTCCGCATGCTTCTTTTTCCCCTCTGTAACATGACCAGGTTTTCGAGAATGGGACATGCAATCGTGCCCCTTTTTTTATGATCTTGGCTTTTGTCAGATGGAGAAGCGGGGCTTTGATGCGTACTGGTTTTCCTTCAACTCCTTGTCGAGTCGCAATGCGTGCGAGTTGCTGAACTGTTTGGATGTATCTTGGTCGACAGTCCGGGTATGCTGAGTAATCCACAGCATTGACTCCGATGAAGATAGCTTCTGCGTCGATGGTTTCTGCATAGGCAAGCGCATAAGAAAGGAAGATTGTATTTCTCGCGGGAACATAGGTTGAGGGGATGTGTTTGCCGATTTCTTTTATATGATGATTCGTGATTTTTTCTGGTGATAAGGCAAGAAGAGATGACCCGCCGAACTTCTGAAGATCAATTGTGAGAATGATATGGTTTTTTGCTCCGACTGCATTACTTATTTTTTTTGCGCAGGTGAGTTCTTTTGCATGTCGCTGGCCGTAGCAGAACGACAATGCATAGATATCGTACCCCTGTTTTTTTGCAATAAAAGCAGTCACCGCAGAATCAAGACCACCAGAGATCAGACAGACTGCTTTTTTTGTCATATGTTATCGATTCCACAACGGAGACATCATTCGGAGTCTTTCGACAATCTGGGGGAGTGCCTTTGAGACAAGCGTTATTTCTTCTTTGGTGTTTTCCCTGCCAAGGGAGATGCGCAATGAACCATGGGCTTGTACCGGATCTAAACCTATTGCAAGCAATACATGAGATGCTTGGAGCTTTTTTGATGAGCATGCAGAACCTGTCGATGTCGCAATCCCCTGTTCATCTAATCCCAGGAGCAGTGATTCCCCTTCGATCCCTGTGAAGCGGAAATGTGCGTTGTTTACTAGTCTTTTCTCGGGATGACCATTCAGATAGCTTTCTTCGATCTGTAGAACATTTTTTATGAGACTATCCCGTAATATTTTCATCCTACTATTGTCCACAGTCATTCTCTTTTTTGCTAGTTCGCATGCTTTTCCAAGACCGACGATACCAGGGGTGTTCAGGGTGCTGCTCCGCATTCCTTTTTCATGACCTCCTCCGTGGATAATTGGTTGTACCTTGATACCATTGCGGATGTAGAGTGCCCCGATTCCTTTCGGCCCATAGATCTTATGTGAAGATAATGCTAGCATGTCGATATGTTGTTTTTTTACATCGATGGGAACCTTAGTGACCGCCTGGACCGCGTCGGTATGGAAGGTGATATCCTGTTCCTGCGCTAATTTTCCTATCTCCTCGATCGGTTCGATGGTACCAATCTCATTATTCGCAAACATGAATGAGAATAGGAACGTGTTTTTTGAGATCGATGTTTTGAGTGTCTCCAAGTCGATCAGACCCTGGGTATCCACTGGTAGATATTTGACTTGGAATCCTTGTGTTTCCAGATGTCGACACACCTCAAGGACCCCCGGATGTTCGATTGTCGACGTGATGATATGTGGTCCTTTGGTTGTTCGTTTCTCTTTGTTCAGATACGCGAGTCCTTTTATCGCAAGGTTGTCTGATTCGGTTCCCCCGGCAGTGAAGATGATTTCGTCATCACGAGCACCAAGGATGTCACCAACATGGGTTCGCGCGATGTCAATTGCTTCCCGGGCTTCACGTCCGAACACATGGATGGACGATGGGTTCCCAAAATATTCTGAGAAATAAGGAAGCATTGCTTTGATGACTTCTTCGTCGACTTTTGTTGTGGATGCATGATCAAGGAATATTCGTTTCATTTTTCTTCACCTTACTTCATATCCATCATACGTTGTAACGGGACACGTGCTTTTTGCATGATCTCATCTGAGAGATGGATCTTTGGTTCCAGAGTCTCCAGACTCTTTAATACTTTTTCCAAGGTTGTTTTTTTCATGTTAGGACAAACTGCTGACGGAATCGGATAGAACTTCTTCCCCGGGTTTTCCTTTTCCAGTCGATAACACAATCCTTTTTCCGTACCGATGATGAATTCCTTCTTTGGTGATGTCTTTGCATGATCGACCATACCATTAGTGGAAAACGCATGATCCGCTAGTTTAATGATTTCCGGTTGGCATTCAGGGTGAACCAGCAGTTCTGCATCAGGATATTGCTGCTTCAGGAGCAAGACATCTTCTTTTTTGATGTCATGATGGGTACGACAGACCCCGGGCCAGAGTATCATTACTTTTTCTGGGACCTTTTGCTGGATATACAACCCAAGGTTACGATCCGGGACAAAAATGATTTTTTTTGCTTTCCTGCTTTTTACGATCTTCACACCATTTGCCGATGTGCAGCAGATATCAGCAAGTGCTTTGACATCAGCCGTCGTGTTGATGTAGGCCACGACCTCTGCATCAGGGTGTTCTTTTTTCAACCATCCGAGACTTTCTGCATCGACCATTTCAGCCATCGGGCAGTTCGCTGTTTTATCCGGCAGTAGAACGGTTTTTTCAGGATTCAGAATTTGAGCAGCCTCTGCCATGAAATCAACACCACAGAAAACTATTACTTTTGCCTCTGTTTTCGTTGCCTTTAACGACAAGTCAAGTGAGTCTCCGACGAAATCCGCGATATCTTGGATCTCGGGTCTTTGATAGTTGTGGGCAAGGATGATCGCGTTGTGTGTTTTTTTGAGTTTATTTATCTGTTGTTGTATTGATTTCTCCATAGAGGGGTCCCTTGGGATTTTTTTTGTCCAGAATATGACTCTGGGGCATAAAGCTTCCTCTCGTTATTATTTTTATTCAACTAAGGAAAATCTATTTATCCTCGATAGTGTTTTACAGGTCGTAGGAGATGGATAGCAGATGGATGTCGTAGCGTTTATTATTGGTTTAATCATCGGTGTCATTACCATAGGCATCGCTATTGAGATAGGGATGAGACGTGTCAACAAGACCCAGCCAGCCACAAGACCGACCCATAAATGGAGTATCGAGGAGATCGCAAACCCTCGTATCCTGGCCGAGAACATGGGTGCGTTAGAGCTTCCGAAGAATGCAAAGGTTGTGGTCAATGAATATGAAAATGGAATGACCTTGAAGGGAATTGAGGTAAAACAGCATTCTGGAATCCGAGGGAACTTCATCCTTGGCGATGATCGAGCGTTGATTCTCTCAGGACCCATCAAACAGGATGAACTGGGGATTTGGACCGTTGAGAAGGAAATGCTTGAAAAACTCAACCGGTATTTTAACGAGAGCTGGGAGAAAGCAACACCCTTATTAGACGACGAGTCAGACAATGAGCATTCTCATTAAAAATTCTACGATTCTCACCCAGGATGATTCTCGAAAGAAGATCCATGGTGATCTCTACATCGATGACCATGTGGTCGTAGAATGCTCAGAAAAACCTCTTTCTCTGGAAGCTGAATTTAAGATCGATGGAACAAACCGGCTTGTACTCCCTGGCTTGATAAATACCCATACGCATATTCCCATGACTCTCTTCCGAGGGTATGGAGATGACATGCTTCTGCAGGATTGGCTTGCTCAGCGGATATGGCCTGTAGAGGCAAAACTTGACAAAAAAACGATTGAGATCGGGACGCAGCTTGGTCTTCTTGAGATGATCTCCTCCGGGACGACATCCTATCTTGATATGTATTTTTTTGAGGAAACCATCGCGAAGGTCACTGAGAAAACCGGGATGCGCGGATTCCTTGGTTTTGCTCTCATCGATTTTGATACCCCCGAGTTTGAATCAAAAGAACTCATCTCACAAGCTGATCAGTTTATCAGACGCTGGAGGAACAACCCTCTGATTTCCCCGCTTATCGCACCGCATAGCACATATTCCTGTAAACCAGAGACCCTTCAGAACGCCCTAGATATTGCCACCAAACATCATGTTCCTTTGCATATTCATTGCTCTGAGACAAGGGATGAGGTGTACGACGTGGAAAAAAAATATGGAGTACGCCCTGTGGGACTGTTGAAAAAATATGGATTGCTGAAGAATGAAACGATTCTAGCCCATTGTGGATGGATCACGAAAAACGAGATTTTGGATATGAAAAACGTTGGCGTGTCTGTCGCTCATTGCCCGGTGAGCAATATGAAGATTGCCACTGGTGGTTTCGCCCCTGTCCCTGAGCTCCTTGACGCACGGGTCCCGGTTGGTCTTGGGACTGATGGTGCTGCAAGTAACAACACTCTGGATATGTTTGAGACGATGAAATTCTGCGCTCTTGTCCATAAGAATCATCGTTGGGACCCAACAATCCTACCTGCCCAGACCGTTGTTGACCTGGCAACACGTGGTGGAGCAACGACCCTTGGAGTTCAACATAGTCTTGGCTCACTTGAGGGCGGAAAAACCGCTGACCTCATTATGATTGATCTGAAAAAACCGCATCTCACCCCGCTTCATGACCCTGTCTCTCACCTTGTTTATGCGGTACGAGGAACTGATGTCTGCACCACGATTGTGAATGGAGCACCTCTCATGCTTGAGAAAGAATTCCTCACCATCGATGTGGAAAAGACCTTGGAACAATCCCAGAAAATCGCCCTGGAGTTAACTAGTTAAATCCAGCATTATTTCTGGTGCACCATGCTGAACCTTATTGGGGTTATTCTTGCCTTTATCGTTATTCTCATCCTCATCCGCAGGAAGGTTAATTTTGGAATATCCTTGTTTCTTGGTTCGATCATCGTCGGTGTTTTTTCTCTTCAGGTCATCGCTCCTCTCGATATCCCGAAAGCGATGATTGAAGCAAGCATCTATTCATTTGAAAAACAAGAGATCATAACAGAGACTATCGAACTTGCTTTGCTGATGACGTTGATTTTCGCTCTAGCGAAAACAATGCAGGAGACCGGAGCAATTACAAAACTTATCGATAGCCTGCGAACAATCTTCTCCAAAGGAGGAACCCTTGCCGTTATCCCAGCGGTCTATGGGTTGATGCCGGTCCCGGGGGGCGCGTTGTTTTCTGCCCCACTCATTGACAAAGAGGGGGATAAATACAACCTGAAGAAGGACCAGAAGAATTTTTTGAACATCTGGTTCCGCCATATCTGGTTCCCTATCTACCCGATCTCATCCGCGATGATCCTCATCTGCAGCATGAAATTCTCGGGTCTTCCCATCCAGATGCTCATGCTGGCAAATATCCCCTCGTTTCTCGGGGTGCTTCTGATTGGATTTTTTTTCCTTCGACGATATACGAAAAACACTCCTCCGCCAATAACTATTTCTAAGAGGGAGTACCATGGTTTAATCTACATTCTTCCACCGATTGTACCTCTGCTGTTCTACCCGTTGAAATTCATTGGCCTCACAGAAGTTCAATGTTTCCTCATCGGTGTCTTCATAAGCCTTCTTCTGCTCTATTTCCTGCTTCATATCGATACGAAGACCTACCTAGGAATCATGAAAAAATCGTTGACATGGAATTTAGCACTGGCTATCTTTGGGATCATGATCCTTCGAGAGATGATACGCATCTCCCAAATTCACGTGTTAATCACAGATACCATGCAGAACCTAGCGTTTCCGGCACTGCTCATTATCATCCTTATCCCTCTTCTCCTTGGGACCCTCACCGGTTATAATCTGGGTGCAGTCGCCCTCTCCTACCCCCTGGTCGAATCCTTCTTCGCGTTCACAGGAGTTCAGCTCCTTGGCCTGACCAGTCTTATCTTCATGAGCTCCCTGATCGGGTATCTCATCTCTCCAATCCATCTCTGCAACGTCCTGAGCAGTGAATATCTCAAGACCGATACGACACGGATGTATCGGATGTTTCTTCCGGCAGCAGTGATTCTCTTATGCATTCAGACCGTTTTCGTGGTTCTTTTGTTTCCCGCATAAGTCGCCTGGTTGGACGACAAGTCTTATAAAAAGTCAGGGTCTACCTCATGTGTATGAATCAGGGAATGCTTTTTGATCATCTGAAGAATCCAAAGTTCTACGGACCTCATGTAGCCTCCGTGCAGCTGCTTCAGACCCATATCTCCTATGTTGCCCTCACTGGGACATACGCGTATAAAATCAAAAAACCAGTGAACTTCGGGTTCCTTGATTTTTCAACCTTAGATAAACGAAAATACTATTGTTTGGAGGAACTGCGGCTGAATAAAAGACTCTGCCCAGAGATGTACCTCGACGTCCTCCCGGTCACCCAGAAGGATAACACCTTGACACTGGATGGGGATGGAACCATCGTTGAGTACGCTTTAAAAATGAAGGAATTCCCTCAGGAATGCATCATGACAAACATGCTTCCACAGGGGAAGATTTCCGAGGAAACCATTGATCGTCTCATTTCGATTTTAATCGACTTTTATCAGACACAGGAACCAACGGAAGACATCACCAAATATGGTGAACTACAATCTGTTAAACAGAACATCGATGAGAATTTCAATCAAACCAGACCAATGATCGACATCACAGTCCCAAAAGAAACCTTTTCATACATCAAAGAAGAAGTCTCCAAGTTTTTCGAACGGAAAAAAGACGTGTTCGGACGACGGATGAAACAGGGGAAGATCTACGACTGCCATGGGGATCTCCATTCAGGAAACATCGTGGTATCTGGGGACTCCATTCACATCTTCGACTGCATCGAGTTCAACGACCGTTTCCGGTTCTGTGATGTCGCCTCAGACATCGGGTTTCTCGCGATGGACCTTGATTATCTAAATCACCCGTACCTCTCAAGCTATCTCATTGAAAAATACGTGGAAAAAAGTCAGGATACTGATATCTACTCACTGCTGAATTTTTACAAATCGTACCGAGCGTTCGTCCGAGGAAAAGTCCACGGGTTCCAGCTCAACGACCCCTATATCGACCCTGCCATTAAGAAGCATGTTATAACATCAGCGAAAAAATATTTTGAGCTATCACGCTACTACACCCGTTTGTTATCCCTTGATTTGCAGAAAAACAAACCAGTAATGTTCCTTGTCGCAGGGTTGTCTGGGACCGGTAAATCAACCGTGGCATGCAAAATCGCAGTTGATTACCATGCCGCCCTCATCAACACAGATATCATACGAAAAGAAACAGCAGGGATCGATCGGTACGAGCAGCACCATGACCAGTTCAATACCGGCCTGTATGACCCAAAAAAAGTCGATGAGACCTATGAACAAATGATGCAGCGGGCGGCAGTCTTCGTAAAAAAAGGGCAACACGTCGTACTGGACGCGACATTCCAGAAGAAAAAATACCGGGACATGGCATGTCACATCGCTTCAAAACACCATACATCGCTAATCATTGTCCAATGCTTTTGCCCTGATGCAATCGTGAAGAAACGATTAGATGAACGGGTCAGAAAAAAATCTGTCTCCGATGGCCGATGGGAGATCTATCAGGTGCAAAAAACCACATTTGAACCATTCACTGCTGATGAAAAACCTCTTACGATAGACACCGCCAATGAGTCCTATGACTATCGGTTGGATTTCTACCAGCAGCTTCTCACACAGGTACACGGGGTGATATAATGGAGATATCAGGTTATACCATCGATATAGAATCCGCAGTACAACTCATCAAGGAAAAAAACTACAAAACAATCGCAGTACAAGTCCCTGAAGGATTAAAACGCAGTATTTTTCCGTTGGTTGATTTCATAAAAAATGAAACCGAAGCAACCGTCCTAGTATCTGCTGACCCCTGCTTTGGTGCCTGTGATGTGGTCAACTACGAACTGAAAAACTTGGATGTCGACTGCGTAATCCATATCGGACATACTGCGATAGCCGATGTCGAAAATTTCTGGATCCCGACCCTGTTCCTCAATGCACAATCAACACTGGATGTCTCTAAAGTCGTTGAAAAAGCGCTCCCCTCCTTGATAGGCAAAAAAATAGGTTTGGTCACCACCGCACAACACCTCCATACGCTTGAGACTGTCCAAAAAATTCTGCAAAAACATAATTTTGAACCGTACATCGCCCAAGGTGATGAGCGCATCAGCTCAAAAGGACAGATCCTGGGCTGTAATTTCTCCTCAGGGGCTAACCTCAGTGAGCAGGTCGATTGCTTTTTATTCATAGGCAGTGGAACGTTCCACCCGGTCGGTCTGTTGTTGAGTACAAAAAAACCGGTGATCGCCGCGGATCCCTATACGAATACGGTGAAAAAACAAGAAATGGAGGACATGAAAAACAACATTTTGCGACAACGATATGGGGCGATCCTCGCGTGTCGTAATGCACGACGCTTCGGGATTCTGATCGGGTTGAAACGTGGTCAGCAACGCCTGAAGCAAGCCTATGAAGTACAACAGATGCTTAATGATGCTGGAAAACTATCTTTGCTGATCACCCAGGATGAGTTTTCCCCGGTATCCTTGCAGGGCTTCGATCTGGATTGTTATGTGTCAACTGCATGTCCACGGATAGCGATTGATGATTATCTTCAGTACAAAAAACCGATTATCACCCCTGTAGAGCTTGAGATTGCTCTTGGGAGGCGCGAATGGGAGACCTATGTGTTTGATGAAATACTCAAAGAGTAACATACCAAAGGTTCCTTACTCTATTATTTCCTCTAGGTGCCCATCATGACATTGTTACCTCTTGCATGTAAACCTCTAGATGAGTTACTTGGAAACGGTCTGGAGAGCGGAATCATCACTCGGATCTATGGTGAGGCAGGATCGGGGAAGACCAATTTTTGCCTTCAAGCTGCTCGGCAATGTGTCCAATCAAAAAAAAAGGTAGCTTATATAGACACGGAGAGTGTCTCATTTGAAAGAATCCGGCAGATCTGCGCGGACTGCGATTATACCGACATCATGCATGACATCCTGTTCTTCACTCCGACATCATTTGCAACACAAGAGCAGATGATCGGTGATGCGACGGCATTGAAAGGAGTAGGTCTTATTGTTGTTGACACGATTACGATGTTTTATCGATTGAATCTTGAGGAAGATCGGGACGGGGCGATACGTTCGTTTACCAGGCAAATCACGAACCTGCAGCTCACCGCCCGAAAGAAAGACATCTGGGTGATCATCACGGAACAGGTGTTTACGAACAAGAAAGGTGAGGTCAAACCCTTTACGAACCGTGATGCTGAGCATATGACCAAGACGATACTGCGGTTCGATCGAAAAGGAATCGGACAACGCGAGGCAACCATCATCAAACACCGGTCGCAGCCAGAAGGAAAAAAAGCGAGTTTTCGGATTAGTTCGAACGGATTAGAATAAATAATTCTGGTGCGGTCTATGGTTCTGATTCTTCAGGTCCGAAACTCATAAAACCAGATGGGTTGTTTTGATTTGCATATTCTGTGGCTATCCATCCTGAACCTAGTGGTATATCGCTGATACGAATTTCATCAAGAAGGCCTGTCCATTGCCAATCATTCGTCGGTCTGTCAAGAGCACCTATCGAATGAGTATCTGTAGATTGATCATCAAACCATATTCCATTTGGGTTCTGTCCATCTTGCCAGGTGAGTGAAACCTGCTGACCATCAAAATAAAACGCATTTCCAGCCCCGGAGCCTTTTGATACCCAAGCAATCTGGTGCCATTGCCCGTCATTGAGTCCTATTGATGTTCGTCCTTGATAATTGGACTGCTGTCCATAAACGTCTCTGGCAAATGAGAGTAAATCATCATAATATTTTCCACAGATGATGTATGGTTTATCACTGTCCCTATTTGCTTCTCCCCAAACAGCTCCTAATTTTGTGCTCGTCGTCTGTATCCAAGCAGTGCAGGTTCCCATATTATGTGAATCTGTAAATTCAGCAAATGAGATATAATCGTCAATACCATCAAAATCAAGACAGGGTCCGATTTTTCCTTCCACGAGATCCGCTGATACCATATCTCCCTTCGGTATACCATCATTTTCTTTTGCAGTACTATCAAGGATACTCCCTATTGGGTTATTGTTCAGATGCCATACTGCATGAAAGTTACTATTCCATACTTTTTCAGGAAATTGCTGAGTGGTACTCGATGAATTCCCATAGTACATATAGAATAATGTATCTTGGGTCGAAGAAACCGCTGGGAGCTTGACCCACGCGGTCAACGTACCTGTGGCGCTATTAAAATACTCAATTTCATGACTTAGTTTTGTGGCGACACCGTCCTTATCCATGAATAGGATGTCGTCGCCATCCTCTTGGGCTTTATCCCGCAAATCGTTGTCAATAACTCGTATGAGAACCGGGAAATTTGTCACATCTCCAGCAACCTGCGTATGAGTAATTGAGATTTCTTTTCGATAGTTCCATCCTTGGAGAAAAGGATCGAACGGTGGTTTCCCTTGAGTAAAGAAACTACATTTCTCGGTTTTCGTCTCTTTCCCATCGGTGACTTCAATCGTCCATCGATAAATTTTATCGTTCTGAAGACCACTGATGGGAACCTTATAAACGCCAAATGGTTTTAAATTACCACTAGCAGACCCGATATCAGGGTCGGTCGTGACCGAGTAGCTCATCAAATCACCATCAGGGTCTTGTATACGGAATTGTAATTCAGTGAGTGTTATCGGGGCGTTTTGTTCGCCATCCGTAGGACTAATATCTGATATGACCGGTGCTCTGTTTGGTGGATAATGTTCGACTGCTTCTGCGGTTGTAGATGCAAGCAACGCGTACCCAATGAATCCATATACCGTGTAGCCCGGGATAGCGTAGGAAAGCCCTATCCCCATGAATCCGATCGCAAATCCAGCTTGTGCTCCGCCCGCAACATACCCGTTACCGGTGATCAGGTTTGCTGCGCTACTCAAGCCAGTTCCAATCCATAGCATCGCGATACGTGGTCGTGGAAGCAGGAATAAGGGTACTAGCATTCCTGAGCCTTCACCACCCAGGCTGCAGAGTGCACAGGTTCCTCGGTTGGCAAATGGATTCGGTACGATGGTAGTGTTTCTTGTCCTCTGTAGTCGTTCCGCCCATCTCGGAGAAAGGACAGAGAGATAGGCTTCTTTTGATGCCTCGTTTGGGAGTACTCCTTTTTCACCGAGCAAATCAATAAACGCTTTTTTTAGGATTTGAGTCTTCTCGCTGAAGGGATGTTGTGTCATTTCAGTATTCAGTTCTTTTAATCTTTTAAAAATTAATGTGGCATTTTCAGGTGCTAGAACGACGCCTTGGCCTTTCAGGTCGGTCCGACCAAAAACATTAAGTGAAAACAGTGAATTTTTCTCATTTTGTTGCATGAGGACTGCATCATTGTTTTTCTGTTGTACAGGTTTATTTTGCCAATCAATATTTCCGGCAGCAATGGTTGTTAAAAGAAGCATAAAAATAAATCCGAAGATAAAACCTGTCCTTACTATCATACTTTTCATCTCTTTCCCCATTCAACATTAATAATCCTCTATATAATAATCTTTTGTATATATTATTTTTTTTCACTAATACAGTCAATGATGAAGCTAATGAAAGAACTAAAACTATTTAACATCAGTTATGATGCGAAAAATAAACATGGATGAACACGAAAAAATAAGTTATAAAACATTACGGAGAGCCCAACAAGACGAGCAAACGTCTTCTGCTCTTACAAGAATCAATGTGAATTTCTACCAGGATCTTTCTACGTATCTGAAAACCCTTGAACGAAGCATAGCAAACGAGAAGAATCCACTGAAACTCAAACTCTTCACTGATGAGATCCAGAACACAAAAAAGATCGCAAACAGCATCTACGAACTTCGAGAGAAGAAAATCGTGCAAGCTGCGCTTGCAACAGCGCGGGGAGCAACCCCGGACCTGGTGAACTTTCTTGAGATTGAAAAAAAACTCTATCGTTCTCTTGTCGAACAAATCATGATATCTCGGCAAGATATTTTTGAAAAACCAATAGAAAAACTAATCACGGCAACATTAGAATCACCAGCACCTGTTCCTGTGAATGATGAATCAAATACCCACCCTATCGTCCGTGTCTTGGAAGACACTCCCGAGTTTGTGGGGACCGATGGAAAAACCTATCTTCTACGTAAAGAAGATGTTCTTTCAATGCCGCGTGAAATGATGGAAACACTCCTGAAAAAAAAGGTAGTCAAACAGGTGAAATAAGGCACCCTACATTTTTATATACCTTTCTTACTTACGGTTACAATCGAACTGTGATATCTATGAAGATACCAAGGAAAATCAAACGGTACTGTCCTTACTGTAAAAAACACACGCTTCACGAAGTTGACAAGATGAAAAAACGCAAGGCAAGTGAGCTGAAACGAGGACAACGACGATTCAGACGAGCCACTAGCGGATACGGAGGATTTCCTCGACCAAAACCAGAGGGACGAGAGAAAACCAGTAGACGGGTTGCAACTCGATTTATGTGTACTGTCTGTAAAAAAATGCATCAGCCACCAAGTATCCGGTCGAAAAAATTTGAGATAGAAGGTGAATAAACCTATGGATCAACCAAAAAGCAGGTTCATTAAAGTACGATGCAATGATTGTGAAAACGAACAAGTCCTGTTCGACAAAGCCAGTACGACTGTACTGTGTCATATCTGCGGCAGTAAACTTGCGACCCCGAATGGTGGGAAAGCAAAAATAAAAGGAACCATTTTAGAAACCATTGAATAAGGTTTTTCTCCATGATGAAAAAGGAGTACCCTGAAGAAGGAGAACTCGTTGTTGGTACGATAACAAAAGTCCAAGGTTTTGGTGCGTTTGTATCACTTGATGAATACCCTAATAAGGAAGGGTTCATCCATATTTCTGAGATCGCGACTGGGTGGGTCAAACGTATCCGTAATTTTGTCAGAGAAAAACAAAAAGTTGTCTGCAAGGTCGTCCATGTCGATGAAGCGAAGAAACACATTGATCTCTCTTTAAAGAAAGTCAATGATCATCAGCGCCGGGAAAAAATACAGGATTGGAAGAATGCACAGAAAGCAACACGGCTCTTTGAGATGGTTGCCCAGGAACTTGGGAAATCAGTTGATCAATGTTATACAGAATTCGGTGATGCCCTTGTCAAAAAATATGGGACAATGTATGCTGCATTTGAAGAATGCGCTTATGATGCAAACACCCTGAAAAACGATGGATTTACCGGGGATTGGCTGAAGAAATTCGAGGAGGTCGCAAAGGGGAGTATCACCGTTCCTTTCGTTGAAATTAAAGGGATGCTTCTTCTCACGTCCTACCTTCCTGATGGTATTACACATATCAAGGAGGCACTCAGCATTGCTGAAAAAAGCGAGTTTGACGATGTCACCATTGACATAAAATACATTGGTGCACCTCGTTACATGATTAAGGTCAAGGCTCCTGATTATAAGATTGCAGAGTCACAGATGAAAAAAGCGGTTGAGCGCGCAGAAGCGTATATGAAAAAAACGAAAGGCGATTGCGAGTTTCAACGTGAAGTTGAAGAATAATGTCTGAAATACTCTATTGTCTCTATTGTCACCAGTACACCATTCATCCGATTTGTCGTCTGTGCAAAGAAAAAACTGTTTCGAATAAACCTGCCCGATTTTCTCCACAGGATCATTATGGAAAGTACCGCAGGGCGTTGAAAAAAAGAAACGGGATGAACTGAAACAATGAACCTAGTAGAAATTAAATACGTCGAGAAAAAACCGAAACTGAAGAACCCGATTTTCATTGAAGGATTACCAGGGATTGGAAACGTCGGGAAACTTGCTGTGGAACATCTTATTGATTCCATGAAAGCAAAAAAATTCGCTGAGCTGTATAGTAAGGATTTTCCACCACAGGTGTTCATCAACCCTGATGGGACCATTAAACTGGTCAATAACGAGTTTTTCTATTGGAAGGCGAAGAAGAAAGGACAGCAGGATATCGTTCTGTTAACTGGTGATTACCAGGGTCTATCATCACAAGGCCAATATGAGCTTGCGGAATCCATCCTTGATATCGTACAAGACCTGGGTGTGAAACAGATGTTCACCCTTGGTGGGTATGGTCTTGGTCGTGAGATAAAAGAACCGAAGGTGCTGTTCGCGACCACTGATGCAAGTCTTGTGAAAACTATGAAGAAGTATGGGGCGATTTTTAAGAAAAATGAACCTGGTGGCGGTATCATCGGTGCGAGTGGTCTGCTGCTTGGGTTAGGCAAACTCCGCGGCATGGTCGGTACCTGTTTTATGGGGGAGACCCCGGGATATCTTGTCGACCCGAAGAGTGCGAAAGCGGTCTTAAAGGTCCTGACAAAGGCAGTGAAGGTCGATATCGATCTGTCTCGACTTGAGGAGAAAGCAAAAGAGATCGAGTACATCGCGCAGCAGCTCAATGAAATGGAAACGATGGTGAAAGAAAAACCAGATGATATTCGATATATTGGTTAATCTCTCATATTGAAATTTTTTTCTTTTCTTATTAAATAAAAAAGATTAAAAAAGAAAAAGAAAGAAGGTGTCTTACTTGACGCCAATGAGGAAAACCAGCAGGAGTATCGCACTGGTTTCTGAAGACATTTCTTTCACATTTGCTGCGGATACTTTTAGTGAGATTGTCACTTTTCCAAATCCTAGCACAA
>DAJP01000083.1:3836-5841 GCA_002496355.1 Euryarchaeota archaeon UBA346 | reverse complement strand
TAATGATTTTTTGAAAATGAAATCCGTCGAAATCTTCCCCCGTTTTACTTACAATGCTAATAGTTAGCAAGCCGCCGAAGGGATTTGGACCCCTGACCTGCTGATTACGAATCAGCCGCTCCACCAGCTAAGCTACGGCGGCAATCAACGGGCAGAATAGGGTCCGGTATTAAAAAATTGCCTATCGACTGTTTCGTAACATCTTTTTACTTCTATTTGTTACAAGACTGTGATGATTTGTGGAGCGGATGAAGCGGGCAGAGGGCCTTGCTTTGGGCCATTAGTCGTAGCAGGAATCCTTGTTGAGAATGATGAAGAACTCATCCGTATCGGTGTCGCTGACTCCAAACAACTTACTCCTAGACGGCGGGAGCAGCTTGCTCCGATGATCCAAAAAATCGCCTCAAAATATGAGATCATCGCACTGCCTGCTGGGGATATTGATGATCTGCGCAAGACTATGACACTCAACGAACTAGAGGTGTTCGTCTATAGTAAGATCATCGAAAAACTCAAACCAGATGTCTGCTATGTTGATGCAGTGGATGTCAAGGAAGAACGTTTCGGACGGGACATCCTGTCGCATCTTTCCTATAAACCCCGGATGATCTCTGAGCATAAGGCAGATGCGAAATACCCTGTTGTCGGGGCAGCTAGTATCCTTGCGAAGGTTAAAAGGGATGAGCTTGTACGAAGGATTGCTTCAGAGTTGGAACCAAAACTGAACATTCCTCTTGGAAGCGGGTATCCCTCTGACCCTGTGACAAAAAAATTCCTGAAGACATGGGTTACACAGTTCGGCTCCTTGCCACCGCATGTGCGTCAGTCCTGGGAAACCTGTCAGCAGCTCATCAAGAACAAAGGCACAAAACGCTTGGATGATTTCTGAGAAAAGTGGCAGAAATGCCAGCAACCCTTGGCTGGCATGTCCCCCGCAACACAAGTCAATTAATACTGATACGGTTGTTTTCATTTATATACCTATGAGCAGGGTCAGTGAAAGTATTGGTTTGAAAAAAAAAGAATTAAAAAAGGAAGAAAAACCAGGATGTTACTGGTTTTGCTCCTGGAATTCTATTAAGAATTTACAGAGGGCTTCGGTGCCTTCCAGTGACATTGCGTTGTAGACTGATGCCCGCATGCCACCGACATCCCGGTGACCCTTCAGACCGATCAATCCTTTCTTCTTTGCTTCATCGACGCATTTTGCCTCAAGCTCTGGTGACGCAAGGTTAAACGTGATGTTCATCAAGGACCGTGACTCTGGTTTTGCTACTCCCTTGTAGAACCCATTGGATTTGTCGATGATATCATAAACCATTTTTGCTTTTTTCCTGTTCTGTTTTTCCATTGCTGGGACACCACCAAGTGCTTTCAGATGCTCCAGGACGAGTTCACAGAGGTAGATGGAGAAACACGGGCAGGTGTTGTAGAGGGAGTCTTTTTCCACATGGGTCTTGTATTTCAGCATGGTGGGTGCGTTCTCCGGGACCCGGTTGATCAGATCATCACGGACAATGACGACCGTGACACCAGCTGGTCCGAGATTTTTCTGCGCCCCTGCGTAGATGAGTCCGAACTTTTTGACATCGATGACCTTGTCCATAAAATTCGAGGACATGTCACAAACAAGAGGTACTTCGCTAGGGACCGTTGGCGATTCATGCCATTCGATTCCCCCGATGGTCTCATTGCCCGTGATATGGCCGAACGCTGCATTCGAACTAAAGGAAACATTCTTTGGGATGTAGGTGAACTTCTGATCCTCTGAGGATGCGATGATCTTGACCTCACCATACAGCTTTGCTTCTTTGATTGCTTTTTTTGCCCAGGCTCCAGTATGGACATATTCCATTGGTTTTCCTGCTTGTTGCAGGTTGAGGGGTGCCATGAAGAACTGGGTTGATGCGCCACCTTGCAGCCAAAGTACTTTATAATTGCTGGGGATGCCCATGAGTTCTTTGAGCAGCTCGGAGGCTTTCTTGTGTACCTCATCATATTCCTT
>DAJP01000083.1:0-3462 GCA_002496355.1 Euryarchaeota archaeon UBA346 | reverse complement strand
CGTTTTGTCATAAACAAGATCCTCCATTGTTGTTGTGCCCTGTATTACGAAAAGAGATTTAAACCATTCGGAGGTCTTCTCGGAGAACGTCTCTTTTTAGAGGGTTGTTACCTTCCGAGCGAAAGTCAGATACCCGGTATGCCCCAGCATCTCGAAACTTGGTCGTGTCCCATGGGTTGAGACGATCATCTCCCGCTGGATGTTCTCGTAGGTTTTGCATTCGATGAAGGGATGCTGCTGGATGGTTCTTACGGTTTGTTCCACCTGGGAGATCAAGGGGGAGTAGGTGCAGAGGTATCCTCCGATTTTTAATGCGACCCATGCATGTGAGACTGCTAACCAGGGGTTTGGGATGTCAAGGATGACCGCATCAAGGCCGTTCTCATCAATCCCTGTGGTAACGTCCTTTATTTTTGTCGTCACGTATCTTGTAAGATCTGCTTGTGTGAGGTTCTTCATCGCATGATCGATGAACTCTTGTCGGATATCATAGGAGATGACATGGCCAGTCGGTGCGACAGCTGAAGCTAGCGCGATGGTCAGCGACCCTGATCCAATCCCCGCCTCAAGTACGGTCTGTCCAGGCTCGATTGCGCAGTTCATCAGGATGTGTGCCGCATCCCGGGGTAAGATGATTTGTGCCTGACGATAGATACCCTGCAGTTTATCCTGTACTGATGGAACAAGCAGCCAGAACTGTTTATTGCCTATCTGGAGTTTCTTTCCGTATTCATTTCCAAGAAGAGTCTTTGGGTCGATGACTCCGATGCCCCTGATTTTATCGGTTTTACCGTTGGTGTCGACGATGATCTTCCGGAGGTTCTCATCGATAAGCACGATGATATCATGTTCCTCGACTCTTGTTTTCATGGGTTCCACCGTGCAAAATCAACAAGGGAGCCAAAACTCAGGTTCTCCAAATCCAACTGGTCATGCCATTGCTCTTGACAATCGCAGGAGAGGTCACGAAAAACCTCTGTGTTTTGTGTCAGGGAGAATTCTTCGATCGCATGTAGGACCCTTCTGTCACAGACGCCACAGTTGTGTGCTCCTCGGATGTTTCCTCCTCCGACCACATCGCATTTCACGAACGCATCCGTAAGTCTTTTACTCTGTTGTAAGAACTCCACGATGCTCCAGAGCCAGGGTGGTCTGTACTGGTTTCTGTTCCAGAGGTATTCGACTACGGTGTGCCGCTGGATGTTTGTAGGATTCAATGAGAGCAGATCCGTATAGGATGCCGTGTCTTTGGCTGTTGTGATGCAATCATTAAGTGATTCTTGTTCTGTGAGGAACGGTGGTTTGAGCAGCACATAGGTTTTCACCCCGATCTTGTGTTGCCTCAGCAGGGTCGCTGCAGTGATATAGTCTTGGAACGTGAAGCCTTTGTTGATGGTTTTTTCCCTCACCAGGTCATTTGAAGTTTCAAGACCAATCCCCACCTCGAAATATTTCAGGGGTATCTTTTCCTGGATTGCTTGTACATTTTTTTTCGTGATGTACTCCGGTCGTGATTCGACGGAGATCTTATCCGCTGTGTCATTCAAGGTTGATAGGATCTGTTGTTGCACACGGACTGGTATTTCAGAAGGGTCAAGGAAACTGCCTGAGGTGAAGAGCTTCACGATCTTTTCATTCTTATACCCCTGCAAAGCAACCCCAAATTGAGTAAGCAAGTCTTCTTCAGAAAGGGTAGTAAGCATACTGTCGTTGAAATATCCACACATCGTACACCCGGAAGAGAGTGCCCAGGAACATCCCCGTGTCCGAAGGATAATGACGTACGCATCAACGATTTTCCCATCAAGAACGTCTTTTTCTGACCAGCAATGCACTGGTCGTTGAGGGTTCTGTGGCCGCGCAATGAAATCTTTTTTGAATGAGTGACAGAAGGTGGTTATCTCGCTCATGTCGTCTTCTTATTCTTTCTGCGCCTACACAGGAAAACAACCGCGACAAGAGCCACGATAAAGACGATTACCTCAAACCCTGGGGTCGCGCCAATGCCCGTCGGATAGGGTGTGATGTAGTTCAGGGTATTGGGGAGCTGTGATTGTCGCAGCAATGCTCGCGTCGCATTCCATTCGACTAGGGTGTCCTCTTTTCCGATGTTGGGGTCATCAGCGGTCGTAAAAGTGGAGCTGCGTGTGTGTTTGACGACGTTGGAGAACTTTTCAGGGTTGTTGACGAAATAATGACGTGCCTCTGCGTAGAATGAGACACTGATGGTGGAATTTGCAGTCCATCCTTTGAACTCAGCGGTGGTCTCGTATTTCTCTTTATCAGATGGATCTTTTCGATCGACGTTGATGTCCGATCCATTATCAATCTTATAAAATACCCTGAAATTTTCGTTACTTATCCTTTCATCAGCCCGTATGATAATCGCATCAGTACTAAGTATCCCGGTATTTCGAGCCGTTACATCAATCACGTCTGCGTTATACGAAAACGATCCGGTGAACATGGTCTTCCGGTTGCTGGTATCGGAGGCGACCGCTGTGTAATTGAAGGTACCAAGGAGGTTGTTCGGGTTCTGATATGTGTAACGGAAGATGTTGTCCTCAAAGGTGAACTCTGGGGTAAGAATAGTCCCATTCGGATCAGTGATCGTAAAAGTGATACCTGCTTTGTTGATCCCAACATTATCGGTGATATGGGCAGCAAACAGGATTGTTCCCCCTGGTTCTTGCATCCCGGGGAGCGCCACCATGTCCACATGGGGTGCTTCCCCGTCGTAGAACGGGGGGTTCACCAGGACGATCAGGACGAGCACCCAGGTGAAGAAATAAGTGACAAACGAGGTCAGCCAACCTTTTCTCCCAAAATCAGTCAGATCGATATTTAGCTTCAAGAACAAATATTTTATCCAGATGGAGTTGACAACGGCGACAAGCAGGACAAGCTCCCAGCGCAGGAAGCTACCCTCAAGGAGCACCCAGAAACCAAAACAGATGACTGCGAGCAGCATTCCGAAGAGAAACGAGACGAACAAGGTTTTGATGTTCCGTCGTTCTCTTTTGATGAATCCTTCTTCATCGAACTTCGGTATCTGGAAATCGAGTGGCTCGTCTGCCTCGGTTCCTTCCTTTCGTCTCTTCGCCATAGAGGGCAGGGAAGGGATGCTTCTTTAAAAGGTTTATTCCCAAGGGATTTTTTTGCTGATTCAGATTACAGAAATCGTAATCCAGGGTACTCTGGTCCATAGCGATGGATCTTGAACACGTGATGGTCAATGGGATCTGGTATCTGGTTTTCGTACTCCCAGACGACCTCTTTTTCGCTAGTGACCTCAAAGAACCTGCCTTGTGGCCCGTCACAGATCAGGGTGTTACCATTCGGCAGCCGTTGTGCGCTGCCCAGGTTGATTGCGGAGAAATCAGTCGGTTGTTCCGCGATGTACCTCCAGATTCATCCTGTCGGCCCATACGCTGACCCTGGGTGACGAGTATAGGTCCCATG
>DAJP01000109.1:2350-13353 GCA_002496355.1 Euryarchaeota archaeon UBA346 | reverse complement strand
GAGACAAGAAGGCCAAGAGCGTGTTTCTGCATGTTGAAACGGGTAATCCGTTGCCGTGCTATTTGTTTTTCTCTTTATGGTTTTTTTTCGGCGAAGGGCTTGCGGTAGTTGATGAGGAGCACAAAAGAGAAGAGCAAGGAAAGCAAACCCAGTAATACGAACGGCATCCAGATCCCATACAGGTCAGACAGCACCCCGCCGAGGAAGAGCAGGATGGTCCCCCCACCGGTCTGAAACGTGAAGGTCAACCCGAACGTCCATCCCTCGACCGATTCATCGGTCACCTCTGAGACAAAGGAGAACAACGCCGGGTAGGTGAGGAACACTGCGATCCCAAGCAGGATCATGAGGAGAATAAGGATGAGAAGATGGGTGAACAATGCAAGAAACACACTGAGTATTCCAATGAGGATGTATGCGGTAAGGAGGAGTTTTTTCCGATTGATGAAGGTTCGAATCCTCCCATAGGATAACGAGGTGATGCTGCCGACACCAGCCCAGAGGGCGACTAAAAAACCTATCACCGGCAGTGAGAGTGTTGTCTGTGCGGTGAGCAGCAAGGGGAAATAGGTGATGATGATGCCCCAGGAAGCTCCACTGATCATGAATGCTGGGATGAGGAGTCGTATTGCTTTCATCCGATGGTACGCATCGGTCGCCATTTCTTTGAACGAATGTCTATGTGTCTCTTTGGGGACGAAAACCAGGTCTTTATCCAGATGATGAGTGAGGATGAGACTGACGAGGAGTCCCATGATGCAGATGCATGCCCAGCCGTACAGCGGCACCGTCCAATGGGTCAGCTCAGTGATTGATAATGTGGTGAGGATAGCAAGGAACGCCCCAAGGTCTGCGGACCCGCTCTGGATGCCCATCGCCCAGTCCAGTCTTCCTTTTTTGTAGGTCCGCGAGATCCATCCGATGCCGATAGGATGAAAAAAGGAGGTCGCGAACCTCAAAAAGAAGATTAAACAGATCAGGCTGAGAAATCCAGTGCTGAAACTGAGAAGCATAAGAGAAAGACTGGTGAGGAGTACGCCAGTGAGTAGGAAGGAGTTGACGTTTTTGCCGTCTGCAAGTCGTCCTAATACGAGTTGTCCGACAAGGGTGATGAACAAACCCCCGCCCGTGATGATGCCGACTTGGGTGTAGCTGAGGTTGAATAGCTCTTTGAATATAGGGAACAGTATTGAGATGACCGCGATCGACCCATCGTTGACCGCATGGATAAGGCTGACCGTGGAAAGGATCCGTCCCTGTGGTTTCATGATTTGGGGAGTGATAATGAATCACCAGTTATATCTTTTCCTTTGTGAAGTGAGAGAGGAAAACATAAACGGTCATCTATGTTATCCAATGGTATGTCTACACCGAAAATATTTGGAGTCTATGGCGAGTCTGATTCTGGGAAGACGACCTTGATTGTTCAACTTATTACACGACTTACCGCAGAAGGTTATCAGGTCGCGACCGTGAAACAAACGAATAAAGCGATCTGCATGGATACGAAGCAGAAAGACACCTGGAGGCATCATCAGGCAGGAGCACAGTTGGTTGTATTCTCCTCTCGCAGTGAGACAAATTTTCTTCTCAATACCCCGTTGAGTTCATCTGAGATACTGCAGAGAATCTCTGATTTTGGTTGTTTTGATTTTGTCTTCGTCGAAGGAGCTGATGATCCAAAGATCCCCAAGATTCAGGTAGGTTCAGGCAAGAAACGAAGCAACACAATTACTGTCTACAAGGATAACTTCCAAGAAATTCTGAGCCTTCTGAAAAGGAAAAGATCGATGCAACCAACCATTCCTAACCTTTGTATAAAAGTCAATGGGAAGGATGTCAATCTAACGCAATTTCCTGCGCAAATTATCTCCAATACGATTGTCGGAATGATGGAATCTCTGAAAGGAGTTCAAGAGGT
The DNA here is from genome assembly GCA_002496355.1 of Euryarchaeota archaeon UBA346. Lineage (GTDB taxonomy): Archaea > Thermoplasmatota > E2 > DHVEG-1 > DHVEG-1 > SM1-50. The sequence goes on along the minus strand of DAJP01000109.1, from coordinate 11,432 downwards.
TCATTCAGTCGTTCTTGAGTTGAAACGATAAAAAAAAGACCAGTCGTCATCTTCTATATTTTTATTTAGTTCCCAATTCATGAGAATAATTTGAAAGAGATTTTAAATTGATTCTTGGAGAAATCTGGTTAACTCTTTATACTCCTGGATTATTCCTTCCTTAATGACACTACAGTCTCCTGCGTTGACTGTCGATGGGATTCTCATACAGGACCATTCAGTTCTTCTCATCCAACGAAAACACTCTCCCTTTCAAGGAGCCTGGGCATTACCAGGTGGTTTCGTGGAGTATGGGGAGAAAACCGAGGATGCGATAATCCGGGAAATGGACGAAGAAACCGGTTTGAAAATACGGATTCGGGGTTTGCTTGGTGTGTATTCAGATCCTCACCGTGACCCCCGTGGTCATACCGTGACGGTAGCGTATCTGGTGGAAGCGAGAGGGGGAGCGATTGAAGCGGGGGATGATGCGAGGAGTGCAAAGTTTTTCAAGGTAGAGGAGTTACCGCTATTAGCATTTGATCATGCGATTATCGTAAAGGATGCATTTCAGAGGGTGTCACATGGAGTTTTGTCCAAAATGTAAGGTATTGATGCTTCCACAAGGAGATTTTTTTGTCTGTAACTCCTGTGGGGTGAAAAAAAAGAAGCAGGGAAGCGCAGTGGTTGTTGAGAAACAAAAACAGAAGGAAACGGTCGTCCTTGAAAAAAAGATTGACATTTTACCGAAAACTCGGACGGAGTGTCCGAAATGTGGGAATAATGAGGCGTTTTGGATCCTGCGTCAGACACGGGCGAGTGATGAGCCCGAGACAAGGATCTTCACCTGTACGAAATGTGAGCATCGGTGGCGGCAGTATTAATTTTTTTCTTCTGCCTCCTGTTTGATTTGCTTTTCTGGTGGATTTGGTCCATCGAAAAGTATATTAACAATTGTTAACTACCATGTGGTGAATGAAGAGCACCACGGACCTTTCTGAACTGAATCAAAACATCATAGAGACGTTTGAAGAAGTAAAAAAAGTCGTGCAAAAAAACGAGAACAGATCCCGCGCAGGACTCATGCTGGGTTTACAGGAGATCGGTGCATCCCTCGACGGGTTCATTGGTGCGTACTACCCGGTCGCTTCCAATATCATCATCGTCAACAAAACCCCGCTACGTAGGATTCTTGAAACGAACAAGACATTGCTCAGACCATACATCTTCCATGTCTTGCTGCATGAATATATCCACGCCCTGGGATTCCTGGATGAAGAAACAACCGGTCAAATGACCTACGAAATCAGCAAGCAACAGTTCGGAGAGCATCATATCATCACCCAGTTGTCCACGAACATCCGAAAGTTCTTCCCTAACCTCGTCTATCCGATCCATGGATGGGTTCCGCAGAAAAGAACACCATCTATTGAGCTAGTCCAGGGTTTTGATTTCTCAAGCACGAATCCGTATATCACCTAAAAACGAATTGATGGCTCCAGAGTCTTTTTAGCATTTCCCTTCTGATTTTAATTAAACAGAAAATTATATAAATACATCAAAATAATAGGTAGGTATCTCAAAGAGGAAAAAAGAAGGTCTGACTATGTTTAAGAAAATATTCCTTGCAGGAATGATAACGGTTCTCTTCGCTGGGCTTATCATATCACCAGCAACCGCACAAATGACACAAACAGATGAGGTATCATCTCAAGAAACATGTTCAATCGAGCGATTCATGGAGGACGTTGAAATCATCGCTGCTGATTCACATAGTTTTACAGAGTTTATCGAAAAACTCCAGACCCTCTGCCTGACGAACGACTATATCAGATACCCTGTGGTTCAAGATTTAGTGGCACGGATGCTTGATTTTCTGACAAAAGAACGAGCACTCTCTGGCACTGGATCAAACCTCCTAGGCCTCCTTGGGGCATTCTCTTCAACATTCGGTGGAAATTACTTTGTCCTAAGTTTTGGAGCCTATCATCGGTTAAATCCACGCAAGGATAATTCTATCGACCGATTCAAGGAGCGACTTTCCATGTGGCGCTACACAGATACTGCGAAACTGATTAAAGGAAGAACCCTTATCTTCGAACGACAACCCTTCGGGATACATCAGAAGATGGTTGGCCCACAACTTGGATTCATGAAAGGATTCAAAGGAATCTTCATTGATATCCAAAGCAAACTTACTGGGAACTCCTACGTGTTCTTTTTAGGGAAGGCTCGTCGGGTCCACGCGTTTGACCTTACCCCACTTTCGAAATAATTCCTTCAATATTTTCCCCTTTTTTCTTCTTCATTTTTCATTTTATAACGAGAGGTTCGAAGGCGTTTCTATCGAGGAGATATTCGACAATTGCCTTACTCAACGTAGAAAATTATATAAATACTGAAGATAATATACATTTAATCGAAATAATCCAAATTCGATAACGAGGGTAAAAATATGACGAAAATAAAAGGAATGCTTACAATAGGCGTAATTCTTCTTTTTCTGGGAGTTATATTTAACCCAGTAACAGCCCAACTAACCGTTCAGGATAAAGTACAGGAAAAAATGGAAGCAATGAACATTGGCGCTGTGCAACAATTGCAGCTCACCAGAGATGAGATTGTTTCCATGCAAAAGTTCCTACCAGAGCTCATCGAGAAGATATCCAAAGCGACCTCCCGTACAAACCTTGTTGATATCGTTCAAAGCTTCATTGCCGAGAATGGTCGACACCCAGTCCTTGTTTTCTTACTGAACCTTGTCATAAAAGGAATTGATTTCAACTACAAGATAAGCCAACTCCGTCCACTTCGAAAGAACGTCTTAATTCTGAGCTGGGGTTTTACCAATAAATTCCTCTCATTGGGAAAAAACAAGTTCAACCTCATGCGGCCATTCACCTTCTGGTTCTACTCAGGACGAAGCAACCTTGTCCTCAACAGCCGAACCATCATCATTGATCCCTACCCGTTTGGGATTAAGATGCTGACCGGTAGACAAGCCGGGTTGATGTCTGATTTCAAAGGCTTATACATCCATCGGTCCGGATCTATCGCGGATAAAGCCATCACCATGTTCTTTGGCTTTTCAAGCGTCGTCCGGGGATTTGATCTTTCTCCGATGAAATAAGAGAACCAATCTCATATTTTTTTCCCTTTTTTCTTTTGTGCCTTGCTTATGATAAATACTTATATGATGCTTTTTTGTACTGGTTCTGAAGCTATGATATCACCCCCGGTCACCGTCATTCGCAGTCGACGGCGAAAGAAGACGATTCAGACGAAATCCGGAGACGGTCGTCTCTGGATCTACCTTCCTGCGGGCATGTCCGTAAAAGAGGAGCAGAAATGGATAGATCGGATGATTAAGCGGCATGAACGATGGGAGCAGAAAAAGACCGTCAAAGAAAGCGACGCATGGCTCTGTCAGCGTGCAGAGGAGCTGAACAAAATATATTTTGATGGCGTGCTTGAATATTCCATCCGATTTGTTACAAATCAGCACCAACGGTACGGGAGTTGTACCTCAGTTGATAGATCCATCCGCATCTCAGATCGGGTCAAGACCATGCCATCCTGGGTGCAGGACTACATCATCATCCATGAGCTTGCGCATCTCCTGTACCCTGATCATTCGAAGAAATTCTGGGAAACGGTCAATCGATACAAGTACGCTGAAAGAGCCAAAGGATACCTTATCGCCCTTGGGGCAGAAAAGATAGATGAGGAACCAGAAGAACCACTAGAGGAAAACATTTTTTCTGAATTCTAAGCGTCATACGCAATTTCTTTTTTTAGAAATGAAAATATATATAATCTTGTATCAGATATCACTTGTGAGTGAGGTTGAGTGATGAAAACATTAATAGAGGAATTTGGATGGAATGCTGGCAAAGTCTGGAAGATACTTAGTACAAAGGGACCCTTGAAAGAGGAAGCTTTGCGTCAGAACACAAAACTTGCTGGTGACGAGCTTTGGACCGCGATAGGCTGGCTTGCACGAGAGGGCAAGATCTGCCGAGTCAATAACATGTATAAGCTTGGGGATACCAATTTGACCCCCAAGATCGGCTCTGATGCTGGGAAAGTCTGGAACACGGTGGCAAGACAAGGGGAGATGGATGTCTCCACGATCGCGCGACTTAACCAGATCACTGAGGTTGACGCGTACCAAGCGTTGGGATGGCTTGCAAGAGAGGACAAAGTCCAGTGCCAGAAAATCAGGTCCAAAGAACCGAAAATTAAAGTGACCTTGAAATAATCACCAGTCTTGTTTCTTTGTAGATGAAACGGAGTTCATCCTCCTTCTCTTTTTATTGTTTGATACTCTTTAAGGATGGGCAGCAAGTAAAGACCTTTGTTCCAGAGTTCATCTACTGAAAAACATAAATGGATTTCATCACATGAACCGAGAATAGTTTATTTTGACTGAAAATTATAAAAACATTTTTAAGATATATCGTTTTGGAGGCTTGTATGATACAAGAAATACTGTTCCGAACCGGTACTATGCTAATTTGTCTGTTACTCATAATGCCAGTAACGGCCGTAAAACTAGATTTGAACAATCAACAACAAAACATCCTTGAGGATTATGATCCTCTGGTGGATATCAACATCACGGTCGATATCCTCGCGATCAGAGCGTTAGACACCATTGATCTTTTCTCCGATCCAGATTTCTTCGTAACACTTTTCATCAATGATGCTGAGTACACGAGCCCCCTATGGGAGAATACAAGGTATCTGTATCATTGTTTTACCGTCACTGCAGATGTTCCAGATGATACAAAAACCGTAAATGTCACAATTCAACTCTGGGATGCTGATGAGGACGAAAACACGCTCTGTGACATCAGCAAATCCCCAAACACAGATGACTCAGGTCGGGATATCCACCTCCTCTATGATGTCAGCATCGGCAGGTGGAGCGGGGATAACAACCCTGTCGACATCACTGGGTGTGGGCGAGTCTGCGGCAGTGCTGATGGGAGCATTGACACAAATGAGAACGACTGCGAACTCTGGTTTGACATCCATCAGAATGATTTTGACCACGATGGTCTCCCCTATTGGATAGAAACCAATGTCTACGGTACAGATCCAACTGTTGATGATACGGATAGCGATAATGATGCAGACGGAGTTCCGATTGAATGGGAGCATCGATTTGGTTTTAACCCTCTTATATGGGAAAACCACCCTGCGATGGACCCTGATCGGGATAGTCTGAATAATAGGGAAGAATACCTGACATATGATTTCGGTTCTGATCCCTATCGAAAAGATGTGTTTCTAGAAATCGACTACATGGCCGAAGAAGATGGAACGATTAGAAACGTCACCAACAATACCCTCGAGCTTGCTCAAAATCCGTTTCATAACCGAAACATCATCTTCCATTTCGACACCGGGGAATTGAACGGTGGCGAGATTGTCCCCCATGATACGGAGACTAAATTTGAGGAACTCCGTGCGATATGGAACACTTATTTCCTGCATAATGACTCCGATGATTGGCGACGTGGTGTGTTTCATTACCTTATCTTTGTCCATGATCAGACCCCGAAAGGCTTCGCGTTCAGCGGAGACGTCTCCCCTTACTGGGGCTATAACCCAGGTACTGATGCGTTTGCCTTAGCAAACACCCTTGTCGAGAAACGATCACAGAAGATGCCATTGAAAACAACTGATTATATCGTCGCATCCTTGATCGTGCATGAGATGGGGCATAATTTTGGGATACGCTTCGGCGAACCGTTCGGATGTGACAATCGACTGGGGAACAGTCCTTTTAAAATTGGTTGGTACATCTGGAGGAATTATAGGAGTATCATGAACTATCGATACACGTATTCAATTTTAGATTACTCAGATGGGTCCCATGGGAAACGAGACTATGACGACTGGGAGAATATCGACCTGTCTTATTTTGAAATACCTTGAAAAACCAACAAGTAACTCATAAACCAACAGGTTCATTTGGCCACCTGGATGCAAAACTATATATAACACTGGTTTGTTGGGGGCACGAAGAAAAGAGAAAATAACATTTCATTTTCTAAAAATTAAAGATTTTGAGATTTATTTTTTTTTTACTTTACAGAGATAATTACTCTGAATATGGAGTTATTCCCAATGAATCCACAAGCAAATAACCGACGAAGGAAGAATCAAGAATCGTTTACGAAAACTGTCGTCCGATGCAAAGTCCTGCAACGGCCGGTTTATGAACATGAACACTGTGCGCAGCATTCAGTAAAATCAGCATCTGACGCACAAAAAAACTGTAAGAATTGTAATCATTCTTTCTAAAATCAGAATACTCATTTGATCTCTTTTTTTTGAAGAAACGAAATACTATTAGGAGGTGAACTTATTATGAAAGGAATTGTAAAATTTTATGATATCCGAAAGGGATTTGGTTTTATCCGGGGCAATGATGGACGTACCATTTTTGTCCATAAATCAGCGATCCCGTTTTTCGATATTTTTCTTCTTCCTGGTGAACAAGTTGAATACCAAATTAACACCACCGAAAAAGGACCCCAAGCAATCGAAGTAAAGAAACTCTAAACAGGTTTTTTTACAGAGATGCTTCATCGTTTGAACGATGTATCGGATAGTCCCCTTGTTTATGTTTCTGGGCAAGATCCTGATAGATCTGCGCGTTGTTACGTATCATATCAACGTATTGGGGGTCTTGTTTGATGACCTTGCCAGGGACACCCAGCACGAGGCTTTGTGGAGGAACGAGCATGTTCTCGGTGACAAGCGCACAGGCTCCTATGATAGAACCCGACTGGATGCGTGCGCCATTTAACACGGTCGCATGAATCCCGATGAGACAATCATCTTCGATGGCGGCACCATGGATTACTGCAGCATGACCGACAGTGACGTTTTTCCCAATTGTCACTGTATGTTCCGCATCGGTGTGAAGGATGCAGCAATCTTGAATATTCGAACCATCCCCAATGACAATAGAGCCTTCATCCCCGCGAATCACCGCATGGGGAAACACCCCACAGTTCTTCCCGATAGTCACATCACCAAGGATGATCGCGCTAGGTGCAACATAGCTTGAATGATGGATTTTTGGCATACGCTGTTTCCCTCATCTGAGGAAATGGAAAAGGTTGTCTTATAGTTTATCTCCGGGACTATTTTTTACAATAAAATCACAATGTATTTAATCTTCCAAAGCATGCTTCTCTTTTTGATAGTGAGTATATGAGTGATATTGTATCGTTGTTCGGTGAGCAAGCAGGAACTGTGTGGAAGGCACTGCATGAAAAAGGACCTCTCTCAGAATCAGAACTCCTCACAGTGACCCATCTTCCTGAACAACAACTGTATGCAGGCATCGGATGGCTCGCAAGAGAAAATAAGATACGAAAAGAGAACGGCACTTATCAATTAGGGGAGACGAATCTTGTCCAGATGATAGGAAAGGATGCTGGAAAAATCTGGCGGACGCTGGAAATCTGGGGGGAAGTCGATGCACAATCGCTCAGTCGGTTATCCCGGATTGTCGAACAGGATGTTTTTATAGCGGTCGGATGGCTCGCTCGTGAAGGAAAAGTCGATGGGATGATTCGAAACGTCGATGAGAAAAAGATACTCTTCTGGTTAAAATAAAAAAAAGTTATTTGATAAATCACTCTTTGTTTTTTCTCCTAAAGATCCCTTTGATTTTGTCAGCGATCCCACCACTTGATTCGGATTCCTCTGATTTTTTCCTGCGGAACTTAGACACAAGGTGTTTGAATGTCCCTTTGATTCCTTTTTCCGATTCTCCTTCTGATTCCTCTGTTTGTTCTGGTTTTTTACGTTCATGTATCTTTTTCATTGGAAAACCAACAAGGTTCCCATTGGGATCCAACTGAAGGACAAATGTACTGGTTTGAATCATGAGGTCCTCGGGTTGGGATTCTACCTCTGGGACTGGTGTCAGCTCTTCATCCTCGGTGACTTCAATTTTCAAAATATCTAACCATTTCCTTTTTTTCTCTGAGATCATCTGAGGTTTCTGTGCTCTCTTAAAAAATGGTTTCTTTTGTTCTTCCTGTTCTGGTGTGTGTATCTCTCTGGTGGGTTCTAATGATGGTGTTTTTTGTGGTGGTTCTCTAGGTTGCTTCACCGGTGGTTCATTCTGTCTGAGGACCGTGAACTGCTCGTAGGGTGCTTTTGTAAATGCCTCTGGATTGTTCACTCGTGCTTCCGCTGACCGGACATCTTCAAACAATTTGAGTATCTCATCGTGGGATTTTACCTTTGAAGAATCTATCTTTTGAGTATCCACGGTTTTGTTCGCCCCTCACCGGTTCTTATCTGAATCGCTTAATAGATAACTGATTATTATAAAAAAACCTATCTCTTTGTTTGAACCCTCTCGATTTGGTTTCCGAGAGTGTCCTCAGATACCTTGTATCTTCTCATAGCGCATGGTCGATTCGTCGCAACACGGACAGTAGTCCTCGACGATAATCAGCGAATCGATTACGCGTACGGGAATTTGTTTCGTTTCTTTTCTACAGACTTTACAGTAATTCAAAAACAATGCCCCAATATATATTAAGAGCTCATTATATATAAATATTTCTCCTGTAGTGGATAAGCATTAACCCGATTTTAACGAATGATTTTTTTGTGCGAATCAATGACAATCCGTATCAGCATTCATTCATAAGAGGCATGTTTTTCTTTTCTCTTTTTCCTAAGTTCTTTTCTTTCATTCTTTGTTAAAGGCTTAGATTTCTTTCCTGCTGGTATATCTTTTGTTCCCATAGATTTTCCTCCGTTTTTTGGTTTAATAACAATTCTTCCCTTAAAAACATATCTTTAAAACAGCATTTATTAGACAAGCATTAACCGAGTTTTCATTTTCCTATAGTCACATATAAATAGATGTTATTCTTCTTTTACTTGGGGGTTATTTTACGACAAAGTGTCCAAATTGTGGGGAAATCTTTGATGTAAAGGACATCATACAGTCTATGACTGCTAAAGATGAAACGAAATTCTATTGTCCTCATTGTAATAAAGAGTTATTTGGATTTTGAAGTATTATACTTCTGAGGATAAGCATTAATACGGTTTT
>DAJP01000109.1:0-2038 GCA_002496355.1 Euryarchaeota archaeon UBA346 | reverse complement strand
TTTTACCTCTGTTTTACGATTTTTACTATGTTGTTGATTGCTTTGTCGTATGTTATTGGTGGCACATTATTCCAATTGTTATCATTCCAACGAGATTCATATACTATTGACTTGTCCTGCCTCTTCAATTCTTCAACTTGGAATTTCACCCATTTTGGATCAAACAGGTAATAATCGCTTCCATCATTAGCAAGAATATAGATTGGAAACTTCGTCTTTAGAAGTTCACGGGTTTGATCTTCCGTAAAGGTGAATCCTTTCTTGTTTCCTTCCTCTGTTTCTAGAAACCCTCTCTTTCCACCACCTGTTATCATCTTCAATTCGAGGATAATCGGATTATCATCTTCGACCATTAAATCGAATGTTCCGCTTTTAAAATTTATCACATTAATTCCTTTTGCTTGAAGGTCACGAATTACTATAGTTCTTAAGTCTTCCTCGTTCATAATATCTTTTACCGTTCCTCAGTTGTTTTGTAACTATTTCTTCTTTAAAAACGTTTACCCACCCTTTAAAAAGATAATATCTTAAAAAAGAGGGGCTATAGGGTCTCGAAAGAGTCTAATCGAACTCATCCATTTCCGGTATCGTCTTTATGCGCCTGCAGTCCTCATATTCAAGGATTTTAGTAAACTGCATTGACACGATTTCTAACACAATACGATTCTGGTTTTTTGTTCGAAATCAAAATGGCAGTAAAAACTCTAAAATTAATAAAATACTCCGCATATGAAATTTGGTTTAAGGATTCCACGAAAATTAATATTTTCAATAGTCCAATTTATTCTATAAAAGTGAAAGTATTGCAATTCCCAATTACGTGAATCAAATCTGTAAACTACCAACGCTCTTACATAAAGACATTCAAAAAAATAATCACTTCCATTCACTGAAAGATTCCTTATAATTCCAATAACATATGCTTTACTTGTGGGAATTAATGGCAAACAATAATTTATTTTATTTCTCTTTTCGTTCTGAATCGGTGCTGATTCTGCAATCGCTGGAATAATACAAGTTCCAACGAACAAGAGAATGATTCCTATTGCCAACCATTTCCTTATCATTTTGATTTTCCTTTCTTGGATTTTATACGATAATTAATTACTATACTACTCAATTAAGGGATACCACCCCAACAACCAAATATAATAAAGAGCAGAAATGAAATAAAAAATATCAATCCAAGTGGTAAAACAATAGGGAGGATAATCAGGTAAAATAATTTTTGTAAACCAATTAATTCCATATTTTCTAAAAATACTAATACTACTTCAAAAGGACCCGTGAGTAGTAATGAACCAACCCATAATATGAATATAATTCCACAAATTATTTCGTAATATGCTACCTCTATTTTTGAAATTTTTTCTTCATCGATTTTATCTCCACAATTACAATCTGAGTTCTGTAACTGACTAATTTCATTCTTCAGTGTAACATCCTTTTCAATGATACCAATCATTTCCTCTTGTGTAATGGGATTCAGTAACTGATACTGCTGAACCATCGATTGTATCTTTGATTTACTGATGAATTTCGAGAGTATCAACCCTATGAAATACATCTGTCTGACTTGATTCTTCGTAACCAAAGGCATCTCTGAAGGTGGGAATATTTCTCTACTCATCTGGGATTTGAGGATGATTCGCTGTATCTCCTTATTATTGGCAATATCAACGATGGTCTGGAATAACAACTCCCTCTGATTGATTCTCTCTTTGATGGCGTTCTGTTGTGATGTCTGGACTGATTGATACCCGACCACATTACTCAACGAACCCAGAACAAGAAGAACCACCGCACAGAGACTTACCACTATCAGAGGTTTCTTATCCACTTATTTTCCCCCTTCATCATATTTTATAAGAATGTTCTCCTATAAATAGGTTATTTACTCATTTATTAATCAGAGAATCGTTCTAGGTGTTCAAATCCATTCCCATTTACCTAATAATATATTCTCCAGACGGAAAGCATTAACAAGATTTTAAGACAACTAAAATATCTCATTATTCTCTCTTTTGTACGATATCAA
>DAJP01000010.1:1345-2819 GCA_002496355.1 Euryarchaeota archaeon UBA346 | reverse complement strand
GGAGCCGACGGAGGGATTTGGACCCCCGACCTGCTGATTACAAGTCAGCCGCTCAACCGGGCTAAGCTACGTCGGCGTGTTTCGTAGCGGTAATATCTAATCCTATATAAAATTCTCTTGGTGCATAGGATTTGATTTTGTGAATCAACACCTCAGTTAATGTATATCCCTGTTTTTTAGCGACTTTTTTCAATGCAGTGACTCTTCCTTCGATATCCTCCTCTCGTATAATATCATAATAATGTACTTTGCAAATCGGTGCGGCGATAGAGAGGGCAACTGAGAAAAACTTGAACGCCGAAAATGGGAGGTTCATGATGATCCGATCTGCTTTTACCAGAAGTATTTTCCCTACGTCATTCGCATCAGCATGGATGACATCGACAGTATCAAGAACATGATTCTGTTTTACGTTCTGCATTGCCAGATCGATTGCCTTTCTGTTTTTATCTATCGCATAGACAATCTTTGGTTTCGCAAACCGTGCAATCATGATGGAGAAAGGTGCAACACCTGCGAATAGATCCACAACGATTTCTCCGCTTTTTACTTGAGCGACGATGCGTTTTCTCTCTGATGCAAGTCTTGGTGAAAAATATGTTGTCGCGACATCAACATGGAATATTAACCCATATTCTGTATGGGTTGTCAGTGTCTGGTTCTCTCCCGCAATAATTGTAATATTCCGTGTGCGAAGCTCTCCTGAAACAGGGTCAATCAAACAGACGGTCCGTATGTTTTTATGTGTATCGATAAGAGCATGACCAATCTGTTTGCGGTACCGAAGAAGACCTTTTGGTAACTTAATCAGGATAACTGATCCTATAATGTCATAGGAAGTCGGTAATTCCTCTTGAAGTCCTTTTGGGAGTTTCAGAAGATCTTTATAACAATGAGTTTTTAAGGTCCCCACCTCAAAGGATTTGGTGATGACAGGATAGTTAAGTATTTCTTTTTGTTTACTTGCGATAGGAAAATAAATACATGTTGCTTCCTTTACTATTCTGACATCTTCTCGCAGGAGATGCTGTTCTTTGAGATATCTCCGTACCGGCTCTGCTTTAGAGAGCGGAACGCAGAGAGCTTTTGTTTTCTTCTTTGTCATTATACCTGTTGTACATATGATTCTTCAATAAATACTATAGTATCTTGAATAAAGAAGAGTCCCGCCTCCCGGATTTGAACCGGGGACCTGCCGGTAACGGCCATAGAGTCTACAGCCGGCCGCTCCAGCCAGACTGAGCTAAGGCGGGGAATCTGTCAAGCCCACATAATAATAGGTATATTTATTAGTTAAGGTATCTTTCTAAGGCTTGTTTAATATGAGGTTTGGTGTGATTCTCTGTCCACAGTGCAAACAGGTAAAAGGGGTGAAACTCTCATCCCAAACAACAAAATGTATTCGTTGTGGAAGAGCACTTCACATAAAAAAATTAAAGATCTATTATGAAACCGATTCGCAAGAAAAACTACG
>DAJP01000010.1:0-1019 GCA_002496355.1 Euryarchaeota archaeon UBA346 | reverse complement strand
AATTTTTATTCGATAAAAACGCATTGAAATGATTCATGATTTCTGTCATTAATCTAAATTTTATACCAATAGTTGTTTATAAGATTAAGGAGGAAAATCGTAATGTATATAAACAAGGTAGGTATTTACGTCACCTGAGGTCCGGTGAGGACACAGATATAAGTTACCTACATCTACATAGTGGGGTCCTTATATCGTGGTTCACGGTGTGAACCAGCACGTGTTTTACCTGATCTTTATGAAGCAATTATGCAATATGAATTTAGGAGGAACTAAAAAATGAAAGGAAACAAAATAATCGCTACCTTGGTAGTACTGACAATGTTACTATCAACGCTGGTAGTTTTAAATCAATTAAATGTTGTAAATAAAGCAAGTGCACAACCTGGTGTTGATGAATGGGGGCATGCGACAAAGGAACTCGTATACGGTGTGTCGTATGCGAAAAACACGATTGAGATAAATACTACAGGTTGGAACACCGGTATTCATTATTTGTACTATCCTACCTACAAATGTACCACTGGAGCGGGTCGTCCTGCTGATGATTTTTCATGGGATGGACCTTTTGAAGTGTTAGGTGATCAAGTATACGTCAATGCAAGCGATGCAGATGATGATAAATTATACACCTACAACCAACCGGTTACATTCAATCGGTCCGGTATGTGGATTCTTGATGATGATGGTTCCTATGATATTGACGACCCTGCTTCGTTTGATGGATATATCTGGGTAAATTCATCAATGGCATATACAATTACTTCTATCAATGATTTTTCCTTTGGTTCAACAGATGATGTTAGCATTGAAGTCAAAGAAGGAGATGTGCTGGCAAATTGTCGATTTGCTCTAATTGATCCAGAGAATACAACGATACTAAATTCTGCGACCGGTGGTGACACAGTCACTATTGATGCAGATGAGTTTACAATGGCTGGAGACTATACTGTCAGAGCCTATAGAGATCTTGATGAAGTGTTAGCTCAATACTACTACTTAGATGAAATTGGAGATGC
>DAJP01000046.1 GCA_002496355.1 Euryarchaeota archaeon UBA346 | reverse complement strand
ATCGTCGCGTTCTGTTCTTTAAATGCGCCGGTTCCAGGGGCGGACACGGTGACTTGTACTACGGTCTTTCCGAAACCTAAGATCAGTTTGGAGGTAATAGTCTGTTCCGCTCCAGGGTTCAGTGTCGCGATGGACCCGTTGGTCTCTCGTCCAAGGAGCAGGACTCCGTTGATGAGGCTGATCTTCCAGGTGATATTGTTCACGGGCAGGGTCCCGGTGTTCTGGATGGCTGTCTTTATTTTGAGTACTCCTCCGGTGATGTTTCCGATTTGAAGTTTTAGCTGTGATGATGTGATAGTTGCGGTTGTTGAATCGGTTGTGGTGTTTGAGTCCGCATCGGTGACCATCAAGGTCACGGTATAGGTTCCAAAGGTTGTGTAGGTATGAGTTGGGTTCTGTTCTGTTGAGGTTGCTCCATCGCCAAAGTCCCATGCCCAGGTGTACGGCTGTGTTCCATAGCGGGCTGAGCCTGTGAACTGTATCAGTTGTCCGGTTTCACCAGTGTATGGTCCGCCGGCATCACACAGGAATTGTCCGATGAAGGGATACATCCCGGTCCGCAGCAGGTCTCGATGGAAGACGGGCCATTCCATAGTGGATTGGTCATAGGTGGTGTCTAGTTCCCAGACGTAGAGGCTACCTCGGTATTTATCCTGACTGAGCACCCAGTCGTGGTCCCAGTTGGAGCTGGCGATAATCTCGATAGCACCGTCATTGTCCATGTCTATGATGGTCGCGGGTGCCTGGGCATCTACCTCTGTTGATTTTGGGAAACCCGGTATCAGAGTGCCATCATATTCCCAGGCGTAGACTCCTCCATGGTTATAGGTGCTTGGGTAGAATCCGTCTCCTGCGGTGCAGAGGATGTCTGGGACTCCATCGTTGGTGATGTCCCCGATGATGCTGGAGTAGTAGTCATTCCAGGTAGTCTGTTGTGGCCAGCCGGTGGCAAGAGTCCCATCATGATGGATGACATAGGAGTAGAATCCAAGGCGGCTGCAGGCGATCTCTAAATCCCCGTCCTTGTCGAAATCCGCTAAAGCAGGGGCTGAACAGAAGTTCCAGCCTTTTTCAAAGGGGAAACCAGGTAGGACGTTTCCGTTCTCGTCATAGGCGTATAAGCCTCCGTAGCGATAGTCAGGGGCGTTGCCGGCGTATTGGAGTCCGACGATGATTTCAACTCTGCCGTCGTTGTTGATGTCCCCGGTCGCGGGGGATGTGAAGATGATTCCATCGGTGTATAATGGCCATCCTGGGAGCGTGGTGCCATCGAGGTTGAAGACGGTGAGGTATCCTTCGTTGATCCATTCGCCGGAGGTGAAGTTGTAGCCGGCGTTTTCGCTTGGGCTGCCGCAGACAATCTCCAGTTCTTGGTCATCATCGAAATTTCCCACAGCTGGTGTTGCTACTAACTGGCTGCCCCAGTGGATATCTGGTAATGCCCATTGTCCGATGATTGCTCCGGTGTGATCAATGATGCTTAGTTTGATGTCGTAGGCATCGTTTCCTTTGAAGATAATCTCATTGTATCCATCGATGTTCACATCCGCGCAGAGTACCGTTGGATGATATTCTTTGGGGAGCTGGATCGGCCAACCATCCAGGATGTCGCCGTTATAGTCGAAGACGTATAGTTCACAATAATTCTTTAATAGGAGAAATCGGTAGACGATGATCTCGGCATACCCATCATGGTTGATGTCATCAATGACTGGAAGCATCACGTTGCCCCCGTTTCCAGACTCTGGGGCGCCTACAGGAACGGTCCAGAGCAGTGATCCATCATTGGTGTAGACTTGGAGTTCTTGTGGGATAGCAGGTCGGTAGACGATGACTTCACCGTATCCATCATTGTTGATGTCCGCGACCACGGGTTCAAGATACCCGAGGGCCCAGTAGGATCCACCCTGAGCATCGTAATAGAAAGGGACATGGACGGGCCATCCTTCTTTCAGGGTTGGGTCCACGCACATGTTTCGGATGAATGCTGTCGTAGTGTAGGTGGTGAAATTCACGGTCAGTCGTAGGGTGAGGAACTCCTCGTCATCAACAAAGCTGGTATCCCATATTCCCAGGGTTCCATTGACAATTGGTACGAGTCCATCATTTTCTAAAATGATGTCTGTGGAGAACCATTCTGTTGGGTACTCCCCAATGCCCCATTCGATGATGTAATTTTGGAACGTGGATCCGTTCGCCGTGCCTTGGATCTCGATAAGATCTCCTCCACGCAGGATATCATTATTCAGTGGCTGTGATAACGAGGTCGTATCCACCATGAGTGGAGAACTTCCTTCGCTTGACGGGTGGTATTCATCAGGGTTGAGTAATGTGGTGTATCGTTCATCTGGGTGGAATGATGGGTCTGTTGTCGATGCAATATTTTTCGTAAAAAGTGAGGCACCGGACGTGTACCTCATCGGTAGTTCGTTCATTTTTTGTTGCAATGATTCGTTCTTTTCGTTTCTGATGGTCCCGGTGATAATCGGTACGACACTTGCTGCAACTAATAATAGTATGATACTTATTATAACTCCTTTTGTCCATAGCTTATTTTTCATATCAATATCCCCCTTATCGTTACTTGTTACATATTAATATATGAAGGATTCTTTTAAATGTTTGGAATGGAGGAAAATTAGTATTCAATGTTGAAGAGAATCACTATGAGTTTTCCTTTTATTCAATAGATGATGTTGTTTTCTCTGTTTTTGATTACCTCTGCGAGTGCGTCAGCGATTGCAGGTAAGTTCTCTGCAAGCTGTTCATTGGAATAATGGATGGTCCGATATCCGTCTTTGCTGGAATATTCGTCTCTCCACAGGTCTTTATCTAACTGTGTGGGGTCGGTGAGATGATGCTTTCCATCTATCTCGATATACAGTCTTGCCTTAGGAATGGCGATATCGACATGTTTGAACCCATCGTACGCCTCGTATTCGCATCCGATGCCTCGTTGCCTTAATGCTTCGAATAACTTTCTTTGATAGGGAGTTCCCTGGTGTTGTTCGCAGAGTGGTTTGCCGAAATGAGTCTTTGTGTATTCGAAATTTTTTTTGTCAATAATATTGTTGCAGATTGTACAGAAGTATGATGTGGTCCCATTCTTGGTTGTGAGGGCGTCTACTTTCTTGTGGACGTATTCTGTTGTTTCGAGCAGGTCCTTTTCGAATTCCTCTAAGTGTTGTATTCGTTCTTGATTTTCGATTTTTGTTTTGAAGATCTGCTCGATTTCTTTGTAAGTATCCCTGTCGACGTGGATGAGGTATTTTAGCTCTAATAGAGAAATCAATTTCTGTAATTCCTCGGTGGGTGGTGTTCCTCGATATTTTTCTACGAATTTATAAAAAACGTGATACGCATCCCCGGTGAGTTTTTGTTTTATGTCTTTCATTTTCTGCTGTTTTTCTTGTTCTTTTTCTTTGTCGCCACATTGCCAGCAGAGTGCGGTCTTATCAGGTAGTTTGTAATAGGTCAACCATATAATCTCGTTGCAACGAGTGCATCTGAATATGTTTCCCATCCGAATTTCCTTAAAAAAAATAATCTGTTTTTTGTTTAAATACATACCTATTTTTTGGAACTCACGTTCATATAAGAAAGGGTTTTTTGATGAAGACTTGCTTGAAGAGCGGAGAAAAGGATTTTTCGCAACACGGGAGAATTATTGAAGTTTTTTCAGTTCTTCTGCAAAGATTTCATAGGTGCCTTGGTCGTAGAGTACGAATTTGACGAGGTGGACATCCTGGTGTCCTTTAAGATAGTCGATGGTGGTTTGGAGGGCGATCCGTGCTGCCTCGTGGAGCGGGTATCCGTATGCTCCGGTGCTGATGGCAGGGAATGCGATGCTTGTCAGGTTCTTCTTTGAAGCGAGTTTCAGGCTTTCCAGATATGCGCTTTTGAGGAGTTCTGCTTCTTTGCCGGTTCCTTCGTAGTATCGTGGTCCGACCGTGTGGATGACGTATTTTGCTTTGAGGGCGCCTGCGGTGGTGATGACTGCTTTTCCGGTGGGACAGCCTCCGATCTTTCGGCATTCTCGCATGATCTCTGCTCCGCCAGCGCGATGGATAGCTCCATCGACGCCACCACCGCCAGCAAGCCTGCTGTTTGCGGCATTGACGATGGTATCGGTTGTCTGCTTGGTGATATCACCAATCGTAAGGATGAGTGTGGAGGCGTTGATCGTCAGTTTCCTTCGTTGTTCCCTAAATGTATTCTGTATCATACCGATTAAGTTGAACTCGCAAGATGATGATAAATCTTTATTATTTTTTATTGAAAGGAATCAGGAACTGATAGAATAATGAAAGGATATTAAGAAAAGAAGATCGAATGTGTTAATGTCTTCATCAAAGATCTGCCCCGTTGAAAGATTATTATCCTTACCTTTGCATGAATATGAACAGTTGTTACCCATTCAGTTTGGAGAGGATATGTTTCTAAGCGTGTGATTGTGTCAAAACGATAAGGTGGAAAGGAAATGCATGAAAAGTATGTAATTATTGGAATAATCGTTCTGCTTGTAAGTGTCGGGTTGAGTGGTTGCACATCAGACAATCCTTTATACCCTAAATCTAATATTCAGGTTACAAACACTCTTGCAAGAACAGGAGATTCGGGAACAGATTTTTGTGCATTTATAGATGTATCAGTAACGAATACTGGTAGTGCAGGTGGAAGTGCTGATGTTTGGGCTGAAATAAAACAAGATGCAAATACAGCAGAGAAAAGACAGAGTATATATCTTGATAGTGGGGAGTCAGATTTAATAACAATTACCTTCTGTGAACTTTCATTTTGGAGTGCAAGTGAATTTACTTATCGAGCATGGATTGAATAGAAGTAAGTAATTATTCATTGACTGCATAAACCGTGTCAATGCATTTTACTAAAGTCCTTGAATATGAAAATTGCGGACGCATAAAGAAGATACTGGAAATGGATGAGTTCGATTAGACTCTTTCGAGGCATTATAGCCACTCTTTTTTAAGATATTATCTTTTTAAAGGTCGGGTAAACGTTTTTAAAGAATTAATCTCAAGGTTATAGTTATCCGGAAACGAGTGCAATCTCACAGTCTTTTGTTACATCTGTTATAAAAATTTTTTTTTAAATAGATTTATATATACCGCCGTGATATTAATTCTAATAATAATTTTAGGGGAGTGAAAAATCATGAAAAAAAATATTGTAAAACAAAGCATTATTGGTTGTGCAATTGTTCTGTTTATCTCCACAAGCGCAACTGCGATGACACAACAATCTCGTACAATCGATAATATAGGTGGGCTGGGGATACAAACTTATACACCAACCGATGATTCATACCTGAATTCTATAAACGAAATCAACGGAAATCTTCCGGTAATGAATCTCCGAAATGGCGGAACTGGTGATTTTTGGTTTGCTCAGATAGTCATAAAATTTGACCTGACTAACCTGACATCAGATGATCTCATCAAATCGGCTAACCTTAATATTTTCTACTATGATTATAGTGATGCAAATCCATCAGGTCGGTCTTATAATGCATACCGATTTGAAGGCGATTGGAACGAAGAGACAATATACGCGGATATTGCACCACCTTATTCATCAGAGTCTTCATCAATAGCGATATGTCCAAACAATCCCGGAAATTGGATCACCTGGAACGTGACTAATGATGTAAATGGTTTCGCCTCAGGAGACATAGCCAACTATGGATGGATCTTAAAGGATGAACAATATTGGGGTGGCGCAGGTATTCCAAATGCCTACTGCCGTACAAAAGAACAAGGAACAAATGCACCATACCTCGAGATAGAAACGTATACTCTGAATAAAGGGATACTTATTGGGAAGATAGAACAACTAAACACTCAAGGTGCCCTTACTACATTTAACGCAGTAAAACTTCGGTGCATTACATTTTCACCGTTTTCATTTAATACCTACACACAGGGTGAAAAGATAACTGTTACTACAGACAAAATCGGTATTTTGAATACGAATTTTGCATTTGGGTTGTTCACTATAGCAACCTAACTCATTCCTTTTTTTTTATTTTGATTTACATAAAAAAACATGTGTTAAAACCATGTCAATGCTTTCCCTTCGGATAATATGTTTTTTATAGGAGAACATCCTTATAAAATACTGATAAAGAGGCAGGAAAGTATGGATAAGAAATCTCTGATTGGAGTAAGTATCCTGGCTGTGGTTCTTCTTGTGATGGGTTCGTTGAGTAATGTCGTTGGGTATCAAACCTCTCAGGT
>DAJP01000055.1:27258-40469 GCA_002496355.1 Euryarchaeota archaeon UBA346 | reverse complement strand
TGGGGTTCGAATCCCCATAGGTCCGTTCCTCTCTCTCGGAGGGTTTCCATTCGAAACCGGGGTTTGAAGGCCTTTTTTCGGTTTTTAGGACAATTTTTTATAGGAGAAGATTGTTATATAATTTTAAATGGGGAAAGTAATAAATTCAAAAATATATATTGTGTGAAGAGGGAGAAAGGTATGAAGAAATCTCATTTGAATAGTATTTTCAGCGCTAGTGTTGTTTCTCTTTTTTTGCTGAGTAGTTGCGCATCTGGAATCGTTAGTACTTCTCACTCAACTTCCATTGATATATCTCACCAAGAAAATATTGGTACAGGGGAAGATGCCGTAATCACCTGTTATATCAGTGGGATGCCACATTCTCAGACAATTGCTTATGAATCTGGTGTGTATCTGAAGGAGTTGTTTTCTACGTTAGCGGCAGCGAATACTCATGATCCCTATTCTGCTGAGACGCAGCAGCTTCAGCAACAGATCCTTGAGTATGCGGAGCAACAGGGTATGTTACCTGCAGGGATGTCTGCGGAAATGGTTTTTACGCAGTTGAAGAAACAAGGTCAAATCTTTGCTACTAATGCGGTGAATGACAAAACTGTGTATCCTTTGGGTATTGGTAGGGAGATGTTCTGTAACTTTGTTGCCACGGGCGAGGGAGCTGCGTTTCCTATCATAATTCTGCCACGTTTTATCCCGTTTATTATGGCTCCAATCCCTCGGTTGTTTGTCTGTTGGAAAACATCGATAGGTATTACGAGTGTTGGTGGACTAGTGTCAGGGACCGGTTTTTATGCGGTTGGTGAGCAGCAAGGTTTTGCACTCGGGTTCTGGGGCATCGGTTTCAGTATCTTCCTTCCGCCTATCAAGGCCTATGGGATGTTCGGGTACGCATTGTATGCGAAAGCATCTGCGGAGAACATGGAGTATTATCCACCGAACCATCTACCGGAGATCACCGCAACGTATCCGTTGGATGGGGCGATGTATGTCCCGTTATCAACCTCGGAGCTTCGGTTCTCTTTGAGTGACTCTGACAGTGATCTTATGAGCTATAGCGTTACTACGTCCCCGGATGTGGGTGGTGGAAATGGGAATATGAAACCGGATGGGTCTTATTCGGTGCCAATCTCTGATCTGAAAAGTTCAACAGAGTATACTTGGTATGTGACAGCATCAGATGGGATGGATACAGTTGAGAAAGAGTTTTCATTTACGACCGAGGCGATCGCACCTGTCGTCTCAGAAGAACGACCCCTAGATGGTGATCGGTATGTCCCGGAGACACAGATTTATTTGAGTTTCCATCTTCGCGATCCTCAGAATGATCCGATGAGCTACACAGTTGAAACCACCCCGTTTATCGGGTCGGGGAGCGGCTCAGGCGTCGGCGAGGGAGATATAACTGTGTCAATTAGTGGCCTTGAAGTAATGACCGAGTATCGCTGGTATGTGAATGCGACCGATGGGGAGAACCCGACATCGGAGACGTTCTGGTTCCGAACCGGACCGTTGATGGTGTTTGACCCATTTGAGGCAGGCTGGGAGTACCGGAAGATGATCACGGTTGATCATACGATGGTAGCAGATGACCTGCATAACTTTCCTGTGTTATTGAGCGTCACTGATTCAGATCTGCGAGACAAGGCACAGGATGATGGCGATGATATTCTGTTTATGGATGGATCCGGAGTCGCAACCCGATTGTATCATGAGCTAGAGGAGTTCGATGGTTCTACAGGTCGGGTGGTCGCATGGGTGAACGCAAGTTCATTAAGTCCGACTGTCGATACCATATGTTATATGTATTATGGGAATATGGGTTCGGCGGATCAGCAGTGTCCTGAGAAGGTATGGGATAGTAATTATGAAGCAGTGTATCATATGAATGATAAGACGGTTTTGACGATATTAGATTCGACAGCAAACAACCATGATTTAACAAAATATGTTAGTAACTCTCCTATTGAATCTATCGACGGTAAAGTAGGGAACTGTCAGAGTTTTGATGGGTCGAATGATTGGATGACAGCGCCCACATGGTCTATGGGTAGTGAGCTTACGGTATCTGTCTGGGTTAAGGCGGAACATGATTTCAGTGACAATTATTATCGTATTTATGAGATTGAGGATGAAGCATCATCATATGATTATCCAGCTCATTCGTTAAGTGTTTCTGAATCTTGGCAACCGACTTTTGGTTGTGATTTATCTACCTGTTCTAATCAATTTATTAAGTATTCTGATTGTGTTATTTCACAAAACCAATGGTATCATCTTGGTGTTACAAGAGCATTAGCATCAAGAACAAATTTATTTATCAATGGACTGAAGGCAACTGGGACGATTGATGAACGTAGCAATAATTGGGCAGGAGCAATTGATTATGATACTGGGGGTGATTTCAAGATTGGTGTGTTTAAACAAAGTTCGACCATACCGTACGGCGCATCCTGGTGGGGTAAAATAGATGAGTTTCGTTTGAGTAGTTGTGTGAGGAATGAATCATGGATTAGCACCGAATATAATTCGATGATGTATACCAACAATTTCGTAAGTGTTGGTCCTGAGGAAACTGGACCATAACATGTTTGGGAGAAAGTAAGTGGATAAGAAACCTCTGTTTAGGAAATGTTTAGCGATTGGAATCATTCTCTTATCCATCGCAACCTTTTATCCTTAATAAAACTACTGAGGAACACATGGTCAAACAGCTACAGATTCGAAGCGTTTCGTTTGATACATCATTCTTGCTTAAGGATGATTCATCTATTGATCAGGTCATCAAAGCTCTCGCACGTGATCGTATCCCTGCCTATGTGACCACAACGGTCGCCTCTGAGCTTGAACAATTGAAGATCTGGGGGCGTATCACCGAATCAACACATAAGAAAGCAATACAGCGCTGGATGCGCGCTCATGCGACTGTTATTGATTTTAAAAACCGACTCCTTTCTGACGCCCTCGGTCAAACATGTCTTCAGTCAATGGAACGCCATGGAATTGATGCACAACATGTGATCAACGACTGTAACATTCTGGTCTCAAATCTAAAAAACGGAGTTGATCTCTTCCTATCCGAAGACTTCCATTTCACCTCAGTGATTACCAAAGAAGTCATCAAAGAGATTCAACATGCTGCCTGCTCAGAATATTCTCTGATGTGTACCACACAGCTCTATAGCATTGATGCAAAAACATTTTTAAAAGCATATATGAAAGGATCCATTAATCTTGATATCCTGCATCTACACTGATGGTAGAACCCTGAGAAAAAGACCCCGCCGCCCTAAAAGGTAAGGAAGGAGGGGAAACGAAGCACGCAAGCAGCGCGCCGCACCGACGCAACGCAGACACGCGACACCAGCGTCACCGGAAGACAAGAGCGCAGATCGGGAAGACAAGACCCCGCCGAACGTCGCCCTTCCTCACCACTCATCTCTTCTCTCTTTCAACCTATTTAAACACATCGCGGGAAAATCCCAAAATGAAAAAGTCACTGATCCTCGACCAATCAGTTTTTAAATCATGTTCCTATAAACACCTGATCTTCTCTTATCATATGAGCGTCACAATCGGTTTTATCGTCAACCCCATTGCTGGGATGGGTGGCCGGGTCGGACTCAAAGGGACCGATGATGTTCTTGACAAAGCAGTCACCCTGGGAGCACACCCTGTCGCTCGACAAAAAGCTGAGGAGATGCTCCAGGCGTTTTGCGCAGTTACCCTTTCCAATGACGATGTACTCTGGGTCACTTGCGACGGAGATATGGGAGACAATGAACTAAGAACAGTTGGAATAACAAATAAACAAATCGTGTATGCACCATCAGGATCGACAACCTCTGCAGACGACACCAAGAATGCGTGTAAAAAATTCCTCAAGGTCCCCTTAGATCTCCTCCTCTTCTGTGGGGGTGACGGTACCGCTCGAGATATCTTCACCATCATCGATAAAAAAATCCCGCTGCTCGGCATCCCCTCTGGCGTCAAAATGCACTCTGGTGTCTTTGGGATCACCACGACTGCGACCGCAAAAATGCTCCAGGAGTTCATCATGAAACGACTCACTGTTGGAGATGCTGAAATCATGGACGTCGATGAGGAGCTCTACCGGAAAGGAGAATGGAAAGTCCGACTCTATGGCATCGCAAAAGGAATCATCGAACCAACCTACATCCAGGTGGGAAAGTCCCTATTTGAATCCGTCTCAGATGATGATCTAAAAGACGAGCTAGCGGACCATATCAAAGACGAACTCGAGAAACATCCAGATTGGTTATTCTTGTTCGGCACAGGTGGGACCATTGACCATATCGCACAGAAACTCAACATTGAAAACACGCTGCTAGGTATCGATGCGGTCTACCAAAAAAAACTGCTGGCACAGGACGTCAACGAAGAACAAATCCTCAGGCTGCTTAAAAAATATCCAAAAGCAAAGATCCTCCTTAGCCCTATCGGTGCACAAGGGTTCATCCTTGGCCGAGGGAATCTGCAACTCAGCCCTGAGGTCATCAACAAAATCGGTATTGAGAACATCATCGTCGTCTCTACCCCCTCAAAGCTGATCCATACACCAATCCTCCGGGTAGATACCGGAGATAAACGACTCGACCATCGGTTCGCTGACCAAGGCTACTTCATGGTGGTCATCGGATACCGCCTCAGCAGAGTCGCCAAACTTCAAACCAACAGCTTTTAATATCCGAATCTGATGTCCTGACCCCCTCAGGGGATGAATTATTCTTGGAGGTACCATGATGGCACAAATCACTAAAAGAAACGCGAACAAATTCTTAAAAGATGAATACGATGAATTGGTAAAAAATCATTTTGAGTGGAACATCCGAATTCTTGAAAGCGGGTCCAAGCCTCATTCTATTGTCAATGGTAAAGAAGTTATCATGATGTGTTCGAATAACTATCTGAACCTTAGCAACCACCCTCGTCTTATCAAAGGAGCTATCGATGCTGCAAAGAAATATGGTGCTGGGTCTGGTTCTGTTCGAGCGATTGCCGGAACCATGAAAATTCATACTGAAGTCGAAAAACGACTCGCGAAATTTAAAAGAACAGAATCTACCTTGATTTATCAAACCGGTTTTGCTGCAAATTCTGGTCTTATCCCCCAACTCGTCGGCGAAGGAGATATCGTCATCAGCGATGAGCTGAACCATGGGAGCATCATCGATGGTGTCCGACTCACCAAATCAGATCGAGCGATTTACAAACATCGTGACATGGGTGACCTTGAACGCGTGTTGAAGGATGCTGACAAGAAATATCGACGAATCCTCATCATCACCGATGGTGTCTTCAGCATGGATGGAGACATCGCCCCCATGGATAAGATCGTAAAACTCGCCAATGAATTCGGAGCGATGACCTATGTTGATGACGCCCATGGAGAAGGTGTCATCGGAGAAGATGGTCGCGGGATTGGTGCGCATTTCCATATAGAAGGAAAAATCGATGTCGAGATGGGAACGTTCAGTAAAGCCTTTGGTGTCGTCGGTGGTCTCATCGCCGGCAGTCAAGACCTGGTGAACTTCGCATATAACAAATCACGGACCTGGTTACTCTCAGGGTCACATCCACCAGCGGTATCCGGCGCTCAGCTTGCTGCTATCGATGTGCTTGAAACAGAACCTGAGCATGTTAAAAGACTCTGGGATAATACAAAATATTTCAAGAAAGAACTAAACTCCTTAGGTTTCAATACAGGGAATAGTGAGACACCTATTACACCAGTGATTGTTGGAGACTCTGGAAAAGCAAAAGAACTCAGCAATAAACTTTATGATGAAGGTGTTTTTGCGCTACCAATCGTGTTCCCCATGGTGGCTCGGGATAAAGCCCGTATTCGAACCATGATGAACGCAGGTCTCACCAAGAAGGATTTAGACTTCGCATTAGAGAAATTCGAAAAACTCGGAAAACAATTATCCATCATCTAGACAGAAACGAGGAGATCGTATGATACGAATCTCCTCACATCATCACTCCACAAAGTATATATAAAAGAAATCTTATTCGTTACCCAGTATTTTTCTGGTGTTTACTGGAGAGTAATTTATGACAGAAGATTTAAAGAAAACCGGTACGACAATTCTTGGAATGGTCTGTAAAGACGGCGTTGTGATTGCAACAGAACATAGAGCGACCATGGGAAACCTTATTGCCCATAAATCTACAAAAAAACTGTATCAAATCGATAATCATCTCGCCTTGGCGACCGCAGGGCTTGTCGGTGATTTACAAGTCTTATCCCGATATCTGAGCGCAGAAACAAAGCTGTATAGTTTGAAACGAGATGTCGAGATGTCCGTGCAAAGCGCAGCGACACTCATGTCCAACATCCTGAACTCCCGTAAATTCTATCCGTACTATGTTCAGTTGATCCTCGGCGGATGGGATTCCTCTGGAGGACATGTCTATTCACTCGATGCTGCTGGTGGTTCCATCCCGGATAAATACACAGCTGGTGGATCTGGTTCTCCTTACGCGTTCGGTGTATTAGAAGACTCCTTCCGTGATGATATGACGGTCACTGAAGGCATTGACCTTGCGTTACGTGCGATTACCGCTGCGATGGGCCGAGACTCCGCATCTGGAAACGGAGCTGATGTCGCAGTGATCAATGAGAAAGAATTCAAGATGATATCAGAAGATGAAATAAAGAAACGATTGCAGAAGATGGGGAAGTAACAATCCGTATTCTCAAAGGATAATTATCAGAGAGAAAAAAATTTGAGGGTTCATTTTACAAGCGTTAAAAAGGGTAGATTATGACCGTTGATGATGTTTTAGCAGAAATACGAGGCAAAATACGAAGCTCCATACCAGCAAGTGTCGACATCTCCGAAGTGGAATTCGAAGGAGCACTGCTGGTCATCTACACAAAGACACCTGATAAATTTGCCAATAACAAGGATTTAGTAAAGAACATGGCGAAAAGTCTGCAGAAACGGATCGTGGTCCGTCCCGATCCTTCAGTCCTGACTGATATTGATATTGCGGAGAAGAAAATTCGACAGATTATCCCAAAAGAAGCCGAGATAACAAATATCTATTTTCAGCCTGATGTCGGCGAAGTCACCATTGAAGCATTAAAACCCGGGGCTGCGATCGGCCGAGAAGGGCAGCTCTTAAACGAGATACGCAAAAAGATTAACTGGGCGCCTAGCATCGTGCGAGCACCTCCGATTCAATCAAAAACCGTTCAGGAGATACGTGGGTACCTCCGCTCAATGAGCGATGAACGAAAAGATATTTTACGAAAAATCGGCCGGAAGATCCATCGTGGTTCTTCAACAGGAGAAAAATTCATCCGTATGATCAGCCTTGGTGGATTTCGTGAGGTCGGTCGGTCCTGTTCGATGTTACATACTCAGGA
Source organism: Euryarchaeota archaeon UBA346 (assembly GCA_002496355.1). Classification (GTDB taxonomy): domain Archaea; phylum Thermoplasmatota; class E2; order DHVEG-1; family DHVEG-1; genus SM1-50. Next base: position 33,073 of record DAJP01000055.1, on the reverse strand, counting down.
TAGTAAAGTATTGATCGACTGTGGTATCGATGTTTCATCTGAGAACAACGGATCACCTTATATTCACATGCCTGAGGTACTACCCCTGGAGAAAATTGATGCCGTGGTCATTACCCATGCACATCTTGACCACTGCGGTCTTGTTCCGATCCTCTACAAGTATGGGTATGAAGGACCTATCTATTGCACTCCACCGACCCGCGACCTGATGACGCTGCTGCAGATGGATTATATCAAGGTAGCAGCTGCAGATGCAAAAAAGGTTCCGTACTCCTCTGAGAATATCCGCAATGTGATTAAACATTGTATCGTCATGGGATATGGAGATACCACCGATATCACCCCTGATATCCGACTCACCTTCCACAACGCAGGTCACATCCTTGGTTCCTCCATTTGTCATTTCCATATTGGAGATGGGTTATACAACATCGCATTCTCCGGTGATATCAAGTTTGAACGCACCTGGTTGTTCAACCCCGCCATCAACCATTTTCCCCGCGCGGAGGCCCTCGTCATTGAATCAACCTACGGGGGGCATGATGATTTCCAACCCAGCAGAAAAGAGGCGACCGATCGTCTGAAGGATATCATCCGCACCGCGGTGAAGAAAAAAGGAAAAGTCCTTGTCCCGGTGTTCGCGGTTGGGCGTAGCCAGGAGGTCATGATCGTCCTGGAAAACCTGGTGAAGATGAAGGAGATCCCAGAAGTTCCTGTCTACCTTGATGGGATGATCTGGGAGGCGACCGCTATACACACCGCGTACCCAGAATACTTAAACAACAAGCTTCGAACCCAGATATTCCAACAGGGCGACAACCCCTTGCTCTCTGAGATATTCAAACGCGTCGACAGTGGAGATATGCGGGAGAAGATCCTTGGGGAAAAAGACCCCTGTGTCGTGCTTGCCACTAGTGGTATGATGAACGGTGGGCCCGTGATGGAATACTTCAAACACTGGTGTGGAGAAGCCAAAAACACACTGGTCTTCGTCGGGTATCAAGCAGAGGGAACCATCGGCCGGCGGATACAACGCGGTGCAAAGGAAATCCCGATGAATGTCGGAGGTAACATCGTCAGCCTACCTGTCGAGATGAACGTGGAGACCTGCGATGGATTCTCGGGTCATAGCGACCGCCGTCAGCTCGTCGGATTCATCAACAACATGTCACCACGTCCAGAACGGGTCGTGTTCGGCCATGGAGAGGAATCAAAATGCGTGGATCTGTGCTCGACCATCCATAAGCGACTTAACATGAACACGGCAGCCCCCTTTAACTTGGAAACCATCCGATTCGTATAAGAATTTTCGATAGCGGCAGAACAGAGAACAAAAGGACGGTCACAGCAGGACTGCTTCTTTTCTCCCAATAAGAAAAACCCCAAGATAGGTCGGGACTTCCTGCACCCCTTGCTCCAGATGATACTGCTGATTTTTCATCTCAATGGTCACCTCTCGCTGCAGAAGGATCTTCACGGGATCCTCTGGTAATACCACCGCGTCTCGCAGAGGGTCGAAGTCTTTTAACTCATCCACCTCGATTTTCACGACCTTTAAACCAGTCTTCCCATGTAACGATGACGGCAGTCTGATGAGCCGTTTCACATCACAGGTGACAGGCTCATCGGTTTCCCCTGCACTCAAAGACACCGCGGTCTTCCGTAACGCGCTATTCAGAAAAAACTTCCGAATGGTCTTTGACTGATCAAGCAATCCGTCCCTGATCCTTCTGACCCGCTCCTCTGAAAGCTCCTGGACAAGTCGTTCTGCATCCTGCGGATTGACTCCGTACTCCTCTAATTTCTTCTCAGGGTCCTCGTTTTTTTTGATTTCATTGACCAGATCAATGATCCCTCTGCTGATCCTGCCTCTCCATCCATCTTGATCCGGGGTTGGCATCTTCAGGCTCTTTCCACTAGCAAACGAGTGACCTCCATAGCTTTTTCGACTGGTCGCCTGCTCATGGAAAATGAGTGAATCCTGCAGGTCACGACCCGTGATATAATCAACGATCTCTCGCCGCTCATTACTATCAAAATCCAGAACCACCGGGTCTTTCACATGACAATGATATCCTCTCCCCCCACTGAAATACAACTCCAAATGTTTTTCTTGAAATCCGAAATCCCCGAGTAAAAACTCATGGATCAACTTGATGAATTCTTTTTTCACCTCACCAAGGGATTCGACATACCCCATTTTCTCCGCGTTCGGGAGATGATCTGAATCCAAATCGAAGATCAACTCAGCACCCATCCACAGTTTATCAGACATCTTCGCAGCATCCGGGTGCTGATAATACGCAGAGGAGTAATACGCATGCTGAGGTGATCGATTCTCAAGGAAACTCCTGAGCATATCTCGTTTCTCAAAACCAAGGTGCCGGATCATGCCTTTTCCCCCGAAAAGCACAAAAGCAAATTCCCGACGCCCAAAACGATCTGGAAGCTCTATCGTGGACGACTCGTAATAACGTTGAAACGTGTGTTTCAGAAATTCCATCGATTTTTGTACTGAACCTTCATCTCCCATGCGTAAGAAATCACAATAACATACCAGTGTATAATCTTTATCTATATCAGGAGATAAAGTTTTAGTAACAGCAGGCATTACCCTGTGCTATGGGTAGTATTATTGAGGATGAGTTGTTCTCTTCATCAATCATTAAGGATCTTCATGCGCTTGATTTTGATTACGTCCCTGGTGAGTTACCCCATCGGACCGAGCAGCTGAAAAAACTTGCTTCGATGTTCAAACCAGTTTTTGTCAATATCGCACAAAACGTACTCATCCAAGGACCTGTCGGGACCGGGAAAACAGCGATGACGAAGTATTTCTGCCAGTCGCTTGTCCAGATCGCACGAAAACAAGGCAAAGTACTCGAATACGTTCATATCAATTGCAGGAAACGATCCACAGATGCGATGGTCCTCCTTGGCATCTTAACCCATTTCGATGCACGGTTCCCTGACAGGGGGTTCTCAGTGCAGGAGATGCTACAAATCCTTCGAAACCATCTCCAGAGGAAAGAATCCCAGCTCCTTCTCGTGCTTGATGAGGTTGACGCGTTGCTTCGAAAGGGAAAATCAAATCTTATCTACGATCTCACCCGTTTTAATGATGAGACTACAAAAACCGGGAATCCCGTCTCTGTTATCATGATCTCACAAAAGGATGTGTTCACTGACCTGGACGAAGCGGCACTGAGCACGTTTAAACGCAGCAACACCATCATTTTGGAGAAATATACCCGAGACCAATTATTCGATATCATACAGCAACGAGTGCGTCTTGCGTTCCATACAAATACGGTCCGGGGGGAGAGCATTGAGCTTATCGCTGATATCGCCAGTGAATACGGTGACGCACGCTTCTCCATAGAACTCCTTTGGAAGGCAGGCATGTACGCTGATGAGAAACACGTGAAACAGGTGGTCCCTGAGCATGTGCGTGCCGCAAAAGCAGAGACCTACTCCATCGTTACGGAGACGAAATTGAAGAACCTGGGCAAACATCAATTGCTCGCCTTACTTTCTATAGCAAAACGGTTACAGAAAGAGGATACCGCGTACGCAAACACAGGGGATGTGGAGAAAACCTATGCGATCACCTGTGAGGAGTACGCTGAGGACGTACGGGGACATACGATTTTTTTGGACTATCTCAAAGAAATCGAACTTGCAGGGTTCATCAGGGTGAAACCTTCTGGTAAAGGCCAGGTGGGTAACTCGCAGTTCATCTCGCTTCCCGATATCCCTGCGGAGGTCCTGCGGAGTAAATTAGAGGAGCTTCTCACATAAGGTGCAAAGGGGACAGTCATCGCAGCTTGGTTTTTTCTTCCAACAGTTCTGTTTTGCAAGTCTGACAAGAAGCGCATGGTATTCTTTGTAGGTTGGTATTCGTTCTTTTTCTGGGATGCAAGATGAAAGTTCGTGTTCAAAAAAATGCTGGATGTCATCATAGGAATCACTTGTTGTAGACAACGGCAAGCGCCGACAGATCCGTTTCGTATAGGCATCAACCACAAAAACAGGGTGATTCCCTGCGTACAGAAGGATAGAATCCGCTGTTTCAGGACCGATCCCTTGCAAGGATAACAACTCCTGGTGGATATCTGAGGTGTCCTGGGAGAAAAACTCCTGCAGATCCCCGTTATATTGTTTTTGAAGATAGGAAGCGATGAACATGAGGCGTTGCGCTTTTTGGTTGAAGAATCCCGAGGGTTGAATCAGGGTTCTAAGGGTTTTTTCCTGTATACACAGCAGAGCTGGGATGGTGAAGGCTCTGTTTTTCTTAAGGTTCTCAAGGGCTTTTTCCACATTTGTCCAAGCGGTGTTCTGGGTCAGTATCGCACCGATAATGATCTCAAAACGAGGATCGCTTTTTTGTTTCAGGTGATAGTGTGTATCCACAGGCCACCAGTATTGGTTCCCAAAAGTATTGAATAAAATCTCATAGAGATCTTTTACAAAGGTCGCCATGATAGATCATCTTAGCAATATCACAGGTTTTTTTCCACGATGTTAAGAATCTCTGTTGATTTCTGCATCGCGTTCTGTAACAGTTCATGCAGCTCTGTTGTCACCTGTTGGACATAGTCGGGATCCTTAATGGAGCTCAGATTGATACGAACATTCAACATCGCAGCCTGCACTCCGGTCTGCGCCATGAGTGCTGATACTGCTGCGTCGCTGATAGAATTTTTATTTCCCTTTTCTGCAACGATATGGGCGACATGGAGGATCTGTACACATTTGCGTGCGGTCTCCAAGGGGATTTCTGCTGCCTGTTTAAATGCAGTTTGCAATATGGTTCTTCTCTGTTCTTTCTGCTCCTCTGTTTCTTTTGGCATTTGAAGTGCCTTCATGACCTCGTTAAACGCATCCGTGTCCTTGTCAATGAGATCCGTGAGATCTTTTCTGAGTTCTTCGCTTTTTTCTAAGACCTCTGCAATCTCATCCTGCACTTCTTCGTATCCTTGTTTTGCTTTGGTAAGATTGCACACCATTGAGGTTAGGGCAGCACCCAAGGCTCCAGCGAGTGCAGCGACACTCCCACCACCTGGTGCGGGGCTGCTGGAGGCAACCTCATCAAGGAACATTTTTATATTCTGTTTAACTAGTTTGGTCATGGGAATCACTTCTTTATTTCTAAGAGTCGTTTTTCAAGGACCTGATCGACAGTGAATTTCTCCAATCGGAGGTAATGGGCCGCGCAGTCAACCACTGCTTCCAAGGGGAGTAACCCGACAATCTCACTTCCGATGACTGGTACCCCGTAGCGTTCCGCTTCGTTTTTTATGGTCTCAAACACCCGGAAGATCGATGTTTTCTGGTAGTTTGTCAGATTCATAGACACCTGGACGATCCCTTTTTCTTTGATCTCGAATCCTTTTGCTTTCACGAAGCGATATCCCCCACTACTATGACGTACGACTTTTGCTATCTCATCTGCTATTTTTATGTTGGTGGTACCAAGGTTGACATTAAAAGCAATGAGGAAAAATCGTGCTCCGACAGCGGTCGCCCCTGCGGTCGGGTGGATTTTATTGGGACCATAATCCGGTACTTTCTGAGGGTTTTTCCCAATCTCTACCTTGAGTCCTTCGTATTCACCTCGTCGCACGTCAGCGAGGTTTCGTCGGTCCTCTCTTTTAGCTGCCTCCTCATAGAGGTAACAAGGGACGTTGGTTTTTTCTGAGAATTCCTTTGCAAAGTCATTGGCAAGCTGGATGCATTCGCTCATCCCAACCTCCGTGATGGGGATGAACGGGACGACGTCGATTGCCCCCATACGGGGGTGTTCCCCCTTGTG
>DAJP01000055.1:13255-26912 GCA_002496355.1 Euryarchaeota archaeon UBA346 | reverse complement strand
ATCAGGGTCACATCAGTTCGGTTATGATCTGCATCAGGGGAGAAATCCAGCAATGTGACATCTGGATGATTCAGTATCAAGGTATGAATCGTCTCGATGGTTTGTTTGTTTTTTCCTTCGCTAAAGTTAGGAACACATTCTATGAGCCGAGCCATAGGCGGTCACCGTAAACCTTAATCAAAGGTCCTTCATTTAACCATTTGGGAACAACCTATGCAATCCGTCGATCTTTTGATCACCCATGCAAGTGAACTGCTCACCTTGAAAGGATCACAAAAACCACGGGTTCGGCAACAGATGCGAAACCTTGGTATCTTGAAGAACGGTTCCATAGCGATCCATGATGGCATTATTGTTGATGTAGGACAGAACCTTCGTTACAAAGCAAACACTGTGATTGACGCCTCGGAGAAACTGGTGATGCCTGGGTTTGTCGATCCTCACACCCATGTGGTGTTCGCTGGATCCCGGGAGTTTGAATTAGACTTGAAGCTCGCTGGTATGCCATATATGGAGATTTTAAAGCGGGGTGGTGGGATTTTTTACACCGTTGAAAAGACACGGAAAGCTTCTCCGAACCATCTCTTGTCACAGAGTAAGAAACGTCTTGATACGATGCTTTTGCATGGGACGACAACCTGTGAGGTGAAATCAGGGTATGGGCTTGATGTGGACAACGAACTAAAGCTGCTGAAGGTGCAGAAGAAACTATCGGAGACGCATCCGATGGATCTTGTTTCGACGTTCCTTGGTGCTCATGCTATCCCAAAACACATGAATGCAAACCAGTATATTCAGATCATCATCCATGAGATGTTACCGAGGACAAAGGGTCTGGCTCGATTCTGTGATGTGTTTTGTGAAAAAGGTGTCTTTACCGTTGCCCAATCAAAGAAGATTCTTCTCGCGGGAAAACAGCAGGGGCTTCTCCCGAAGATTCATGCAGATGAGATTGTCAATACTGGTGGGGCGTTGCTGGCTGCCCAGGTTGGTGCGCAAAGCGCGGACCATCTGTTACGATCATCAGAGGCTGGTCTACGGGCGCTGGCGCAGAACTCTATCGTCGGGGTACTTCTGCCTGGCACACCATTTTGTATGATGATGGAGCAGTACGCTCCTGCTCGAAAGATGATCGACCTTGGAGTCCCGGTCGCGTTAGCAACCGATTTGAACCCGAATTGCTGGACGGAGAATATGCAGATGATCATCCAGCTCGCCTGCCTGAAGATGCAGATGACTCCCGCGGAGGCGATTACTGCATCGACGTTTAACGCCGCCTGTGCCATCGGGATGCAACCGTACATCGGAAGCCTGGAGAAAGGTAAACATGCTGATGTTCTCATCCTGGATTGTCCGAACCATCAGTTTCTCCCTTATCATTTCGGGGTGAATCTGGTGCAAACCGTGGTAAAAAGAGGCGTGGTCCTCTGATTTTTCTAATATTTTTCCTGTAAAAAGAATAATATAATACTAAAGAATAATTATTCATAGACCATTATTTTCATGACATGGGGGTTTCATCGCTACAATGGTGGCAAAAACAATCCGGATCTCACTCATGATAGGAGTCTTCCTCTTCTTGGTGTTGCCACCTCAGGTTTCTGTTGGGCAGGATGACTGGTGGAATGAGACTTGGTCGTCTCGGCAGGAACTACTCCTCGGATCTCTGGCTGCTGAAAAAAACGTGGCATACCAACCAGTCGACATCACCGTTCATTTTGAATCCCTCTGTTGGGCGAAAAACGAAACAGATAATTCTGTACGCGTGATCTGTCAGAGCACTCAAGGCGACGTCGAACTCGAGTCCCAGCTCTATGATCTGACGTTCTCTGATGAGACCCATATCACCGCCTGTAATCTGGTATTCCTCTTCCCTCCGCAGACCGATGGAACCGAACGATATTATCTGTATTATGATGAAGCACCGACCACCGCCCCAGGATATCCTGATCATGTCTCTATCGCGGATTCCTCATATTTCTATGAGCCGATCCCTGGATACCCCTTGGAATCTCATTTCTATAAAATCATCCAACATGGTACCATCCCATACGTCGTCGCACAGGAAGGACAATTCCTTTGGTATACCACCTCACAGTGCGTTACACAATTAGTGGATGGCTCAACAGAGGTCGCCCCGAAGAACGGTGAGGCGATCGCTTCGTTTGAATTCGCCTATTATTACGGGTTTGATATGTGGGAGTATAGTTCTACGAGCCAAGAAGTGATTTCCAAGGAGATCCTCTGCGATGGGAATCTTATGGTCTCCTGTCGGCTTCTGAGCAGGTCAACGCAGGGGGATCTGCAGACCACCGCGGTGTACAAATACTATTATTGCCCAACATCCACAGAGCGCATCCAAGTCCATGTAATCCATGAGGCGTTAAGGGAGTGTCAGGTGTTTGAGGATGCGAACACCGATGGAGTGTATGCCTCCATGCAATGTGGTGGGATACAAAGCGCGTCGATATCAGAGCTGAATTTCGGAGAAATCTACCCATATACCCATTTCTATTCAGAACACGATACTGTCGAACAATACCCCGTAGACCTTAATCCGGAATATACCGTGGAAAACCCGGTGCTCTGGTCCATCCAAACACCTGATGATGTTGATCTGGGCAAGAACTCCTGGGTCTCGTTTGATGAAGGAGCCACAGGTACCGTTCATGCATTGATCTTCGGTTCCTCCTCAGTTGTCAAAGCAGGGGTCGATGAGCGTGATGGGATACAATTGAAGGCGTACGAGTCAAATTATCCACATCTACCTGGCTTGGATTACACGATTGCTTCCGTGGAATGCACACGGAACACCTATGAAAAAAACGTTTCTGGAAAAGATATGGTCATCCCAAAAGGTTTCATCGCTGAATTTGACGCAGAGTTTTTCTCCTCACAGGAGAATGGGTATCTCTCCGCAGAGGAAGAATCTCGCCTCTTCCAAACCCTTGTACAGCTCAAGCCATCCACGAACGACAATCTCACTGCTGAAGAGGACACTTCTGAGAATCGTTACTCTCTCATGGTCTCGGTTCATGATGCTTTCTCATTTCCCTTAGGGTCCGTGCTCTCTGCTGTTACTGGTAGGGATTTTCCGTACATCACTGTTGAGGCATATCGTGAGAATACATTGGTTTCTTCAGGAACCGCGTGTCGGTTGCCTCTGAGCGGATCAGTCTCCTCCGAGGGATCTTCTTCAAAGGGAAAAATCGTAAGTGCTTTGAGTCTATTTGATGTTCGCAATGTCTCCCTCTGGAAACGATTCTCTTTCCAATCACTTGAAGCAGGACGGTACGTCATCAAAGTCTTCAAAGAGAACCCTCGATTGGGTGACGAACGACGTTTCATCGGGGTGGCGATCCTTGATCTATCGAGTGATTCGCAGATCCATGTGTTCTGCAAACCACAAGGGTCCTGTGCGGTGACGCTCATCGATCAGGAAGGCCATGGTATCAAAGATGCTGAGGTTTTGTTGTTTCAGGATGGGATGATAATCACCCAAAATAGTACCAATGAGGATGGTGTCGCACACCTTGCCGCACCATGTAATCGAAGGGAGTCCTACCAACTTAAGGTTGTCTCACAGGGATTTGAGGCAATGAACGAGTCGATACGGTTGCGATACAACCGGATCCTGGTTCCTCTGAAGAAATCAGTGGAATTCGATCAATACGACTGGCGTGTAACCCTGCAGGACCTGTGGGGCTTGCCACCAGAAATCGCTGTCACCCCCCGGATGACAAGTACAGCGATGCAGATTCCCACCGTGATTTTCCCGACCCAGACCACCAGGAATTCCTTCCAATTTACTGAATTACCACCTGCAACGTATCAGCTCCAAATCCAGTATAAATCCTTCTTAGTGGACAAAGAAATCATTATTCCTTCAGAAGAGGCTTTGCTTGTGTTTCCCGCGGTCTATCCGGTCTCCTTCCATGTGTATGATGCCCGAGGCTCTCCCATGGGAAACGTCGATGTGGAGATGATCCGCGGGGGAAAAACTCAGATGATAACCACCAGCGGATCCCATGCTGATTTTTCCATTCCCCCTGGATTGTATACTGTGAAAGTGACTGTTCAGAATGAGGTGATTGGTCAGAGGTCTCTTACCGTGATGGGTGAGCGAAGTGTTGATCTGGTCACAAGCCAGGAACCAATTCTTCCTTTAGCTCTTGGGATTGGTTCGTGTAGCATGATTTTTGTTGGACTCGCTTTGAGCATCAAAAAGAAAGAACTATCCTGTTCTCTCCTCTCTCTCACGGTGGGTGTTTTGCTTCTCGCATTTGTTTTCCCCTGGTGGTCGCTGCAAGGATCCACAACCGATGTTCAGACATCATCAACCTTGTATCTGATACCATTCAACCTTATTTCAACGACAACTACGCCGCAGCTGATTACCGGGGAGTTATCGTTTGTTCCTGATATTTTTGCTACGATCATGATGGTCATTCCGATTATTTCTGTCATTGTTGCTCTGCTTGTTGTTCTCCCCTTCCTCTTAAAACAGAGAATGAAAAAAAACTGGCAGATTCTCTTGTTGATCGGGGCATTGGTTCTCCTTTGCGGTACCCTTTTGCTCTTCATCATAGCGATGTCTGCCTTTGCACAAGTCGGAGTCGGAAGCTTCATGGGACAAGGAACCATCGATGTCTCAATCCAAGGTTACGACGAAGTCGTCCCGGTACTCTGTCAGTGGGGACCCGCCGTAGGGTTCTGGCTTTATGTGATCACGGTTCTTCTGTTGTTATCTATAGTAATACTCTTGTTTCAAAAGAAGAAAAAAAGAAATCGGTTATTGTAGTTTGCGAAGTTGTTTTTCCTGTTCTCTTTTAATCTTTACTAACAATTTTTCCTTTGTGGCATCTGCGGCCGGGACGATGGGTTTTGTGATTTGTTCTTTGGGTTTTTTCTCTTGTTTTTTTAGCATTACTCGTTTTGTTTTCTTTGGTGTCTCTTTCGGTGTTATTGCTTTTTTGAATGAGGTCTGCATTTTCTTGAAAAACGATGAAGAATCTCTTATTGTTTTTTCTTCTGAAGGAATTAATTGAAATCGTTTGTATTGTTTGTTTTCCTGTTTGTAAGACAGCAAGGCTGATTTATATTCATCCTGCATCATGATTCGTTCCTGTTCATAGGCGTTCTTATCCGTGCGTTTGAGCTCCGCAAGATGTTGCTGTTCATCCGGCATCTTCCAGGGTTTCTCGGGTTTTTTTCTGATCTTTTCAGAAATCTTTCGCCGCCAGTAAAATAAAAGAATAATTACAAACAAAATAATCAATCCGATCCCAAAACCAAACGTAGCGTTTTCTTCTGATACATACAAACCTTGTGTTTCAAGCGCGACTGTTTGAGTGGCTATCGTGACATTTGGTTGACCTGAGGAGAATGCTTCAAGAGTGATCGAATGTAATGTCCCGGTGTCTAGGAAATTATTGGGACTGGCGACTCCAATATACACTTTTCCTTGTTCCCCTGGTTGTAAGGCTATTGAACTATTTTCTGTTATTCGGAGGATAGATTTATTTTCAGCTTTTGCTCTGAAGTTGATGGTATCATTGTAATTCCCTAGGTTTTGAACAAGTAACGGTATGGAGATGACATTGTTTGGGGTGAGTTTTTCGAGTGTTAACGGTTGTATTTTTACTGCATGGAATTGTTTTACTGTCACAAGGATATCGACATAATAGTAATCTGTGAGGATTTTTCCACTGTTTTTTCCAAATCCACCAAAGAGTGCAGCAAGGAACCAAAATGGAGGGCCATTCACAAGTGGTGTATTATTTTCTCCGCCAAACCAATACGACTTATCTTCAGGCCACCAGAGGTTTTTTACGACCCAGGTATCAGCAATTTTTATACGGAGTGTTCTACTTCGAATCACATCGCCTGTACCAGGTGGCGAGTTCAATGAAATTGTGACATTGGTTATTGAATATTTTCCTGTTTGTTCACTCACAACTGGTGGATTAAAGTTAACAAACAAACCCCCTGAGTATCCTTCAGGAAATTCAGCTGAAAAGCTTAAAAAACGTGCGGCTAAAAAAAAACGAGGAAAGGCGACTGAAAAATTACCAGTTTGTAGGTCAATATTTCCCAATTGAATCGACACTTTTTCATTATATCCTATTGTGATATTTGATGGAACTGCTTTAAAACCCTCTGCAAAGGAAATCGCTGGTTTTAACATTCCTATGAAATAGCTAATCAAATTTATGATAGGATACGGAGTTATCCAAGGAAGACCTAGAATATATTTTGTGTCCGCTGCTTTTACTTCTTGCACCTGAGAGAAAATTGTTGGACAGAGGATTAATGCGATAACAACGAGCGTAAGGCTTTTACTAGTTTTTATAGGAATTTCCCCCTTGTTTAAATGAAAGTATAGAGGTTTTCTATTTTTATTTATTTTCTTTTCCGGAAATAGGTGATGAGTGTTAATACGATTGTTAAGGCACCAATGAATGCGATTGATTCGAATCCTGGAGTTGAAAATCCTCTGCTTTCAACAAGGAAATCATTGATTGTGATCGCACCTACGTTCGTCGGTGTATCGTATTTTACTGGTAGCATTGAAATCCTAATGGTTTTTTCATCGTTATGATATCCAAAGTTTTTCGGCGGCTTTATCACAAGATATGCTGTATTGGTAGATCCATTTCCTTCACCAAGTAATAATTCACTTGTGATGATTGCATTCCAACCTTCTGGAACTTTTTCAATCGTGAATTTCACAATGGTTTGTGCATTCCCAAGATTCGTTATTTTTATAGGGAATACGGCGGTATCCAATGGTCCTATTTGCATTGTATTTGAGTCTGGATATTCTGCTTTTATTAATGGTTTATAACCTGGAATGAACGTGAGAGTAAACTCTTGTGTGATTCCTTTAATGAATCCCGCTTTACTCGCAGTTGCTTGTAATTTTATGTAACCTTGAGAGTAAGCTGGTGCATTATCATCCACTTGTAACGTTATCATTGTAGAATAGGCGGTTGGTTGATCCGGATTGATTGTTGCTTGTAATGATCCTTGTGAAAGGGTTGCGGTGACCCATGATGGAGTTTCAATTATTTGAATTGTTATTGTTACGGGACTACCTTTATAGAACTGGAGCAGACCTCTCCCCAAAGCGCCTCTCGTAACATAGTGTGTAATGTTTAATGATAATTGAAGTAATTGCCCTCGAGGGATTACCGGTTCATTAGTTGCTGCTGTATTCCAGGTAATCAATAATGCACTTTGAAGATTTAAAAGAAGTCCCGCTGATGCGGTGGGAAGTACAGCAAAAACTAGACTGATAACGACTATTCCTGTAACGAAACTTGCTTTTACCGTCTTGAAGTTTTTCGTCATTGTTCCACCTTTTTTCCTGATTTTACACATATTACTTTCTTTTCTGAGTATTTAAAGATTGTTGTACACTTCTTACTCGAGGAAGAATGTGGCATGTGTATGTTAATATATAACTTACTTGATATAAAAATATTTGCATGGAAATATCATCTTTTAAATAAAAAAGGAAAAAAGAGGATATCTCAGCTATTTTTTTTGTAGTAACAACAGACTGCCTGTGTTTTATTCGATTTGATCGATTTTCTGCTCGCTTTCTTGTGTTTTTTTCGTTTTCTCAGGCTTGTCTTTCTTCGTTGCGACTTTGCCAGGGAAATTAGAGAGAATAATGATATCGCCAACCGCGTTAACCCATCGATAGGGGACTGCGACATCTATGCTACCTTCGACCAATGCAGGGTTTGTATTAGTGACAAGTAGGCTGCCCACTCTCTTCTCATCCAACTCTAAAAACACATTTTTGACATGACCGACATAAACTCCATCGCGAGTATAAACAGGCAGTTTCAGAAAAGAGGTCACCTCTTCCGGCTTCCAAGCGTCCTTTTGCATCATGTAATCAAAATACATTTACCTATATTAAAATGTGATGGTTTTTAACTTATCTGTTGAATGATGCTTAGAGACTCTTCACTCTTAAAAGTTTTAACATAAGAATTAGAAGCATGATATATCCAATGAAAAGTAGAACCGCTGAAATCTCCCAAACATTTGCAAAAATCAAGATCATCGAAATCGTACAGAGGAAAAAAATTGTGCCCACTACGATCCGGAGTTTCATCAATGCAGAATAATGTTGAAATCCAGGGATGGAGAATGGAAAGAGGTTTTTGTCTTTTTTTGGACTCTCAAGGTTCTTTTCCTTTTGGAGTTTACTGACAACCTGTTTTGTTTCCTGGTCTTTCTCTTTGTCCCTATTCAGAAGCTTTATTTTCATTTTCGTCACGTAGTATTACTATCTCTCTTCCTTTATTAAAATGTTGTTATCTTCATTAGTTCAGAAAAAGGAGTATATCATGCTACTGATTTAATTAATCTGTCCAGGACCGGTGATGTTCTATATCAATAGGGTTTTCGGCACAGTATCTTTTTTTAACTATGATTTCTTATCCCCTGCAATGATTTCTCTTGATAGTGAAAAGAAACAAAAAATATTCAATGAACTGGCAGGTTTGCAGCAACGTGATTATTGCTTTTCCAGTGGTCATATCTTGGGTTCCATGTGTACTGTCCCGCATCCTCTTGCCCGGGAGGTGTATCTACAGTTTCTTGAAACAAACCTTGGTGATCTGGAACTGTGCCCTGGGACAAAAGAGATAGAGTCTCGATACATCGCTTTCATCTCCAAACTTCTGCATGCACCAAAGACATCAACAGGGCAGATCGTCAGCGGAGGGACTGAGGGGAACATCACCGCGATGTGGATAGCAAAACAACTCTCTGGGAAAAAAGAGATCCTGTTGCCGACAAGTGCTCATTTCTCATTCCAGAAAATCGCGTCCCTTATGGGGATGAAACTCGTCGAAATCCCAGTAACCGATGATTACGTGATGGATGTTACCCATCTGAAAAAGAAGATACGGAAAACCACTGCAGCCGTCGTTGGTCTTGCGGGATCAACTGAACTGGGGACAATTGACCCAATCCCAGAGATCAGTGAGATTTGTGCTCATGAACACGTCTTTTTCCATGTGGATGCCGCTTTTGGTGGGTTTGTCATCCCTTTCCTCAAAGAACTCCACTACAAGATCCCTGATTTTGATTTTCGACTCAAAGGTGTCTCTTCGATATCGATAGATTCTCATAAGATGGGTTATGCCGCTATTCCCCTAGGGACTTTGATGGTCCGTAAGAAACAATGGCTAGGGAGCATCAGTGTGGATTCACCTTACATCAGCAGTGAGAAGCAGACGGGGTTGCTTGGGACGCGTTCTGGTGCACCAGTTGCTGCCGCCTACGCTGTTGCTCAATACTTAGGGCATGAGGGGTATAAACAGATGGTTCGGTCCTGCATGGATGTCACTTGTTATACTCAGAAACGAATCGAACAACTCGGTCTGGATCTCGTGATGAAACCGACGATGAATGTGATCGGAGTGAAATTAAAAAAACCCGGGATTGTCGTCAAAAAACTCTCTGAGCAGGGTTGGCGGGTCAATAAAATCGAACGGCTATCTTGTATACGCCTGGTGTTGATGCCACAAATCACAAAGCAGATTATCGATGAATTCATACCCGTATTACAAAAAACCTGTGTAGAAGTTGATGAACTATGATTCTGAAACATTTAGAAAAATCATTGTATGACGCACCAATCGTGAAAAAGGGTGAGTACGATTATGTGATTCATCCCATCACCGATGGAGTCCCCTATATCACCCCTGAACTGCTCAAGGAAGTCACAGATGAGATGAAAAAACATATCAAGAAATGCGGGAGGTTCGATCGTATCGTTACCATGGAAGCGATGGGTATCCCTCTTGCTTCGGTCTTATCCCTTGACTTAGGGATCCCGTTTACGATCATACGGAAACGATCGTATGGGTTACCTGGCGAGGTTTCTGTTGAACAGGTCACCGGGTATTCCAAATCAAAGATGTATGTCAACGGTCTGAAAAAAGGAGACACGGTTATTCTTGTGGATGATGTGCTCAGTACTGGTGGGACCTTAAAGGCTGTCCTTTATGTTTTGAAACAGATAGGAGTTCATGTAAAAGGAGTGTTTATCGCAGTCTACAAAGGAACTTGTAAAGAAGAACTCGTAAGGATTTATGGTATACCAATAACGACGATAGTGGATATCGATGTTGTTGAGGGAAAGGTCCACATAAAATGATTTGATTTTCGGAGAATAATTAATATCAAATCATTTAGCTTGTGAAGATTGAACGCGGGGATCTATATCAATATATATTAAAACCACCTGCATCCGAAAATAAATCGACCAGCCTCTTACGGTAAACTTCCATGTCCCAGATTCTTTTCCTAAGATGCTATATGTCATAAGACCTTTTTGGCTGAATTGTTTTTCTTCACCGTCTGGTAACGTTACTTTCATCTTTCCTTTTCTGTGACCTCCGACATACATATTCATGATTGTTCCCTTGATCGTGGTTATCTGTTTGTTGACATCACAGATGCTAAATCCACCGAGTATATGGAATTTCACAGCATAGTACTTCCCGGAAAATTGATTATAGTTTGCTGTATAAAGATCGATATCACTGTGTCGTGTTATTTGTTTAACTTCCATCGAATTATAAAGGGATTTAAGGATCACTATATATCCACTTTTTTCACCTGAAGTGGGAACAGCACACGTGAGATACCACGTATCACCCGAATGGACATCAAACCGTCCTGAATCATTATATGCTGAGCCAAATCGTATCTTTCCCTCGTTATCATTCAATAGTTTTATGAACCAAAATTTTCCAACTGACAAACGTATTTTTGGTGTCACAAGAGTATATTTTCTTTCTGGAACATACCAGAGCATTCTTGGCTCCAGCAAGGGTTTCTTACCATCGGTCAATAAACAGTACACAGAAGTTATGGTTTCATCGATATAACTAACAAACATATTCAATGAGATATCGACTACATCATCTTGGTGAAAAGTAATTTCAAACTGAATCACTTCTTTATGTAATTGAAGCATCTCCTGATTAAACTCAACAAAATTACTATAGTTGGCAGAATCATTGTCTGCATCTTCTTTTGCCTCTTCCAATATGATGCTGTTATTTCTTTCTTGACTTGTCATCATCAGCAAGCCAGATGCAATCAATACCGCAGAGATCGAAATGGATATGATTTTCTTCATAGACCTGGAAATTAAAGAATAAAGAGGAATAGTACGATCGGCGATATCAGGTTTACACACCGATTCCAAAGACGACACCGCAGAGACCTGTCATGAAATAGGGTCCCATCATCACTATTGGCAGAGCTATCAGAATTCCTACAAATCCAATGATTACTTGGAACGCTGTGACAGCCAATGTTCCTCCGGACAGTCCAACAGTGATACTTTCTCCTTGAAATCCATAGGTTATGAATAGGTCAGCTCCTATCGTCGGGATAATGGCATGTGTTCCACCGGCAAATCCCGCGCACAAACCCGCATCGAATATCCCGCATACCGCGTTGGCCCAAACCGGGGTCGGTATCCCATTCCAAAGACCCATCGATTGTGCTCCCCCTTGTTGTTTTATGCTGGATCTAGGCTTATGAATCGGCTCCTGGATCTTCTCCCGAATGTCGTAATACAGGTCGTTTAATCCTCCAATTGTTTTATCGGTTAACGCGTTATCGATGAGTGTTTGGAAGAATGGTTGGATGTTCATAAAAGCCTGCTCCACCTGTTCAATTGTTTTTGTTTTATCATAGATGGTCAAAAAATCTTCTTTGCAGGTTTTTCCCAGGTCGATGATGTCATTGATTATAGTCAATGGCATCTGTTTTTCAACGGTTTTTGTCCCAATTGTGATACGAATGGTCTCAGTTGTCTTTGAAAGCGCTTTTTTCGGCGGAGGTGCTAGTGCGCTGGTTAACGGTGATAGGATGAGAATCGAAGCGATTATACAGGTGACCGTCCAGAGTATTCTTCCTCTCTTCATTTCTTTTCACCCCCCTCGCCTGTTTGAAGAAACGCACAAGATACCCGCGAACATATCTTATGATGGATGATGAAAAAAAACACGAGACTTAATGTGATGTAGAGGAGTTTTTCTTGCAAAAGAGTCTGGATGTGAATTATCGATTTTGCAGTCACCGTCGAGGTGAATACTACTAAAAAAACAATGGTGACGAAAATCCTAATTCTTGCTGTAAAAGAGTTCATGTTTTTTTTCATCATTCTACTCCCAGACTTAGTAGATTTTCCAGTTTCGTAAATTTATTTTCAAATATATATATTTTATAGTGCAATCATCCAATCTTTCCCTTTTTTTGTTCACCAAAAATGAATGTTGTCTCATGAATCACTAAAAAAATATTTTCTATTTTTTTTCCTCTCATCAATCACCTATTAGTCGAAGCGTCATAGATTCAGAACAATAAACTATATCAGCCCCTGCTTCATTGCACAGCTGAGAACTATGACTGAGAAAATCCCCCAACACATGCATTGTCAGATTTGTGGAAAAGCGATTGCTGCATCAGATTCGGAGACGATATGCTCCGATGAATGTAAACAACGGTACCAGAGTCTCAATAAAAAACGAAAACTCTGGGTTTATATCATGTATGCTCTCATCTTTGTCATGATAGCGGTCTTATTCCTGTCATCCTATTTACCCAAATAACCAAAGGATGCCACGAAAGAAAAATAAGGAGAATGCTTCGGTTTATTCTGCGAGTTCTTCCTGAAGATCGATGACCATTTCCGTGAGGACATCTTCGAATATCTGATGGCGGTATTCTTTGACTGAGCCGTTCGCAAGATGCGCTCGAGCAACGAAATCTCGACCGTCTTTCAGGATTTCAATATGACAGACTGTTTCCATGCTGGTCCCGTAATGTTTTACTCCCGTATTCATCAATGATATTTATATGTTTTGTGCGCAAGGTTAATGTGTTTCAGACTCATGTCAAAACTGGACGTGGGGTCGTGAAAATGCTACGAAACGCAGTCGTCGCAGGCCAGTTTTACCCAGGAACTGAAAAACATCTCAGACAACAAATCGAGGAGTGTTTTCTTGAGAAACGAGGTTATGGGAAACTCCCGGTAGTACAGAAAAAACGAGGTTCACTCAAAGGCCTGGTGGTTCCCCATGCTGGATTCATCTATTCAGGGGCGGTCGCCTCTCATTCGTATGGTCGTCTTGCTGAGGAAGGGTTTGCGGAGACGTTCATCATCCTTGGACCAAACCATACCGGGATGGGTTCTGGGGTCTCCGTGATGACCCAGGGTGCCTGGAAGACACCACTAGGGACAGTGAATATCGATGAAGAGCTCGCTGGATCCATCTCAACGGGCATTATCGATCAAGATGCCACTGCGCATACATATGAGCATAGCATCGAGGTGCAGCTCCCGTTCTTACAATATTGTGCCCAAGGCAGGAAATTTGAATTTGTCCCGGTTTGTATGATGATGCAGGATTACGACACGGTTCATGATGTCGGTGGTATCATTGAAGATGCAATCCAGCGTTCAAAAAAAAGCATCATCATCATTGCCAGCAGTGATTTTTCCCACGCAGGATTCAACTACCGTAGTTCACCACCAGCAGGGATGCGTGTGGATGAATACGCAACAAAACAAGACAAGATTGCGATTCAGGAGATCCTCGCGTTGGAC
>DAJP01000055.1:0-12937 GCA_002496355.1 Euryarchaeota archaeon UBA346 | reverse complement strand
GTAGGTGCTCTGCTTCTTGCAGCAAAAAAACTTGGGGCGACCACAGCAGAACTCTTAAAATATGGGACCTCCTATGAGGTTCACCCTGATTCCTCCTGTGTCGGGTATGGGGCTATCGCGGTTTCATAGGTGAAAACTCATGAAAAAACAACCTGTACGAGATATCCAATTTCAGAAAAATATGACCACCGACCAGTTGATTAAAGAGCTTTATGACGCGGGAGGTTTTTCTGCAAAGAAAGTCGCCGAAGGTGTCGATATCCTCGAACGAATGATCCGGGAAAAAGAGTGTGTGAAGTTCCTGTCGTTTCCCGCCTGCATCATCTCAACCGGGACACGAGGAGTCATCAAGGAACTGGTGAAACGAAAATTAGTTGATGTTATCATCACCACCACCGGGACGTTGGATCATGATCTCGCACGCGTATGGAAGGACTACTACCATGGGTCGTTTATGGCGGATGACACAAAACTGCATCAACAGGGAATCAATCGTCTGGGAAACATCTTCATCCCATTGGAATGCTATGGAACGATTCTTGAAAAGAAGATACAACCCGTCCTGGGTGAGCTGTATACGGATCAGCAGAAATGGTCCACAAAGGATCTCATCTGGGAGTTTGGGAAACGCCTTGAAAAAGAAAAAAACGGCAGAGACTCGATTCTATACTGGGCTTGGAAAAACAAAATACCCATGTACGTCCCAGGGATCACCGATGGGGCGTTCGGCGCTCAACTCTGGATGTATTATCAGGAGCATCGGAACTTCACGATCGATCTCTTCAAAGACGAGCAAGACCTCTCCGATATCGTGTTTGACGCAAAAAAGACTGGTGCGCTGATCATCGGCGGGGGAATCTCAAAGCATCATGTCATCTGGTGGAACCAGTTCTGCAACGGGCTGTCCCATGTGGTGTATCTCACGACCGCTGTCGAATATGACGGTAGTCTGTCTGGTGCACAGACACGGGAAGCGATCTCATGGGGGAAAATAGCGGAAAAGGCAGACAATGTGACCATAGAAGGAGATGCAACTGTCCTGCTCCCCTTGATGATAAGCGCCTTGTTGGAACGGCTCTAAAACAAATACTGTTTACGGAGTCATCCCTGGTCGTTTCTTCTCAAAGACCCGGTTCAGGATTTCTTTTTCGTCTGCATCACGAATGAGTTCCTCTGGTTCTCTGTCCTGTATCTGAGGTTTTTCCACATGAGTCTGTCTCTGATGTTTTCCTTTGTTCAGAGCACCATAGGCTTCGTTGATGAACTCGATTTCTTCATTGGTTGGACACCAGGAAATCATGTTCTTATTAGTAAAGAAGTTTGGTGAGTTTCGGTCAAACTGGACAGCGATCATTAACTCTCCTGTGGTAACATCTTTTTCAAGTTGGAGAGCAACATAGATATTTTCTTGTTTTTTCATTCAAGTCCCATCCTTGTTGTACTTTCGATAACAAATAGAAGGTTTTATATTTTTCTTTTTTTAGACAGATAAGATAATATTTTTTTGTGATAAAAAACGATTGAAAAAGAATAGCCACAACCGATTATTCTTTTGTCGTGACTTCTTTCACAAGCTTATGGTTCTGCGCTGATGATTTAAGAAATCTCATGATGAGTTCTTTTTGTTCTTGACTTAAGGCCATCTCCTCACCATCAGAGTTCAAAATAATCAAGGATCTCAAAAAACTCTTTCTTGATGATATAGCCTTGATCCGTTTTTTTTATCAGATCATGTTTCAGGCAGAATTCAATGACCTCGTTTTGTTCCTCATGTTCATACATCTCTCGTTCACCTCTTAGGAATTTGAGAGTTATTCATCTCTCTGTATGTTCCATGTTGCTATTGAAGATATATAAACGTAGCCTGTCAGAATACCAGAATGAAAAAAGTTAGCGTTGGTGCTGTCTTGGAGAATACCTATAGAAAAACCATTAAAGTTATATGAAAACAATGGTTCTCTTCTGTATCATGCTGAAGAACATCCGTGATACCGTCATGCTTTTTTCCACAGGTATCCTAGTTACCAATGTTATCTGTATCCTTCTAACACTCACTGTCCTTTCAAGCAGCTTTGGGTTTGTTACTGCCTCTAGTCAGCATCTCATCGGTATCTTTCTGATGCTCGGGGTGGTTCTATTCAATTTTCCGTTCCACTTGACGTTGCGTCATCTTTCAAAAACTAATCCTCATCTCCAGTCACTTCTCATCGGCATCCTTCTAAGCCTCTTTGGATTCGTTCTGCTGGTCATAGCAAAGACCGACCTGCTGTGGGTCTGTAGCATCCCGGTGATCCTCTCCGGGCTTTCCCTTTGTCTATTTGGGATGGATCATCAGAGGAACGAACTACATCTCCTCGCCGTCGTCTCTTTTAGTTATAGTCTTGTTTTTCTCCTTTTGCAGACTATTCCTACTCTCTGGTTTTTGTATCAACAAAGTTCACTGTTGATAACCCATGCGGTCGGCTTTTTCACCGGCGCTCCGCTCTCCCTTGGTCCTACCAACAGTGGAGCAGGAATACTTTTGGTATCTCTTGCATTTCTCTTCAGTAGTTTCTGTGTCAAGAGCAGAAAAACACGCAGGGATCTTCTGTTGCTCTGCCTCTGGATCGCAGTCCTTGGAATTCTCTGGTTTTTGTACCTTCTGCTCCTTAGGTTGATTACCTATGCTTCAGCTGATTCGCTGAAACTTCATCCCTTGTTCTTCATTCTCTGTCTGATCCCTGTTTTTGGCATCCTTCTTCGATATCGAGCTTCAGAAACAGCAAAAGAAACGATGTCTCAAAAAAATAATCTCAAACACCATCTGAAGAATGGTGTAGTCTGGGCAGCAGTGCTTTTGTTCCTCTCCACCTTCGTATTGACCGTGTTCATCACGGGAGGCTCAACACCAGTCGAGCAACAAAAAATCGTTTTTTATGGCGACCATATGGTCGGGACCTGGGATGTCCCTGAATATGGAAAATACGGGAAGGATGCGGTCGGGATGTTCGGTCTATGGCCGATCTGTCTCACGACGTTTGGTTATGAGACAGAGATACTCGTGGGAAATCGAAATCAATTCCTCAATGTGACACAAGCGGTGCCTCAGAATATCACCCGGTATCTGAACCTGACGGATTACACGACCATCCGTGAAACATCACAGGTTAGTGTCTCGCTTCTTGATGATGCCACTATCTTTGTTGTCTCCAACCTGAATGTCTCGTTCTCAGAACAAGAGCGATCCATCATCTGGGAGTATGTCAAAAAAGGCGGCTCCCTGCTTGTTATCGGAGATCATACGAACGTCGGAGGCATGCAAGAGCCGTTAAATGAACTACTCGCACCGGTGGGGATCCGGTACCGGTTCGATGCAGCACTCCCGTTTGATGAGAAGTTCAAATGGTTCACATGCACACAACTTCTGCATCATCCCCTCACCGCCTCCCTAATGAGCCTTGATGAGCTCCAATACGGGGTTGGTGCATCCCTTGATCTGTCCCCCTCAGCGTACCCCCTCATCATTGGATCCTCTGTTCTCTCTGATAACGGGAACCGGTCGAATGGTGACATCGCATATCTAGGTGATTATGAATACACTCAGGGGGAACAACTGGGGGATGTGATTCTTGTCGCAGGAACATCCTATGGGGCTGGGAAAGTCCTTGTGTTCGGAGACACTTCCATGTTTCAAAACCCTGCCTTGCCGTTCTCCTATCGATTTCTCCAAAGCTCCTTTTCATGGCTAGCTAGTAACCAAACCGGTACTACGAACGTCTTACAGATTGGTATTTCCCTGTTATTCCTCTTTGGTGCAGTCCTCGTGTATTATTTCTTCAAGAAAAACACCATTGCCTTCGCATGGTTTCCGTTTCTCCTCTGTCTTTCGGTAGTACTCTCCGCCACACTAAATCCACTGTTACTCACAACTACAAGGCAAGATACAGGTACCATCGTATACATCGACGCATCCCATAATGAGCGGTTCTCCCTTGAATCGTTCACCGACGACTCACTCAATGGTCTGAATCTAAATCTGGAACGAAACAACCTTCACCCACGAATCCTCAGAGAATTCTCAGAAGATGCAATCCTAGGAAGCAGCATGATCATTTTCAATGCCCCGACAGCCGCATTCACCCCCGAAGAAGTCAGGTTTCTCCAGTCTTATATGACGCAGGGTGGTATCGTCCTGCTTGCCACCGGATATGAGGATAAAGAAGCATCCCTGCCCCTGCTCAAACCCTTTGGGATGGATATTGAATCAACCCCCTTAGGCCCAGTCCCCTATGTTGAAGAAAACCTCAGCTTGTATCAGAACGAGCCACGATTCGTCGACAGCTGGCCCGTGACATTCCCAGCCAATCAGACGACCTCCTACTATAACTTCACCTGGAATGATCTGACGTTCCATCTCGTGGTGTTCCTTCAACACGGAGCGGGTGGCCTGCTGGTGATCGGGGATAGTCAGTATCTCCTGGATAAGAACCTGGAATCCATCTATGATTACTGGCCAGGGAACATCCTGTTCGTAAAATATCTTCTTGACGAACTACTGATTCAGGAGCATCTGCGATGAAACGATTCCTTTGGCTTGGCATCCTGTTTCTCTCCGCGAGTTGGTTGTTCCTCATCTCCCAGTTTACCATCCCCGATCTGATCGCTGGTCTCCTCTGTGTTATCACCGGTACTCTCTGCATCATCGGTGGGATCAGCCGCAATACAAAAAAACAACCACAGATCCGATATGTGGTCCTTCTCATCCCCCTCATAGCATCACTTCTTTTCGTCCCCTTCCCGTACAATCTTGGTCTGATTGTCCTGACTCTTGGGCTTCTTGCCTCACTACTCTGCTACCGATTCGAACGATTACAAGCAGTGCCCCTGGGCATTTCCCTTGCAGGAATACTTCTTCTCCTCCAGACGATGGTCTTTCCCTTGTACGTTTCCTTCGTCTCCCATGGACATCGCCTGGACATCCTCTCGCTGGTGATCTCACCATTGGCGAACTTCCTTGGGTTCCATACCTCGACGAACAACGGTCTTCTATTTGTCCAGACCATTCAACAGACCTCCGCGGTCACCATAACCTGGGAGAAACTCGGTTTCTTTCTTACCTTGAACCTGTTTCTGGGGGCATTATTCCTCTTTGTCATCCTGTTTAAACGAAGACAGATACTCAAGAACACCATGATTTTTCTTGTCGCTGGCGCTCTTTATCTCCTCCTTCGTTTTATCGCAATCCTGGCTCTCTATCTGACCACCACGGAGCTATCGGTCTTCTGGGATCCTCTGCTCACCACCCTTAGTTTCCTCCCCTTCTGCTTGTTACTCATGAAAATCCTCCCATTACCCGTGATAGGAGACCTCGCGATACAAGCACCAGCGCTGCATCTGACAAAGAAAGACCTTGTCGCCCTTATCCTGATTATCCTACTCGTCTCATCACTAACTGGTGCGTTTCTCTACCAAGACCCTGGGTCGAAAAAAACAGGCCGCATCCTCATCGATGAATACCACAGTCAATGGGAAGATACGCTCCGCCCATTGGATACTGAATGGTACGGGCTGCTCTCGACTTACAATTATTACTCCTGGGCACACTGGTTAAAGGATCACTACCCTGTCGAGACAAACATCAATGAGACATTCTCCGCAGATCTTCTCAGCAGTTACGATATCCTGATCCTCAAGTGCCCGACCGAGAGCTATACGACACAAGAGGTTCAATCGATCAAGGACTTTGTCCAGCATGGTGGCGGACTGTATCTTATCGGAGATCATACCAATGTGTTTGGGATGAACACCTTCCTCAACCAGGTCTCCGAAGAGTTCGGAATACGATTCAGAACGGATGCGACCTATGAGCTGGGAACCGGGGATCTGTCCACCTACACCCCTGACTTGTACTTCTCCCATCCAGTGATGCGTCATGTTCCCCGTTTTGAGTTTATGACCTCCTGCACATTGGAGCCAACCTCCCTTTCTGCTTACCTGCGGATGGAGAACATCATCATCGGTGATCGACTCATCAGCGAACCAGGCACCTATTCAACAGAGAATTTCTTCAGAGAATCAATCGCATCCCCTGACTCCGAATACGGTTATCTGTTACAATCAGCAGCGATCACCTACGGGTCGGGTCGGGTGGTGGCATTCACCGACAGCACCGTGTTTTCCAGTTTTTGTTTATTCACAGATGGATACTCTTCCTTCACCCTGGGCGTCATGGATTATCTGAATCGGACGAACTCCTCTCCCTCCCTCAATATGATTCTTTTCGTCCTTTCTTTAGTTTTTTTCATTTGCGTCGCATTGCTTCTCAGAACCACAAATAAATTACAAATCCTTTGGATGTTCCTATTCGCCGGGCTGCTCGCATTCTACCTAGCAGCACCCCTCTGCTCCCATCTCACGAATCTTGCCTATCCACCACCGATGACTTCAACAGAATCTCCGCAAGTATACTTCGAGCAGCAGCATTCATCAGCCAACATCTCTGTCAAACCCACTGCTTCGCTAGGGGATAATACCAATAACTATGGAACGTTCTATGTGTGGACCCAACGAGTCGGCTTGGTTCCTTCTCTCGCATCCACACTTCACGATGCGACCAAGAACAGTAATCTCATTGTGATCATCAACCCAGCTCAACCGTTCAGCGAGACAGATATTCAACTATTGACCAGCTACCTAGAGACCGGTGGCCATTTACTTCTCATGGATAGTATCACAAATCCACAATCTACCGCAAATGAACTGCTGGGGAATTTTGGAATCTGGATCACCACCTCAACAGCGGACCAGGTGCTTCTCTCCAATGAAAGTGAGAATGGAAGTCTAATACCCCGAGGCAATATTACCTTCCCGTATCTCATCATCACCGGAGGCACCCAGCTTCTCATAAATGACAAAAACGAGGTCTATGCTTGCTCTGTTGAAATTCAAAATATAACCCCTGGTGAACAAGGACGGCTCATCGTGGTAGTTGACTCCTCTACATTTTCCGATGCCCAGATGGGTGGGACATTCGTAGAGCCCACCAACCGACAACGCCAGCTCTATAACACCGAGTTTTTCCTCCTAAATACGATTCTTCCGCCATGAATTTTTTAATTTTCTAGGTCATCACTCTTCTATTATACAAGGACAACAATTAAATACAGGAACAACGATAAGTTTTTTGGGGAAAGAAATATGGAGAAAAAAACTCTTATACTCACCATATCGGCAGCTGCTGTCTTAGTGCTTGCTTCATTTAGCACCGTGATCGGATCAACAAATGAGCAATCATCAGAACAAATCGAATCACCCTTGTTTGCTGTTCGGACACAACGTTCGATTCAAACAAATGATGAGCAAACGATTCACTCACACTACCTTGGGAAAGGATTGAACTCCCATCTCTTCCGTCCGATACAACCATCACTGAATAGCGCATTGGACCGGACTGTCAAAATGCTCAATGCGAACCCTGATTTTTTCGCAAAATTCCTCAAAACAATATGTGCAAATCCCCGGGTAATCGCGCTTCTTGAACAGAACGGTATGACGATTGCAGAATTTAAGACCTATTTGAATCAACTGAAAAACGATCCATCGATCTTCATCAACGAAATCCGCAATGCAGAACCAAAGCTCTCAGCACACCAATTACAAACACCCTTGCCACTGAGTCTAAACACCACAAACCCCTTCGCCTGTGTCATCACAGCGATTGTCATGATCCCCGTCGTGTTGATCATCGCTCTAATCGTCGTGTTATTCACCTTACGTATCCTGCAATGTCTGAATCTTAATGAGGTCATGAACAATATTATGGATCAGGTGTTGCAGGGTCTGTATCCTGCTGGTTTCAACATCTAAACAACTCTCCTCTTTCTTTTTATTATTTCTGCGATATATTTATATAGATTTCCGGTGAATGAGTACTAGATCGATTATGAACTACTACTTAAGGACACAATTTCTTTCCTTGGTTCTCTTTCTTCTTCTCATATTAAGTAGTCTTCCTGTTCAAGCGCAAAGAAATGAACAGGATCTCGGCTCATTTTCACTGATCCCTTCTGATGAGATCATCCAGAGGGGGATAGAAGCGATACGATCAGAACAAAACCCAAGAGTCAATGCATCACAGCGACAGAGCGCGCTTGTGACCTGGTTTAACAAGAATCCTTCCATCGACTATGCCAGCGGCATTGAGCGATCCATCACGGTGAGGTTCATCGATGGTTCATATGTTGTTCTTCTTGATCCTTTTTCTGAGATTGAAGAGTCCGTTGGGGGCTTCATCAGTCCTTCTCTTTATCAGAGATATCCTGGAAGGACTAACAAGACTTCAATCATCCTTAACCCTGCTGAATCCATGTACGGCCATCATCAGTGCCAACGGATCATCACCACCTTACTCAACCAAGATTATTCGGTTGAATATCTCGCAAACCAAGCTGTTGATGTGTCCTATATCAGAAACAATCTTTCTGCAACTATCATCTACATGAACACCCACGCAGGGTATTTTGATGTGGATGGTGATACTCAAGCAGACGCGGTTGTGATCGCCACCGGAGAGCTTTGGACAAATCAGACCGATGAAACGTACGCTTCTGAGATTGAGAACCACCTGATCGTCAAAGGAATGGTTGGTGACCAAGGATTTGTCACCTTCACCCCCGGATTCATTGCACAGTACTATTCGGAGAAACAGTTCCCTGGTTCCCTGGTGTATATGGCGACATGTTATGCGTTATATGACACAACGATGGCACAAGCGTTCCTTGATGCTGGGGTGAAGGTCTATATGGGTTGGTCTCAAAACACGGTGTTCTGGACTAATAGTAGAACCTCGGTGCAGGCATTTCATCTCTTGTCATGTGGGTTGACCGTTCATATGGTTTGTCGTCTGATTCGATCTGGTGGGTTCTATAACTGGTTGTTCCACTCAAAACTTATGTATGTCGGAGATGGAACCTATACAATCCCTTAAAAAAATCTTATTGAAGCCAGAACATCGAATGCATGAGCAGCTGTGTCTGTGCGGGCAGCTCTGATGGTTTTTTCCCCTCGATCATATCAACTGTCGCTTGGGTATAGGTGTCAACGATTTGTTGGAAATACCATCGTCCATAGTCGCTATCCGCACGGGCAGGACTGCCAACATATCCTTCTGTTATCCCAATATCCTTGAAGGTTTTCCCTAAGACCCGGGGAGAATACAGATCACGATAAATACTCTGGAGATCCTTGTAGCATGGGTCGACGAGATAGGGGTACTGATAGTTCATCAGGGATGTTTCTCGGAAACATGCATGGACTTCCTTTTTCGTATCAAAGCCGACCTGTGGCTCTCGTTTCTCCACTTCTTTGCTATAGAAGTATGGTCCCCAGGGTTCGATGATTTTTATTGGTTTGTTTCTCATCGCTTTTCTTATGGCACCGTAGATAGCTTTGAGATGCCCAAGGTCCATATGAAACGTGCAAATCACATAATACTTAAAACCGAATTTCGCAAGGGAGTCGCAGATATCAGAGACGATCATTTTGAGTGCTTTTATATGTATGGAGACCGTACCTGGGAAATCAGATGCCATCTTTGAATATCCAAGGGGAACAGCAGGGAAAAGGACACTGGTCAGCTCAGGTTTTATCTTCTTGATTGCCCGGATTGCTTCTTTCGCAGCATCCCGTGCTGTCAATAAATCGGTACCGATAGGGAGATGTGGGCCATGTTCCTCCAAAGGACTTAGAGGGATGAATACGATGGTCTTCTCACGGTCGAGGGAATCAAGCTGCTTCCAGGATAACTCCTCAAGCTGCATGATTTTAAACTCGGTTTTGTTATTGTTCTTCGCTGATTTTATGTTATCACCTCACATCCATCTTCTCTCACAATCACCGTGTGTTCTTTCTGTGTGACCATCCCGCCTTTGGCTTCCACAAGCTGCGGGTAGTGTTTTATGAGACCAAGAATCGCGAGTTTTTTCATCACCAGGTCATCTTTCGGGAACAACTCATGGTACCACCGTTGTGCAAAGGGTAATGTTCCGAAATGTGTCCGTATTTTATCACAGACGAGCTTTGCCTTATTGTCACGGATGAATTTTGCTTTGATGGTATCTTTGTACAGATAAATATTACTGCCTTGGCTGGATATCACATGCCCAGCACCGTTTGTCGCGAACGGCTCAATAGCGATCACATCACCGTCATGTAACGTGCTTTTTCCACCAAGTGCTCCTACATTGGGGATCGAGACCCCTGAATGAAGTTCGTATCTGCCCAGGCCATGGCCCATCAGATTTTCAATGGGTTTGAACCCGTATGAGGTGATTGTGTTTTCTATGGTTTTCCCTGCATCGGAAAGCGGCAGGTGTGTGGTGAAGGCGGCGATGACTTTTGTTAATGCATCAGCGGATGCACAGATGAGGTCATCATAGATGTGTGTCTCAAGCTCGACGGTCACTGCGGTGTCCGCAATGTAGCCGTTCACATGGGCACCGACATCGAGTTTTACCACGTCTCCTCTCTGGAATGTGCGGGGGTCATCATGGGTGGGGCTGTAGTGAGCAGCAAGTGTGTTGAGAGCGATATTCACAGGGAACGCAAGACCAGCACCGTTTTTTATGATCCGTTTTTCAACGTTGGAGGCGACATCTAATAGATGTACCCCTGGTTTGAGAAGGGAAACCCCATAATCTCGGGCGTCTGCCGCGATCTTCCCTGCTTGTTTGTAGTTCTCGTAGGTTGCCTCATCCATGCAGTATCACATCCAGAAGCTGTTTCTCACTAATAGAACCTTCGCGTACTACCCGGGGTTTCTTTCCTGAGAGATCGATGATCGTTGAGGCATCTTCTTGTTTTCTCCCATCATGAATACAGACCGGGATGGATGTTTCCAACTGCTGAAGGATTTCTTTAATGAGGCCTTTTGTCTTTTTGTGATGGATATTTGCACTTGTCACGGTTAGGGGACCAAAGCGCGAGAGCAAGTCCAAGGCGATGGGCTGATGTGGTATCCGTATCGCTATGGTGTCAGATCCACTCGTGACAAGAGAGGGAACTGAAGGTTTTTTTTTCAAGATGATGGTGAGTTTCCCTGGTAAAAATCTCTTACATATCTTCTCTGCCGGTTCATTCATCCATGCGATGGTTTCGATCTCTTTAATCGAGGAGACCGCAACAGGCAAGGGAATCGAATGCGGCCGTTGTTTAACCTTAAAAACTTTTTTCACCGCTGATTCACTATAAATGTCCGCGCCAAGTGCATACAGGGTATCGGTCGGATAAAGAATAAGTTGGCCTTCTTTCAGCGCTTGGACGGCTGCTGAGATATCGTTTTTTTTCATGGGTCTTACTTATCGGTTTTGATGAAATCACCAAGGGTGAATGCAGCCTGGGTTCCTTTCTGAGACCCTGTCGGAACCTCTTTTACATCTTCCAAAAGCTTGATGCCGAGTTCTTTTTCAAGCTTTGCTATCGTCTGATCCGATGGTCGAAGGTCACCGTTTTCGAGTTTAGCGATCGTCACGGTGCGTTCTCCTATCCTGAAGCCAAGTTCCTCCCGGGTTAGTCCTTTCTTTTTTCGAGCGTGTTCGATGGTATGGTTCCAGTCTGTCACCAGTTCCTTCTGCATCCCTTTATCTTTGTAGATGTCCCGCTCGATGTTCAGGGTCTTCTTCAAGGGTGCTCGCTGCGGTTGCGTGGGGCTACTGGGCCGTACTGGTTCTTGTTGAACAACCCCTTCGGCGTATTTCATGCAATCGGGGCAGACGAACATTTTCGCCCCATCGATGATCGCTTCTTTTCCCCCTTTACATTCTCTCCCACAAAGTTCACAAGGCATTGCAACGTCCCTCCATGAGGTATTTGGTTATAGCAATCCTGCTTTCTGCAGGACCATTAAATCCTCAGTGCTGAGTTTCTCTCCGCGTTTGAAACGTTCGAAGATATCATCTGCCTCTTTCTGGGCAGCAGACACATCAGCTAATTTTTTCTTTTTCTCTTTCTTCTTTTCTGTGCTTAAGATGTTTTTCTCCAGTTCATGAATATTGTTTACATGGTCGATGAATTCCTTATGAAGTTTATCCGCCTCGATTTTTGTAACAACGATGTTTTCTTGGATCTCTGTTGTGCGTTTCACGAGTTTATCGAGCTGTTTGAGCTGTTCAAGCATCCCTTGATGTTCCTCTTGAGCTTTCTTAGCCATTTTTTCGACGAGCTCATGTTGTTTTTCTGCTTTCTGGCGAGTCAGTTTCTCTTCTTCGATTGCTTTTTTCAACTTAGGATCCTTGTTGAGTTTTTCATCCGCATCCTTGATTTTCAAGGCGATTCCCTTGATGGTTTCAATCAGTTTTTTTTCCTTCTGGGCAGACATCGGTTGGGTCATCTGCTCCGTCTCTAGTTTTCTAAGGTATTGTTTCAATTCGTTGACATTCACACCAGAATTCGTCGCTCGTTCTCGTTCGAGGTCTTTAATCTGTTTTTTTAAATCAAGATGATGGGTTAAAAACTCGTTCCGCTGCTCTTTTGCATGTTTCACCCGTTCATTGTGCTCGTCACGTTTCTTCTTATGTTCACTGATTGTGTTGCGTATCTGTCGGACCTTTGCGTTGAGCTCATCGCGTTCTCGTGCCATCTTCTTCGATTGGTCATGCAATTGATCCCTGCTTTTTTTCAGCTGATTCGCTTTTTCTTGCAGGTTATCTTTTTTTCGGACCATGTCTTC
Source organism: Euryarchaeota archaeon UBA346 (assembly GCA_002496355.1). GTDB lineage: Archaea > Thermoplasmatota > E2 > DHVEG-1 > DHVEG-1 > SM1-50. The sequence goes on along the minus strand of DAJP01000055.1, from coordinate 234 downwards.
TAGTGGTTCATCGTCCATTTTCTGCCTCTTATTTAACGGAAAAACACGGAGGTAAAATACTGGGTCTTTATTAAAAGCTTTCTGATAATTATCCTGTTTGTCTCCTGTCCTTCTTTTTCCTCTAATGCTGAAATGTTTTTATAAGATTATCGGTCAATCATTAGCATGGTTTTTATAAAAAATCGAGCAGGGTATCTGGATTTGGGTTTTTGATGTGATGGCTTTTTGAGGAAT
>DAJP01000072.1:2008-3000 GCA_002496355.1 Euryarchaeota archaeon UBA346 | reverse complement strand
TATGTCTGAAATTAAAATCATGTGCCCGAAATGCCGCCACCAATTCACCGCCAAAGGTGAACCAAATGAAAAAATCTATGTGACCTGTCCCTCCTGTAAAACTTATGGGACATTTACCGTTCCAGCGGGAACATGTGATCCAAAGAAAATAGAATGCTTCACTGATACCGGAGATTCCCGTTTCAAGAAATTACGCATATTTAACGCAGTGATGGGCGTCATCCACCTGATTCAAGGAATCCTTATGCTTATCCTGAGTAATTCTTTTACCCTGCCTCTCTGGTACACACGCCCAGAGTATAATGCGGTCACCAACACAATTTCTCCCGTTTCAGTGGAATTTTTGAAGCTTCCGATCGGACCACTGGTCGCCTTGTTCCTCTTCATGTCTGCAACAGCACACATCCTCCTTTCCACAGTTCTGTACAACTGGTATGTGAAAAACCTGAAGAACCATATCAACCCCGCCCGATGGTATGAATACTCCTTAAGTGCCTCCCTAATGATTTTCCTCATAGCAATGCTGGTCACCATTTATGATTTCGGAACCTTACTTGCCTTATTCACCCTGACTGCAGTGATGAACCTCATGGGCTTGATGATGGAACTACACAATCAGACAACGACAAAAACAGTCTGGACCTCGTTTAACATCGGATGCCTCGCAGGATTCATCCCCTGGGTCGTGATCTTTATCCCTCTAGTGATGGCGCCATCAGTCCCGGATTTTGTTATTGCGATTTTTATCACGATCGCCGTGTTTTTCAATTTGTTTGCTATCAACATGTTCCTTCAATATAAGAGGATTGGGAAATGGAAGGATTACCTCTATGGTGAGCGCATGTATATCGTCCTAAGTCTCGTTGCAAAATCCGCTCTCGCCTGGCAGGTGTTCGCTGGTACACTCCGACCAATGTAAATCACGAGATGATATCCCCTCTTCCGAGTGTTTTTAAAAACATCGAGGATATCAGTACCTATGAACAGTCACA
>DAJP01000072.1:0-1646 GCA_002496355.1 Euryarchaeota archaeon UBA346 | reverse complement strand
AGTTTTCACGAAAGATGGAGTTTTATCTTTGGAAAAAGAGTTACTCCTTATTCATGTTTGGAGGGACATTCCAATATGGATTAGCAGTTGCAGCGACAACACTTGGTTATACGACTGAGATTTATCAAAAGACGCGGTTCTCAGATGGTTATCCAAAATATCCTGAGCTTGCTACACTCATCGAACGCATGGTGTCCCATAAGGCTCTTCGTCTGCACATATCAATTCAATATGGATATGAAAACATCCGAGTCGTCGATGATGCACTCCGTCAGAAAATCCCTCCGATTGTCTTTATCAATCTGCTTCCCCTTCTGGACGAGAACGTCTTCCATTGGGTCGTGGTCACTGGTCTGGACGAGCAAATGGTTTACATAAACGACCCCTATATTCCCCGAGAATTTTCTGGTACGCAAAAGAAAAATCACCCAGTTCCAAGAGATGTTTTTTCAAAAGCATTGGCAACACAGACAGGTAAAACCCTGCGGCTCCCCTCTTGTGTTGTTCTCATCAGACCTTAGATTCTTTTATTAGACTTTTTCCTACACGAACCTTTAAATGTCCCTAGTCTTTTTTTGATTCGACATGCGGATTCTTATCACCGATGAAATGAGTCTTAGTACGGTTTTTTCCTCATTTGATCGATCGTTTCTCTATTCGTTCTCTTTTGTTCCCACCGTGATTACCGCACGGCAGTTAGCTGCAGTTACCCCCTCACATCATACGGTCGCTATCCAGGAAGGAAAGACATCGATTGATTTTGAGGCGAAGTATGATGTTGTGCATATCAATTTCAAGACTGCGCTTGCCCCCAGGGCGTATGAGGTTGCTGACGCTTTTCGGAAAAAAGGGAAACGTGTCGTCTTAAGCGGATATCATCCTTCTGCGTTACCCGATGAAGCTGCCCAGCATGCGGATAGTGTCATTGTCGGTGATGCAGTGACTCTATGGCCCGTAGTTGTACAAGACCTGGAAGATGGTACTCTCCAACCCGTTTACACATCTACTGATACCCGTGATACACTAATCTTGCCATCAACACATTTGATAAAACTCAAAGGTCTTCAACTGACAAATTCCATTGAGGCGACACGAGGTTGTCCTCATAAATGTGATTTTTGTCAGGATGCGAACATTCGGGATGGATCTGTGTTTCGTACCAGATCTCTTGATGATGTCATCCAGGAAATCGCATCCCTTCAGCAGAAAATATTTTTCTTCACAGATTTTTCCTTAACCATCGATTTGGTCTATACAAAAGAGCTGTTTCGTCGTATGCGACCGTTGAAAAAGAGATTTATTTGCGGGGGGAACGTTGATGTGCTAGGTGAAGATGAAGAATTGCTACGTCTGTCTCATGAAGCAGGATGCATCGAGTGGATCAGCGGGTTTGAGACGTTTTCCCAGGAATCACTCAACGGTGCACATAAACAATCAAACATCGTTGATGATTACGCACGTGCTGTCAAGAAAATCCATAAATACAGAATGGCTGTGTTTGGGACTTTTGTCCTTGGTTTTGATGAAGACACACCTGATATTTTTCAAATGATGCAAACCCATATTGGGAGACTTGGAATTGATGCAGTGAATTTTGCACTTCTTACTCCATACCCGGGGACCCCGTTGTTCGCCCGGTTGGAAAA
>DAJP01000012.1:11788-22011 GCA_002496355.1 Euryarchaeota archaeon UBA346 | reverse complement strand
TTTTTTCTTTTGATAATTGCGAAGATTTATATAGCCACCCGTGGTAAGTGATTATCGATGGAACAGGAAGAGATGCTGAGGAAATATTCTGGTGAATGGATTTTGTTGTTCAATGATGAGATCGTTGACCATAGCTTAAACCTTGAAGACGTTTTGCGAGCAGCTGATGAGAAATACCCAGCAGAGAAATTCCCTGCTGACAATATCAAGATATCCAAAGTATTAACTGGCAGTATTCATTTACATTAGGTTACTCATGTCAGAAACACCTTTCATCTTTGAATATAAGAATTATCCATTGATCCCTATCAAGTTTTTCACAAAGAAACAAGAAACACCAATGATTGATGCCCTGCTTGATTCCGGTGGGGATTTTATCGTTATACCCTATGCGATTGCGAAATATTTACGACTGAAGTTGGAAAAGGCAGGGTGTGTTGATACTGCTGGCGGGGAGACAACACTCTATAAAACAGTGTTGAACATGGTTATCTTTGATGAGGATCAAAAATACACGTATGAGAACCTTGAGGTGCATGTCTCCGATAGGAATGATCTGCCGGTTCTTCTTGGGCGGAACCCTATTTTTGAGGATCATGAGATTCTGTTTCAGAAGCATCAGAACAAGCTAATTTTACGACCGATTCAACACCAGTGAGATATTTGTTACTTTTTTAGCGGATGCTTAGAGAAACTTTAAATCAACCTTGCATGATTCTGATTCAGAGGAACAGATTATGCCATATATATATGAAGGATGGACATTGTATAAGAGGGATGTCACCCTCAAAGGCGGACGGAATCAAACGATTTATTTCTTCAGTAAACGATCACCAAAAAGTGGGACTTCCTGTGAGTTACCACCTGGGTATGGTGTCGGCGTCAATAAACGAACCGGTCTTCCGTATCTGAAGAAAAAATAATATCAATCTTTTTAATCTGAGTATTCCTGAGGATCCTGAATACTTGTTTTCAGGGTTCTCCCGTCATTTTTCTGTTTCTTTTTTTCATTCAAGGATCTTGTATCCGTCCTCAAGATTGATCATTGAGATTACTAGTGGTGCTGGTTTGTTCTGAGGGGATTTGATTTCTTTGACCTCTTTGACCGTGATTTTCACAGCTGGGCCGCATTTTTCCCGGTATTTCTCATAGACTTTTTTGAAAATAAAGTCTAGCGGTGGATCGGTGTCACGGAGGTCGTTGTCAACAACGAGGTGGATTTCGATGTCATCTATCTTGTTTTGTATTGTTTGGAAATTGGTTATTTTATAGGTTTTCAGCTCGGTGAGCACGAGGGAGACGAGTTCAAATGATGCGGCAGGGTAAACACGGCCATCTGGTAGGATGACCCTTGCGCTGACTCTTCCTTCCACGCCATTTTTGAAGATCGGGGTGGTATATCCGCAGCTGCATTCATACTCTTCAGCTAACGTGATCCAGTCATCCATCCCGGTGTATCTTATGATGGGTGTTCCCTTACCGAATAATCGTGTGACCACGATATGTCCGCGTTCTCCTGGGGAAATGATATTGTTTTTTTCGTCGATGACTTCTACATGGTAAAAATCCGTGTTGATATGCCAGGTTCCGTTGAGGCATTCATAGGCAATAGTGCCGCATGCTTCGACGGATTGGTATAAATTAACGATGGGACACTCAAACGCATTGTGTATATAATCTCGGGTGTATTGGTCCATCGAGTATCCCCCCACTTGGAGTATTTTTGGGTTGATGGCGTCGCAATACCCTTTCTTTTTGAAATACGCGAGGTGTTGTAAGATTATAGGGTAAGTGTAGATGATGTCTGGGTGGAATTCATTGAGTTTTTTTATGATTTCTTTTATCGGGTCGAACGCGTTCATGGAGATATAGTTCTCTGATTTTCGGAACAGTTGGGTGTGATTCACTATCGCATCGTCGTATACCCTGTCGATTCGTCCTTGATGGAACGTCCCGATGCTTGCTATTTTTGCTGTTCTGACATTGTATTGATAGGTTCTTCCCTGCCGAACCGAGAGGAGTAAGCCTTGAGCCAGTGTTGGAAAATCAACATAAACGGTAACAGGCTTGCCTGTCGAACCGCTTGTGCTTGCGACATAAGCGTTCTTTCTTTCATATTGTACGGGGAGGATCCCGTCGGGATAGTGTCCTACGATATCCTTTTTTGTGATGAAGGGAAGCTTTGTGATATCCTGAAGCCCGTTGATGTCCTCCGCTGTTATCCCCGCTGCTGCATATTTTTTCTGATATAAGGGGACCGTAAACGCGTATCGGATGACAGTACGGAATGCCTTGTCCCGGTATTTTTTCATTCTGTTATAATCATAGTTCTTCAACCGCATTGGGACAGTCAGGTAATCTTTTAAAAATGGTAGACTATTGAATGGATTCAGAAACGGATTCATAGGCTCTTATTTTAGAACATACAATTATTAATATAATTTATCATATGCCCCGGGTAAGCAAGGTGAAAAACATAACAACAGAGAGGAACATGGATGATGAGTTTCTCAACCGGACCAAGGACACGACGTTTTCTCCTGTGTTCATCTTGGGTCTGCACCGTTCTGGTACGACGATCCTGTATCGGATGTTAAATGAGACGAGGAACTTTGATGTTCTCACCTTGTATCATGTGTTGAATTTCGATCGGTTATTATACGATTCTGTCAACAACGTGGTGGATGGGGAAAAAAGGAAGATAAATCAGGTGTTGCATGAGAAGGGGATAACGAACCGTAAGACCGACGATGTCGCAGTGACCTCTGAGTATGAGCACGAATATGTGTATGTTTTCTCAGAACGAGATTATCCGCGTAAACTGACTGAGGATAACAAGGAGTTGTTTGAACTTTTGTGTAAAAAGATTAAGTATCTCTCTGGTGACGGCAAGCCATTGCTTCTGAAGAACCCGTATGATTATGGGAATTTTCTTTTTATCAAGAAAATGTATCCGCATGCGAAATTCGTTTTTATCCAGAGAAACCCTCTCGATGTGATCAGTTCTACGATGAAGCTGTGGAAGACCCGTTTAAAGGTCAGGGATGAGTTTGTCTGTCTGTACTCCAAGGAGAGCGTCGCGATGTATCGAAACCCGCTGCTTCTGTTGTGTTATCGTCTTTTTTTCACTTTGCGTTTTCCTATTGGGGTCTTTGAGGTGTTCTGGCGTGTGAAAACCGGGGCGGACTACTATTTGAAAAACATTCACGGTCTTCCAAGGACCGATTATATCTCGATTCGCTATGAGGATCTCTGTGAGAAACCAAATCAGGTCATTACCCATGTGCTGCAGTTTCTTGGGATGAAATCTGAGAAGAAGTTCAATGGATATATCAAACCAAGGAAACTCAAATTGGAGCCTGAGGTGTCTTTTTTAAATAAATTCATCTACAAACGGATGAAAGCGTATTTTGATACTTTTGGCTACAAACCTTGACGTGGTATCTGTGTTCAGTCAACTTCGTAACTGCGAACCTTGACAAGATTGCAGATGCAGCAGTCTCGGTGCATGAGGTTTGGAATGGGACATTTCAGACAGATATCGTTCATGATATCATTTATTGTCAAAAATAATTATTATAGCTTTTGCATATAAATTAATTCAATTGACCATTATTTTTGTAAATAAATTGAATTGTTCACTATTTTTATCGTTTTTTATGCGAAATTATTTAAATTGACAAGTCGTTCTCCAGGCTATGGATGAACTCGACGAGAAAATCTTAGGAATATTGAACGAAGACGCCCGAAAAAGCTACAGGGAAATCGCCCGAGAATTGAACGTCTCCTTAACGACGGTTTCCAACAGGATCAAACGAATGGAGGACGACCAAGTAATCGAACGATATATTCCCCTTCTAAACCAAGAAAAAATGGGGTATGACCTCACCGCGGTCATCAACGTGAAGATCTCCCATGGGAAACTCCTCGAAGTTCAACAACGGATATCAAAGGATAAACATGTGAGCGGCGTCTATGACATCACCGGAGAATGGGATTCCTTAATCATTGCACATTTCAAAGACCGAAGAGACTTAAACGGATTCATCAAGGGGGTTCTCTCAATGGATAATGTAGAAAAAACAAACACCCAGATCGTCCTAAACATCGTAAAAAATGAAAAAAGGGTATTGAAATAGCACAAGTAATAACCAAGATTGATGATTCAATGGGCCCGTTGAGATTTGAACTCAAGTCACTAGCACCCCAAGCTAGAAGGATACCAAGCTACCCCACGGGCCCAAGGCAAAACGCCGATATTCATTCGTTGAAAATCTTATGCGTGCATACTAGAAAGCCTTAATATACTTTATTAGATGACGACCCCGTATGGATTTCGATATCTTCACCTTCCTTGGGTTTGCTGCCGGCACTGTCACTTCCATCGGTTTCATCCCTCAGCTCATCCGTGGATACCGGACCAAAAAACTCTATGATATCTCCTATTGGATGCCATTGGTTCTTGCCTCTGGGATGCTCCTGTGGCTTTTCTACGGCTTCGTACGGAATGATATCGCGATCATTGCAGCGAATTCCTTTGGCGTCTCATGTAATATCCTGTTGATTGGTATGAAAAAATGGTATGCCCTTAAGGGTGGTTCTTAATCATCACCCAATATCTTCACACAATATCTTAAATACTATGATAATGCATATATCCCGGAAATCAGGAACCCGCTGGCTCCATTCCTCAAGTGAATAGCTATGGCACAACGAACAAAACGAAAAACCATTCTTGATACGATTGCAATATTCTGCATAAAAAAGACAGCGAATTGTTTCTGGGAAGTCGCAGACACTTTATCTTCTAAGAACGATATCATCACCAGACTGTATAATAAAACGATAGGCAAAGAGTACCGTAAAGAGTATGAAAACTGTGCACTCTCTTCTCATTCGAACATCTTACATATCGGATGTGGAGCTTATCCTTTAACTGAAATTATTCTTGCGAGCTGCACCAAAGGCAAGATTGTTGGCATCGATAAGAACAACCAATCTATACAACGAGGACGACAAGTCATTAAAAAAAATAAGCTTGAGAATCGGATCGCCCTGAAGTATGGTGATGGTCTTGATTATCCTGTCGAAGAATTTGATATGGTCATCGTTTCGAGTTGTTCACAACCGAAAGTAAAAATCCTGGAGCATCTTTTCGAAGAGGTAAGGTCACAGGGTAGCATCATCGTACGAGAGGTTGATATCGCAACCAATGACATCATGAACAGTATCAAAGCGCATCCTGATATTGAATTAAAACAACAAATCCATCATAATCCATTCCCGTTTATTGAACCGATTGGATGGACGACCTTCTGTTTATCTAAAAAATAATTTGGTATCTCCTCGCTACTTTAGATCAGGTGATTGGGACAGATATTGGTTATAGTGATTCAGCATCGTAGATCGTATTGATTTTGAATCTTTGATGTTCCATCTTTTGTACAATAGGGGTCTTCTCCCACAATTGCATCAAATGGTTTTTTCCCGGCTCGTAGTGCGTAGGTGAAAGAAATTCCACGACAGCCAACACAGTACGTCTCTCTGTATTCGCATTTTCCGCATTTTCCCTCGAGATGCTTGTATGCATTTCGTGCTTTTTTGATGAAAGGGTCTTTCATTACTTCTGCTAATGTCATTCCCTTTTTGTTGCTTGGACGAACATTCAGATTGGTAATGAGGACTGCTGCACATGGTCGTGCGTATCCTTCGACAGTGACACACATGCTATATTCGAGTTGTCTGCACCCAGCACCTGTCAACGGCATGTAAGGTACCCAGGTGTATCCGTATTCTTTTTGATCGATGTCAAGGAGTCGATACCGGAGATCCATAATCTCTTTTCTGCTTGGTATCCAGTCGAGATGATTTCTTGCTCGTCCGTTTGGGGTCATGATCTCCATATTGGGGAACATATTCCTGTCCCGGCAGAATCTCCAAAGCGTTTCCACTTCATCGATATTGAGTTTATTTGTGACGAAAGATCCTGAGAGTTTTACTTTTTTTGTGTTCCTATAACCAGCATTCAGGAGGTTTTCAAGGCCTTCCTTTGTTTTCTTGCTTGATCCTTTGACACCGGTGAGTTTATCCATCACTTCTTCTCGTAGAGAATCTAATTTTACCATCACAGATGCATTGTTTTTGAATAAAAATTCAGCAAGCTCTTTTGTGGTTTTTTGGTTGTTTGTGATGACAACCGGCACCATCTTTAATTTATAAATGTGTTCGACGAGTTCTCTGAAATGAGGATAGACTGTTGGTTCTCCGCCTCCTATGATGACGACAGATTTGGCTCCAAGTTTCTTTGCTTGGGTGACGATTTCTTTTAACTCTTCATACGGCATTTCGTTTTTTGCTTTTTTTCCGCTGTCTCTAAAACAGTATTCACATCTTACATTGCAGGCTAAGCTGGTCTCCAATCGTATGCAGAGGAGTTTATTGCTGTCTCTTGCTTTTATCGCGTCTTTATAATCGTATAAATATCCTTCCAAGAGTGGTGGGTTTTTCAGCTTGGTGTCTTTCTTCATAGGATCATCTGCTACCAATACACAATAATTAACTATTGTTAACTATTTTTAAAATAATGGTGGTTACTCTATAAATACTTTTTCGTTTTCTATTATTTTTCCATTTTATATAATTCGTGAAAAGAAATAATAATTTAAATCACGTTGCTATGTACCCACGCAGTAGATTATGAATAAACTTATCTATTTTTTATTCAAATGGCGGCCATTCCGATGGCGTACAATCATGGTCTATGAGATGCTCTCATTAAACCTCATGTACTGTGCAGTCCCGATGCTAGCCTATGGGATACATGATTATGACTGGAGCATCTTGCGTATTCTTTTCCTTTCGATTATTACACTCTTTGCGGGGTATTTTGCGACACTTATCTGGAATGATATCAGTGATAGGGAGATTGATACGATTGCTCATCCGGATCGTACGATTCCCTCGGGGAGGATTACCCCAAAACAGTTCTTCGTCATTGCATTGATTTTTTCTGCTATCGTGTTTACCGGTGCGATCCTCATCAGCGTCTGGTGTCTCTTCGTTGTTGGTATGGCCGCCTTATTCGTTGCATTCCATAATAAATATCTGAAAAAAATCGTGAAAATACCAGCGTATTCAGAGATCTTTACACCCGTTCAATGGGTTGTCGTTGCCATCTTTGGATACGTAGCGATATGGACTGCATTGCCACAGAGTCATGCTATGAATTATAACCTACCGATCGTGGGTCCGATCGCGTTTGACGCTGATTCGTTTATCAACATGATTCTGCTGGTGCTCTTTACCTATTTTGCGGATGATGCCCATGATTTGCCAGAAGGAATCCATGATATCGATGGGGATAAAAAACTAGGGGTGAGAACCTATGCATCATCCTTCGGGGTGAAGACCTCCGCAAAAATCTCATTCACCATGTTTTTCCTCTCAGGAATCCTCGGGATCATCCTTTATTTCAGGACTATTTTATCACCGATATTCCTGGTTCCTTTCCTTATCATCTGGCTCTATACCCTAAGCTGGTCGTATCGTTATATGAAAAAAGATGAACAGGAGATGAAGGACACGGGGTTGATTATCGGTCAAAAAGGATTCAATTATTTTCTCACGGCGTTTGATCTGATGTTTCTCGATATCCTGTTACAGATGATGTATCACTCATTTTTTGTAGCCTAAGAGCTTTATCATGAGCGCCATCTCCGCCCACATCCGGTTTTCCGCTTCATCGATAATGACTGATTGCGGGCCATGGGCGACTTCTCTGGTGACTTCTTCACCATAGAAGATAGGCATACAATGAATGAAGACAGCATCTGGTTTTGCTTTCTTCATCAGCTCAGTGGTCACCGTGTAGCCTTTAAGGTCCTTTAAGATCTGTTCTCGTTGGTCTTTGAACCAGATCGATATCCAGGTGTCTGTGGCGACGACATCAGCGTTTTTAATCTCGTCACGGTCCTCGGTGATGGTAAGATTCGTATGTTTCTCTTTAGTGAGCTCTGTCGCTTTATCCAGGAAATATTTTGATGGCCAATGATTCTTATTGGTGATGACTGTGACGTCCATTCCGACCATGGTGCAACCGAGCATGTAGGAATGGGTCAGGTTATCGTCCCCGTCCCCTACAAAGACAAATTTCAATCCTTTTAAGGTGTGTTTTTTCTCTTTTATCGTTGTAAGATCAGCAAGGATCTGAGTCGGGTGCTCATCGATATCTAAGCCGTTGATGACCGGGATCGTCGCATATTTCGCGAACTCATGGAGGTCTTTTTTCTCCAATGCTCGGTACATGACGATGTCTGCGTATCGCGACATCGCCAGTGCGATGTCTTCCACGGTCTCCCGTGTGCCAATCCCGATGTCTTCTTTCGTGAGGGAGATAGCAATACCACCAAGCATCTGGATGCCAAATTCAAAACTGACCCGAGTTCTCACCGAGGTCCGTTCGAAGATCATGGCGAGTCGTTTTCCTTTGAGGTACCTGATGTCCTTCCCACTTTTGTAATCTTTTTTTAATTGGATAGCAAGGTCGAGTAATTCAGGAATCTCATCTTTCACATCAAGGATGGATAAAATATTTTTATTCATGGGCTCTCCCGAAGAAATCTAGATTATAAAAACTTTTATGTTCTGTTGGGAGACGGGGAGAAGGATGAAAGAGAGTTTATATGATATTGACGTTATTCATCAGCGGGACATGATGTTTAAGAAAGCCCTCGACCAGCTGTATAATATATATGAAATCATATTTACAAATATATCTTTTTTTGCATGGTTGTACATGAAATTCCATGAACCATCCGTAAAGAAAGAAATCAACTTCGCCGACATCAAAAAATCTGATAACGTCCTTCATATCGGTTGTGGAGCAATCCCTTATTCCTTGATTATTTTCTCAAAGGACACCCAGGCACAAATAACAGGCATCGATAACCAACCACAAAGCATTACCAAAGCTAAAAAATTCATCGGTGACAACAAGAACATCCATATCGAACAAGCATCCGGCGAAACCTACGATGTGTCACCATTTGATGTCATCCTGATTTCCTATGGCGTCGGTGATATCGAAGCGGTGTTAAAAAACACCCTTAATCATCTGAAAAAAAATGGAAAAATCATCCTACGAAAACCAATGACGGAGACAACAAAGTACATCGATTCTGTCATAAAACAACATTCGATAAAAAAACAGAAATTGTTGTTATCTCAAGAATCCTATTTACTGATGAAACAGTAAGGTCTTCCTACGATTCGCTTCGCACGGCTGATTCCTTTGGAATCTTTGATAGATCAATTCGTTTCAAGCGACACGATATCTTTGGTCGTGGAGCAAGCTGAACTATTGTGACGAGCTGCTTACGAAGAGCATGGGACTCAAACTCAACTGTGAGACCAACCCCCTGTGGTGGGGTGAGAAACTCAAAAGACACCGCGTTATGTCCAAGCAGGGGAGCCTGACGTAACGGCACGATTTTACATTCACCCTGCAGAGGGATCGTCCGGTCCTTATCGGTGAAGGTTCCCTGCATACGACCCGGAAGCTCGCTTAAAATAAACGCTTTATAGAACCTCCCTTTTTTATACGGGTCAATATACTCATAGGTATCAGCCGTTGCCCAGAACCGCAAACGGACCGTCTTATCCTCCAACCTCCCGATTAGTTCGAAATCCGATGGGTAATACACATCGAACTCCTTCACATACCGCACTTTATTGTATTTGAAGCACACATCACAGAACTCCCAATAATGTTTCCCGTCAGCAGTCAAATAAAACGCACCAATCGAAGGACCTTCAGAGACCCAGAACATCGAGTTCCCAAAAAACATACTCCAGGAATTATCACAGACACCCCAAACCCAGTCATATCCAAAAGGATTGTTCTCCGAGGTAAAACTGATTCGTCTGGGGATCTTTAATCGATGATGAGACACCCACCATCGGATCAGATGACCATACGTCGAAATGGTCCGATGCGCATGTGAGATTGTCTGCAACGGGTTCTGATATGACCAGTTCCCATACGCATGCTCCAAATATCCTTTCCCATCAATCGAAAAAGATTCTTTCCCTAATTTCAGGGTACCTGTGATCTCACAATGAGGGAGAAACCCATACCGGTAGAAATTCAGGCCAATCGGAAGATTCCCCTGCGTCGCCTCCTGAGCGATCCAATGAGGTAACGAACGAGCCGTGTAATCAGCATC
>DAJP01000012.1:8544-11421 GCA_002496355.1 Euryarchaeota archaeon UBA346 | reverse complement strand
CAAGTTTCGTAATCTCATCATTGAGGTCTTTATGTGCCACCCATTTTTTTGATGTGATATCAAAGAGTACATACTGGAAAAAACAGGAGGGCGTCTCATGTTCATACGCAAACGAGGTCATAAGGTTCCATCGTCGGTGATCCTCCCGGGTCTGGAAGAGCAGTTCGCAGGTCCACCATTCCCTCATCACGGGGTCATGGTCTCCTTCCTCTTCTGGGCTCCAGGGATTCTTTGGTTCGTCTGTTGTCATATCTCAAACCTAATATTGTTTCAAGCTGTGGATGTACTTCAGAGCAATCCATAAGGGAATTATAACCTTTTTTAAAGACCTTGGTCTTAAAGGTTTAAATGCGGTAGTTCAATTCCATGAACGAACAGCGAAGCGAGTGTAAAGAGTACACGCTTTACTGTAGTACCTATGCTGAAGAAATTATTCGCGCACCTAGAAACCATGCGACCATACACACTTCTTTGGTGTGGTTTGGTCAGTCTCACCGGTGCCTGTCTTGCATATGGAGACATTCCCCCACTAAAGATTTCTCTTCTTGTCTTTTTCATCCCGATCCTGGGTTGGATTGCTGGTCTGTACCTTGCTGATTACTACGACAAGGACCTAGATGCAATCCAGAAACCTCATCGACCAATCCCATCAGCAAGACTATCTTCCCGTGAGGTACTGATTGTTGGCGCGTCCTATGCGATATTAGGATTACTGTTTACCTTGTGGCTTTCCCTTCTTAATATTATCTTGGTCTTCATCGCAGGTCTCCTGGTCTTATGTTATGCGAAATATACAAAAGCAAAAGGACTCCTTGGGAATTTCAACAGAGGAGCAATGACCGTGATCACCTACCTGTTTGGGGTTGTCTCCATTTCGACGACCTCTGCAGTCCCAGCATCACTCTGGATTCTCTCACTGGTGTTCTTCTTCCATGATACCAACAGCAACATCATCGGTGCTATCAGAGACGTCCATGGAGATAAGATCGGAGGATATGCAACAACCCCCGTGAAATACGGTATACGACTCACACTCACCATCTCTGTGATACTTAGCATGATATACCTCCTTCTCACCACAGGAATTATCTCATTCTTCCCATTGGTTCTATATCCAACCAATTTTTTCTTGTTATTTACCGTAGCCATCCTCATCCTCTGTGTCATGTATCTGATTTTGTTTACATCGATGAAGTCGCTTACCCAAAAACAAAGCTTACACGCTCATGAACTGTTCGTCGCAGAACGCATCATCTTTGCCTCTGCTTTTATCGTGGGTATCGCTTCATCTGCTCTCCTCTCATTTTCTTTCTGTATCGTCTCTCTGGTCATGACACTGCTATCGCAGTATCTCCTTAGAGAACGATACGAGTTAACGTAGAGATTATGAACTGCATAGTTACCGGAGCCTCTGGCTTCATAGGATCTGCACTGGTAAGCCGACTTGTCCATAACGGTCATCGTGTCCGAGCGGTTCTCCATACGACCTCACCAAAGAATCGCGAACATGAGGCGGAATATATTGTCGCTGATATGACCAACCCAGCTTCTCTGAAATCCCTCATCAAGGACGCGGATATTGTGTTCCATTGTGCTGCTCTTGTCAAGGATTTCGGCTCGAAAAAAGACATCATGGACGTCAACCTCAACGGAACAAAACATCTGGTCCAGGCATGTAACGACAAGATTCGGCGGTTCATTTTTCTAAGCCATCTTCATAGCACGTCATCAAAAACCATTGGAACATATAGCTCCTCAAAGGGACTCGCTGAACAATACCTTCTACAACAGTACAAGGACCATGGGTTCCCGATGGTTATCATCAGGCCGGGAAGCGTCTTTGGACCCGGTGCAAAAACATGGTGTCTCAGACCACTCCAGGCAATCCAACAAGACCGCATCGCGCTCATTAACCATGGCACCGGTCTGTTCCTTCATACGTACATTGACAACCTTCTCGATGGTCTTCTCTTGAGTCTCACCGCAGCACATATCGAAGGGGAAATCATTGAAATCACAGATGGGGACAACACCACCACCTGGAAAACCTATCTGAATGATTTAGCCAGTCTTGCCGGAAAACCACCCATCAAACGAAACCTCACATACACCATGGGCTCTCTCCTCAGTCACCTGATGATGCTCCGATACTATCTGTTCCATCACACCCCGCTCCTTACACCAACCGCGGTCCATCTCTTCACCAGTCAACGAACTGTTTCTATCGAAAAAGCACACTGCCTCTTAGGATACGCTCCAGCGGTCGATTACGCGGAAGGCATGAAACGGATAGCACAGTGGTTACGAGAAGAAAATTACATTTAAGAAAATACCAATCCTTATAGAACGAAAATCATTTCCTGAGAGACAAGAGAATGTCGACCTCTCACCTTGAGCAGTTATTTTCTTTCCTTCAGCATCTCATCTTTCAACAGATAGGTGGCAAGATACGCACAAACTTTCTGAAAAACAGCATGGATTCTGCATTCATCCTCTTTGAAAGGATAGGATCTAAATTCCAAATCATCTCCGAGATATATCTGAAAATGTACCAAGAGATACTCACAAAGGAAATCTTCTTAGCTCAGATTTCACAACACGATAGAGTCCTTGTGATCGGAAGCGGTTCTCTCCCTGTGACCCCCACGCTTATCGTACGAAACACTCAAGCGAAAACCATTGCGATCGATAAAGACCCTGTCGCAGTAAAAGATGCGACTCACTATGTGATTTCCCAGAATCTCGAACGGAACCTAAAGATAGAATATGCGGACGGATTGACATATCCTGTTGGACAGTTCAGCGTCATCTTCGTCCTCTATGGAGTGAAGCACCCAGCAGAAATACTCCGTCATCTCGCAAACCATATCAACCAAG